>WRJA01000012.1 GCA_009782435.1 Oscillospiraceae bacterium
CAGCGATTTCATGAGTATCTTATACGATTCGTAGTCCGGAATCAAGAAAAAATGCCCGGACATTTCCTCTTTGTCCATATCGGTAAATTTCGTCTTCATAAAAAGGACCGAATCGCCAATCCTCCCGTATTCAATCGCCGCTATACTCATTATTGCCCCAAGCATATCTATCGCCGCTTGCGGTACCGAAGGCGTGATCTTTAGTCCCGTCATAACGCCGATGGACGACAGATACGAGCCTACCAGTATGTTCGCCACTTCGGTCAGAACGGAAAGCTCCATATCCCCGAAATTCTCGGCGCTCAGATTCTTAGGAACGGGTCTGTCCTCGTTCATCGCCATCGAAACCATGGTATACGCGTTGTGTATGTCCAAAACGAGCAGGACATAACCGGACAGTTCGCCCGACATGTCCACCAGCATTCCGGCCACCGTACTCTCCGGGCCGTTCATTACATTGACTATATCGTTGAAAGGGACTACCTCAGCTTCGGGAACGCTCATGTTAATGTCGCGGTTGAGAAGCCCGGCAAGCGCCGTGACAGCGTTTCCCGAACCGATTGTGCCGATTTCCTTAAGCACGTCCAACTGCGTATTATCAACGCCTTCAATTTTTTTCTCCAAAAAGAACCCTCCTTATCCCCGGAAAGCGTCTTCATTATTCGCCTGTATACACTTTATGCGAAACACTATACTACAAAACTTCACAAATTACCACAATATTTTTTAACGGATTTAACCGTTTATATTGCGGTATATAAAAATTTAGTTTATTATGTTATAAAGTAAACCCGGAAAATTCCGTAATAAGTAATATATGAATCTTAAAGAATAAGATTTCGGACTAATAATAATGAGGTGTTTAAAATGGCAATCAGCAGTATAGGCACGCCCAACCGCATAACCGGACTCTACTCCGGATTTGATACCGACGCTCTTATCAAGAGCATGCTGAAGATGGAACAGCTCAAGATCGACCGTCAGTTCCGCGCTTTGACCGCCCTGCAGTGGAAGCAGAACGCGTATTACGGCGTAAGGGACGACTTGCTGGCGTTCACGACGAGTTTCTTGGGCTCCGACTCAATGCTGAGCAAAGCGTCATACAACACGTTCAAAGCCACGTCGAGCTCGGCCGCCGTAACGGTGTCGGCCGGCAACGACGCTATCGCCGGCGCTATGAAGATCGACATAGAACAGTTGGCGACGGGAGCAAAGGCGACGAGCGCGGTCGGCATCTCCGTGCCCGGCGGGACTACCTCCGCCAAATTGGGAGACATAAAAAATCTTTTCTATAACTACACAAGCTACGACAACGGCTCGGTGGGCATGACCCCAACAGATACAATAAAATTTGAGATAAACGGCGTTGCGTTTTCTTTCGGGAAAAACGACACCCTGCAAAAAATGATCAACACCGTAAACAGCAGCGACGCGGGCGTCACAATGAGCTACAGCAACGCCAACGACGCTATCAGCATTACCTCAAACAACACGGGCGCATACAGCCGGCTCAGCATAAAAAACACAGCCGGCAACGCCTTCGGCAATCCCTCTATGACTCAGGTAAACGAAACATATATGGGGGCCAATATATACCGGGACAAAAACGGCAAAATCGTATACGATACGACCAATTTTGCTCAGGCCGAATACGGCGACGACGATCGCATCGTGTGGCGCGCCATAAGCGACGGAAGTATTTTATACGACACAGCAAATTCCACGGACGACGGTAACGGCGTGTACCGATACGCCGACGGCAGTATCGCTTATCTTAAGGACGGTTCGACCAAAGCCAACGCCGAGTACGACAAGGAAGGCAATATCGTATGGCGCGATGAAGCGTACCCCGATTTTACCGACGGCATGGTCGTCGGCGCGCCCGGCACCGGCGAGGTCACATTCGATGAAATCAACGGCTTTGAGAGCTTGCTCTTAGACCCTCGCGGCGCTTTCGGTATCAGCACGGACTCTTCGAAATATACCCCCGGACAAGACGCCAAATTCAAAATAAACGACGGCGAAACCATTACGTCCGCGTCGAATACGTTCACGGACAGCGGCGTTAAATTCACACTGAATTATATGCCCGTAAATAATGAGCCGATCATCGTCAGCGTCGCGAGAGACACGCAGCCGGTCGTTGACAACATAAAAAAATTCGTTGAGGGATACAACACCCTCGTTAAAAAGCTCAACGATATGCTCTCCGAGCGCAAGACAACGAAGGAGCGCGAATACGTCGCTTTGACCGATGAGGAAAAGGCCTCTATGACCGAAGAGCAAATAAAAAGCTGGGAAGAGATCGCGAAAAAGGGCCTTTTGTACAACGACTCCGGCATCAGGTCCATGCTCTCTGCGCTTCGCAGCGAGCTTTACACCAAGATCGAAGGTGTAGGACTGTCTCCCGCCGAAATAGGACTCGGGACATTCAATATAAATGATAAGGAAACTTACAGCGCTTGGCAAACGGGCGGTCAGATATTCCTGGACGAGGACAGGCTGATAAGCGCCTTGGAGCGGGATCCGGACGCAGTCATGAACCTGTTCATAGGCGAAAACGGCTACATGCACCGCATAAACGAAATAATGAGAAACTACAGAACAGGCAGCAACATAGACGCGACAAACTCACTGGACAGCCGTATAAACCGCGCGAGCGATCAAATAAACGCTCTTGAAAAAAAGATGCAGCAGCTCTCGGAGAAATACTATCTTCAATTCGCGGCTCTGGAGACGGCTCTGGCAAAACTTGAGGCACAGAGTTCTTGGCTTGCATCGATACTGTCGCCGGATTCTCAATCTCAATATTAAAAGCTCGGCGGAAGGATGTAATATATGCAGCCCATAACGCTTACAAACGCGCAGGACACATACAGGAAGCAGGCAGTGATGACGGCAAGCCCCGCGGAGCTTATCGTCATGCTGTACGACGGCTTAAAACGGAACATGCTCATAGCAAAGCGCGCCATAGGCAAAAACGATCCGAACGCCGCCCACAACGCCCTTATGAAAGCTGTTTCCATAGTGGAGGAATTGGTGCGCAGCCTCGACATGAGCGTGCCTATATCCGAGGATCTGCTGTCGGTATATGAATATATGATAGGCGCGATATGCGATATCAACATAAAAAAAGACTCCGCGCTCATAGACCCTGTGACGGAGATGATCCAAGACCTCAAGGAGGCCTGGGAGGCCGTGAGCACGGAATGCCACGGCTCCATGTCGATCGCCGAATAACGCTCTTGTTTTCGCCGTTTATTTCAAAATGATGAAAGGTCAGGCACATGGCTGATTTTTATCCGGAGTTGACAGAACTTCTTTTGCAAAGAAACCGGCTTGCCGAAAACTATCTGGAACTTACTGTCAAACAAAAAGCGCTTATCGAAGCAGAGGACACGGACGGGCTGAGTTTAAATCTGTCACAGCGTGACAATCTGATCGAGGCTTTTAACGAACTGCAAAAAAAACTTGAAAATCCTCTGCGGGACTTCCGCGAGGCAAAATCGAAGGACCGCGAGAATCAAAAGGCACTCGACGCCGCGGCCTTGATTTCCGAAACCGAGAGTTTACTTTTAAAGGTCAAAGACGCGGACGTCGAAAACACAGCCGCCGTTAAGGACCTTATGCGGCGTCTGGGTGATGAGTCAAAAAAACTCAACGCGGCAAGAAAAGGCATCAGTTCCTATTCCGCAGACGGCATTATCGGCTCGGCGGAATTCTTCGACCAAATGAGATGACCCCGGCCGGCATGACGCCGGAAACTTCAATCTGCGGGAGAACATAATGAATATAATATCCGAAATATCGGGAGCAAATCATCTTTTGTCAAATCCGGCCAAAGCTTCAATCTCGACTGAGCCGCAGCCCCCGGAGCAATTTGCCGATGTTTACCGTGAAGCTTTTAGCGGAGTTTCGGACGAAACGCCCGGCATCCCTCAAACGCAGACAGCGCCGGTTAACTCCCTAATTCCCGGCGAATACTTTTCCGAAACGTTAAGGGACGCCCTTGTCGGCGAAATGCTGTCCGCAGCGTCCAGCGTCAACTCTTCTTCGGAATACGCTCCTCTTTCCGGGCTCGGAATCGAAAGCATGCTGCTTTCCTCCGCCGCGTCCGGCGAAATAAATGACGCTCAGCTTGCGATGTTTATGCTCTGTATGATGATAAACATATCGGACGGGGATTCTGACAAAGCCATGCTGTACAACGCCATGTCGACGCTTTTGGCCCAAATGCCGGCAACAACCGCCGCCTCGTCTTCAACAAGTTCCGGATTTCATACCCCCTCCAAGGTGTTCAGACCCACCGGCTGGGACGGGCAAATCAGAGATATGTTTTTACCGACAGCCTCCCGAAGCGGCATGTCCATTGTGCCGAGCAGCGCGTGGATACCAACGATACCGGCAAAGATCTCAACACAGGAAACCCGCAGCCCCGAGCTTTTGCGCTCGGTCATAGACCAATTCAACGTTGAAAACTCACTGCGCTACAGGCCCTACCGAAACGGCCCCAATGACACCTATTGCAACATTTTTGTATGGGACGTCACAAGCGCCCTCGGGTGCGAGATACCTCATTTCGTCGATTACAAAACCGGAGAGCCCCGTATGTTTCCTGATATACAGGGAGCTTATGAGCTTGACGCGAACGGTATACAGGATTGGCTCAGAGACGTCGGTCCTTTATACGGGTGGCGCGAGGTCAGCCCGGAGACGGCTCAAATGTACGCAAACAACGGCCGGCCGGCCGTTACGAGCTGGCAAAGGCTCGGCGGGATAGGTCATGTGCAGATCGTCTGCCCGTCAGAGGACGGAGAATACGACCCCGTGCGCGGGCCTACTATCTCTCAGGCGGGCAGAAGGCGCTCAAATTACTCTTATCAGGTCGATTTTTACGGACCGGCTCAAATGCAAAAGGTTCGTTATTACGTCCACGACTGACAGCGGTTCTTTACGGACTGCGGGCCGTATATATTTCGAACTCGGAGGATCATATGGTCCGTACGGCGGATTTTTATAAAATTTTACAGGTCCAATACGGGGCGCGGAAATCCGAAATAGCGTCCTCTTATAAAAGGCTGTGCAAAATCTATCATCCGGACCTTAATTCTCATCCCGAAGCCGAAGAGATGATGAAGCGGATCAACATGGCCTACGACGCTCTTTGTAATGAAAGACCGGCGCCGAGGGCAGGTTTTCCTTTCGCCGGAACCGGTGAACAGAGTGGCTGCAGCAGTATTGACCTCGTCCAAGCTCAGGCTTGTATCCGTTCTTATTTTTCCGCGCTTTTGATCGGTGACTATGTCAAAGCTTATGATTACGTCAGCGATTACGATAAAAAATATGTTACTCTGCGAAGTTTTTGCGAATGGAGAAAGGCCGTGCAAAAACTCTACGCGATGCGCGATTTCTCGATAAAACCCGACGGGCAGATATCGACGATCGTACTTGAGAACAACCCCGGGCTTTTATCCGTTAAATATTACGTTTCCGTCACGGAAAGAAACACCGTAATGCAGACCGTCAGCAACTACAGCGTATCAAAGCTCGTTATTTCGGAATCCGGGATCTGGCATATTTTTTTGGGATACCGCGACCTCAATGAAATAGCGAAGATTTTCGAGGATCTCTCATCCAAGCAGGAATCCGGCGAAATGACAAAACACTGGGAGGAGTATTGCAAAAACACATGCCGCGACCTGAATATGTTCAGCTTGAGCGGACTTCTAAAGGAGGCAAAACGCGAACTGTACCGCTGCCGGCGCTATAAACAGCAGATGACCGTGGCGTGTTTCAGGGTAAGACCCGAACCCCCGACCGCGACGGAAGACCTCATCGCAGAGCTGGCGGAGGCGGCCTCCGGTATCCTCTCGGATGTTTTGAGAGAAACCGACATACCCGCTTATTTGGGCAACGGCGTCTTCGCAGTGCTTTTTGTCGAGCTCAGGAAAAAAAACGCGAAAATAATCACCGACAGGATCACCGACAGGATAAAAAACGATATCCTCGAAAAATCCGGGCAAAAAATATGCGCCTCAGCCGGCTTTACCGTCTATAACGGAGGAAACTTGTCGGATTATATAGATAAATGCGTAAAAAGCATATAAAGTTCTCATAAAATCTCTCGTTATATATAATAAGTACGGTATTGACCGAATTACAGACTCGGCTCTTGGCCAATGCCGATAACGAGCCGGAAAACAGGTGAAACAAATGAGCGGAATGAAAATCAACGGCCCCGGAAATATCCCGTACGCAGTTTCGGGATATCGTGTCGATAACAAGGCCGCGGGGTATCGCAAAAATGAGGCCGTATCGGGTCCTGATGAGCTCGCGCTTTCCGAAGCGGCCGTCAGCTTTTCAAAAATCTTGGCCGAAGTCAAAGAAGCCGTCGCCGGACAAAAGGCGGATAATTTCGCCCGAATCACGGAATTGAAAGCCAAAATAGAAGCCGGTACATACTCAATATCCGCAGAGGATGTGGCCGAGGGTATTTTGGGCGAGCTTTACGGCTGAGAAACGCGCGGCGGGCACAGCTGTAAGCCGGGTCCCGTGATTTGCGCGACGCTTGTTTTATCCGCAACAAAAACCAAATCGGGAGTGTTACGATGAGATCAACTTTCTTCGGGCTCGAAATAGGAAGGACCGGCCTCAATGTGAGCCAAAAGGGCCTCGACGTCACGGGCCATAACATAGCAAACGTCGATACGATCGGATACACGAGACAGCGCCTCATAACGACCGCGTATGATCCCTACGCCTATACCATGAGATTTCGCATGGCCGACGTGGGCGCGGTGGGCGGGGGCGCCCACGTTAAGATATTGGATCAAATAAGATCCTCTTTCCTCGACCGTCAGTACCGCACGCAGCAGACGGCATATTCCTATTGGGCGACCCGTGTTAACGGGCTGACTTATACGCAAAATATATTCGAAGGCAAGGAATCGATCCCTCTCGGCAACCAGATAATCGACCTCTTCAGCTCTTTTAATCTGCTCGCCACGGAAGCTGACGACGCCTTTCAGCGCGCCACCGTGCGTAACGCGTCCATAGCCCTGTGCGACGGCTTCCACCAACTTTACGAGCAGCTCTCCGAGCAGCAGCAGGAGCAAAATCTCTCGGTCTACGCGAATGTCATGAGAATAAACTCAATTGCCGAGAATATCACCGAGTTGAATAAAGCCATATACAGATATGAATACATGGGCGGACAGCCGGCAAACGATCTGCGCGATAAACGAAATCTCTTGCTCGACGAGCTTTCCTCGCTTGTCAACATCCAATACGGCTACCATGAAGATCCGGACGACACTTTAAACCTCGGCAAACTCTGGATCAAGATCGACGGAGAATATCTTGTAGATTACAAAAATTTCAACCAATTGGAATGCGTGGAAGTCGCCGGAGGCGGAGTGCTCACCGACAACGACCGCTATGATATTTATTGGATGGATCCCGATCCCGCCATTCCTTATCACAATCCCAATCAAGGCATACCAATGACCGGAACAGGCTCCGGCGGAGTTTACAACAACGGCGGCAGTTCTTTGGACGCCTTGGCCTTAGGCGGCGAACTGATGTCTCACATGGTACTGCGCGACAGCGTCGAATATTCGCCCGACAATCCGGCGGGCATACCGTATTTCATCAAACTGCTCAACGATTTGGCAAAAGCGCTGGTGCAATCGGTCAATGAGATACACAGAGAAGGATGGACCCAAGAGGTCGACGACGGCATGGGCGGCAAGATATCGCTCACCGGCGTCAACTTCTTTGAATTTATGACTTTTAACCCGGACGGAACTGTGGATAATTACGATAACTTGATATACTCCTCTTACTCCTCCGCGGTCCCCGACAATCTCGATATGGTAACCGCTAAAAACATCTCCATCAATTCCGATATTTTCTCCGATCCCATCAGGGGCCTCGCTTACATAGCCGCTTCCACAAAACAGATAATACTGACCGCCCCCGACTATCCGACCCAGGGAGACGACTATCTGCAGGAGGGAAACCAAATCAACGCACAAAGGCTGTATGAGCTGATAAACCGGCGCGACATCCCCATAGCCGGAGGGGAAAGCAGCTTATTCGGCTTTTTTGAAAGCATCATATTCGAGCTCGCATCCATTAAGAAACAGAGCGATGACTACGAATCCCTCCACAGAGTGAACCTTTTGGGAGTGGACACGCAAAGGGAATCGCTTTCCGGCGTGTCGCTTGACGAGGAAATGACAAACATGATCAGATATTCGCATGCGTATAACGGCGCGGCGCGTATCATAACCGCAATGGACGAGGCCTTGGACGTACTTATCAACAGAATGGGCCGCGTAGGTCTCTGAGCCTGACCCCGGCCGGCGCAAAAAACCGTGCCGTCCCGTAATAAATAACTTTAAGAAACGGCGGAGCGATTATGAGAATAACAAATTCCATGCTGGTCAGCAATTTTATGAACGATTTGTATACAAATATGACAAAGCTCTCGAAGCTGCAGTCTCAAATGGCTTCCGGCAAAAAATACGCGCACATAAGCGACGATCCCATAGCCGTTATTTTCAGTCAGCAGGCGCGCTATAAGCTGGCTCAGCTCGGACATTACCGGATGAATGTCAACAGAGCCGAGGAATGGCTTACAGAAGCCGAAGTCGGCTGTATGGAGATCAATAAGATGGTCGTGGCCGCGTATGAGGCATGCATAGACGCGAGGACCACCGTTAAGACCAACGCGGACAGATCAAATATCGCAAAATATGTAGGCCAGCTTCGCGACCATATATTGCAGTCGCTGAACATGACTTACGGCGATAAATACGTTTTCGCGGGATACAACACCACGGGATATTCCGAAGGCGGAAAAGTGACCGCCCCCTTTACGGTAGACGGCGACGGTAATTTGTGCTATAACGGACTCAATTTGAACGATCCTGAGTTTTTGCGTATTTTTAACAACCCCGATGCGAATCCTCCCGCAGGTCTTACACCCGCCGAAGAGGATGCTTGGAACACGGCGAAAGATCTTTTTAACAGTTTGCGCAACGACGTTATGGCATTTGACCTCGCTATAGGCACCTCGATGCCCGTTTCAGTGAACGGGATAGAATTGGTTTTTTACGGCGGCAGCGGCTCGGTCAACGTTCCGATCAAGGATGAATTCGGCAACCCGGTATTTGAACTGATTTCCGTGCCGGTCATGGAAGTCGTCTATGAAGACGTGACTGTTCCGATATTGGACAAGGACGGCTTTCCGATCTTGGACATATCGGGCAATCCGCAGTATGAAACTGTTCGAGTACCGGTATTGGACGCGAAAGGCGATCCCGTCATGCAGCAGGCCACAGACGCTCTCGGCGATCCGATTTTCAGGGACGCGCTCCAAGTACAAACCAAAACTGTTGAATACAACAATATCTATAACCTTGTCGACGCATTTTATCAGGTCATCAATACAGACTTTGTAAGAGATGATTTTCCCGCGGGCGATATGTATGATGAAGCTTTCAACCGTATGATGATCGAAATGTTCGGCGAAGACGGCGACGGATATTTGAGTACATTTATCGGCGAACTCCAAGACGCCCAACAACACACGCTCGCTTGGACGGCCGACATCGGCGGCAGGAGCAACCGCATAGAAATTCTTCAAAACCGTTACGACGCGGATTATGTCAATTATACTCAGATGCTCTCAGACGCAGAGGACATAGATTTAGCTGAAATCGTCATGCATTATAAAATGGCTGAGTCGGTGTACAGAGCCGCACTCGCTTCGGGCGCATCCATAATACAGCCGACCCTCATGGACTTTTTAAGAAGATAATATATAACATAGATATATATTATAAATACTAACCTTAAGAACGCTTTTACAGGTGGTGAATTATAATGGCAGGGATGCCGAATATTATAATCGACCAACAGTATTCGTCGCTCGGGATCGAAATCACTCAGGCTCAAATGAGAATAACCACGCCCAAACCGCAGATGCAGGTTATAAATGAGCCTCCGGAGATGACCGTTAAGACGCATACTCCGAAATTCAAGCTCAACTGGAAGAAGGTCCGGTCCGAGTCGGGAATGAAGCCGCCGCTTGATCTTGCGAGATCTATCGGAAGCACCGGAATGCAAAAAGCCGACGACGGCACAAAGCAAACGGTACAGGACGGCGACTTCCTGAAAAAAACGGAGATCGGAGGAAATCGGATCGCCCAACTGTCGCGCCGGAAAACGATAGAAACCGCACAAAAGGAAATCAACATTGGTCTGATGCCGAAAACAAGCCCTGAAGTGGAGTGGGAACCGGGATTTGTTGACGTCGTATGGTCGAGAGGGAATTTTAAAATCGAGTGGAGCGGCGAGTATATGCCAAACATCATCGTTGATCCGATGTTTTCCATTGAAATATATTTAAGAGAAAAACCTTACATCAAAATCACGGTCGAAGACGGGCTCAGCCCTTACGATTCCGGCGTGATCGTCGACAAACGGCTCTGAACACCGAAAAACCGATCCGCATAAGGAGAGAAATATGGAGATATCCACTTTACGTTTCGGCGATATTGAAGTTGATGAAAACAAGCTGATATATTTCAGAGACGGTTTGCCCGGGCTTGAAGAATACAAACATTTTGCCATATTGCAGTTCAGTGAGAGCTATCCCGTAAACTGGATACAATCGATCGATGACGGAGCTGTCTGCCTGCCCGTTATCGATTCTTTTTTGGCTGTTCCCGAATATACATTCCACATAAGCGACGAAGACGTGACCGAACTTGAAGTCAACAGCCCCGAAGACCTATATGTGCTGAGCGTCGTTGTGATACCGGAGGAACTCGAAGGGATGACGATGAATCAGGCGGCGCCGATCATTATCAACACGGAAACCGGTCAGGCAAAACAAATCATACTGAACGGCGGTGAATACAACGTTCGTTATCCTGTTTTCAAGGAGATATGCAGGCTGATCAAGGAGGGTGAAGCAGATGCTGGTTCTGTCAAGGAAGCTTAATGAAACTATCTTGATCGGCGATGATATCAGGGTAACTCTTTTGGGTATCGACGGGGATAAGATAAAAATAGGCATCGACGCGCCTCGGGCGATGAAAATTTTCCGTGAGGAATTGGTTGAAGCCACCAAAAATACAAATCTGCAAGCCCTTAAGGCTCCGATGGTCACTTTCGGAGCAATGCAAAAAAAATCGGAACCGGATAATAACGAAATCCCGGATACCCAATAACATCATAAAAAACAAAAGAGCGGCAGATTCGGATTTTTGCCGCTCTTTTGCTTTTTATGCCGCCGCTGCGGGCGGCTTATGTTTAAAACTATGATCTTCGGCGGCGCGACCCGTTTTTTTTGTCGGCATAGAGCCTGTTTCCCGATATTTTACTGTCCGACTCCTGCATAAACTGCTTCAGCTTATCTTCAAAGCTTGCGTCAACAGCATGCTCGGGATTCTTTTTGGCAGACCGGAAATTATTCTTGGGCGCGGCGGGCAGACTCTCACGAGGTCTGTCCTCGGCTTTTTTGATGGAGAGATTCATTTTCCCGTTATCACCCATGCTCAGAATCCTAACCTTGACAGTTTGCCCCTCGCATAAGTGTTCACGCACGTCATTAACAAATGTATCGGCAATTTCCGAAATATGTACGAGACCGCTCTTCCCTTCGGGAAGAGTCACAAAAGCGCCGAATTTGGTGATCCCCGCGATTTTGCCCTCAATAACCGACCCGATCTCAAGTTGCATACAGATTATTTTTCTCCCCCGGTAAATCGGAATGTGTCACGCCGGTAAAACCGTCAAACATCAATTACCTATATCATAGAATACTTTTTCGCCCGGCTTCACCAATCCCAGTTTGTTTCGCGCCGTATCCTCTTTGGCCTTTGGGTCTTCGCTGTGTTCCACGTCATATTTTAATTCGGCGTTCGCCCGGGCCAGATCGGCCGCTTGCGTTTCAAGCCGGTCCCTTGTGTCTTCGGCGTCCGCTACCCGAGCTTTCAGCGCGATCAAACTGATCCCCATATATCCGATAAGCGCTGAAATAAGTATTTTCGTAATAATACCCGCCCGCTTATATTTCATTGCCGTCTTCCCTCCCGCCTTACGCTCATATTCTGTCCGGGACATACACATCCGGCAGTTTTCCGTTTGATATTATTGTAAACCGGTTTTGTTAATATTGAAAGGATTTTTTAGCTGTTTATTGTTTTTTTTACCGGATACAGGAAGGTGCAGTATCTGACCGGCTCAAAAAAGTCTTTTTCCGCGGACATATTTTGCGCGTACATCGGCGCCGGATGACGAACAGATGAATTTTTCAAAACGCTCAATCAACGTTGCGTCGCCCGGAGGCAGACCGTCGACCGCCGCAACAGCGTCAAATTCAAAACCGGCTTCTATAGCTCCGACCTTTCCGAAAAACGCGCCTCCGCCGCGCGTGCCCATATAAAATGCTTCATTCATACTGAGGGGCCGCGCGTTTTTGTCTTCCGCCGCTCTGAGTTCGGACGCCGATATCGCCTCCCTGATGACGTCGGCCATATCAAGGGTGTGCCCTCCCGAGATGTCGGACCCGAGCCCGATATTCATCCCTTCGGCGAGGTATTCGCATACCGGCGCGACCCCGCTTTGCAGATTGCTGTTTGACGTCGGACAATGCGCGATAAAAGCCCCGCTTCGTTTGATCAGTTCCCGGTCGCCCTGTGTTAAATATACGCAATGAGCCATTACCGAGCCGGGTCCCAAAAGTCCGGATCTGTCATAAATCTCACCGTAGCATTTTGCTTCGGGGTGCAAATCGCCGACCCACGCGACCTCGTCTCGGGTTTCCGAAAGATGGCTCTGCACGGGAAGCTTATACAAATCCGCTGTTTTTCCCAGCCCTTCAAGCAACTCTCGCGAACAGGAAGGCACAAACCGCGGGGTGATGACAGGTGATACGTTTTGAAAACGGCCGTTTTGTGCGGCAAGCCACTCTTCAGTGTCGCGCAGCGAGGCGGCTGCGTCTTCTTCCCTAATAAAACCGGGACAGTTCCTGTCCATATTCACCTTGCCCGCCAAACACCTAAGGCCGGTCTTCTCCATAATGTCCGCAAGCAGCAGCGTTGCCGGTACGTGAACGGTGGCGAGTATACAGACGCGGGTCGTAAATCCGCTTCTCAATTCTTTCGCAAAACATTCGTAAACGCTCGACGCATATTCTTCCGACGCGAAAGCGGCTTCCTCGGGAAAAGTATATTTTTCGAGCCAATCCAAGAGCCGGCTCCCCATACCGAGCCCCAAATTGCGATACTGCGCGGCATGAGTGTGCAAATCGACATAACCGGGTATGATGAGCATATCTCCGAAATCATCTACCCTTATTCCGGCGTACTTTGCCGGAAGTTCCGGGAACACGCCGGAACATATCCCGTTTTCGCATACGGCATAATGTTTCGGAAGCATTTCCGTGCGATTCGGCGAAAGGGAAAAAACGATATTTCCGAAAACCGCAAACCCGTTCATGGCAAAACCGCGATCCTTTCCGTCCGCACGCCCCGAAGCGTCGAGCGGGCGGCGCGTATACACAGTGATTTTAACACATAATAAAGGTCATATCAACCGGAAACCTTGACTGCCGTTCGTTTTGCGTGTATATTTCCTTTGAGATGAAAATATATTTGCACGGTCATAACTACAAATACGAATGCGAACAGATACTGCTTTCGTTTTTTCCCGACCGGCGGCCGGAATACAGCGTCGGGACTCCTTCCGGAGAACGCTGTGAGATCAGCTTAAAAAGAGAAACGGATAAAGCCTCGGCTGTATGCCGTTTATATACGGAGCGCGGATACTTTTTCGGCCGGGCTTTCGCGTCGCAAAATAAAGCCGGCGGCCCCGCGGAAAAGGAAAGGCTCTTGAGGCGCATCGTTAAGCTCGCGTTTTACCGGGCGGCGCTGCGGGCAACGGGCGAAACACCCGTATGGGGTTCGATCACCGGAATACGCCCGGCGAAATTGATGGAACCTCTGCTTGATTCAGGTCTGTCGGACCGCGCCGCCATGTCGCTTTTTTGCCGACGTTTTGACGTCTCCCCCGAACGCGCGCGCCTTTGCCTGTCTGCCGCCAAAAAGGGCATATCCGTCAGATCGACCCTCGGCGCACGCGATGTCTGTCTCTACATAGGCATACCTTTTTGCCCGACGCGCTGCGATTACTGCAGCTTCGTAAGCCGCACGACGGAAAAAGACGCTTTTCTGATACAGCCGTTCTGCGACGTCTTGAAAAGAGAAGCTGACGCTTTGGCAAAAATCACATCAAGTCTCGGATTTAAAATAATCTCGGTATATATCGGAGGAGGAACGCCTACATCGCTGCCTTGCGACCTCTTGGACTCGCTTTGCTCGCATCTTGAATCCGTTTTTGATTTCTCCGGGCTGCGTGAATATACGCTCGAAGCCGGAAGACCGGATACGATAAGTCCCGAAAAACTGAGTATTCTGAAAAAACGAAATATAACAAGAATAAGCGTCAATCCCCAGACGATGCGCTCTGACGTCCTTTTTGCCATAGGCCGCAGGCACACGCCCGAAGATGTTGCCCGGGCCGTATTCGCGGCGCGCGATATCGGCGGCTTCACGATTAACACGGACCTCATCGCCGGATTGCCGACCGATACCGTCAGCGGTTTTTCAGACACTGTGGATCTGGTTTTGGCACTGGAGCCGGAAAATATAACGGTCCACACCCTCTGCCTGAAAAAAGGCTCGCGCATTTCACTCGAAAAAACAAAGCTCCCCTCCGCGGAAGATACCGGAGAAATGCTGCGCCTTGCCGCGGAAAAGCTTACGATCCGTGAATACCGTCCGTATTATCTGTACAGGCAGAAATTTATGTCCGGCGGTTTCGAAAACGTTGGCTGGAGCAAAAACGGCTGTGAAAATCTTTATAATGTGTGTATAATGGACGAGCTGACAACAATATTGGCGCTGGGCGCCGGAGCTTCCGCAAAACTCGTTTCGAAATCGGGACGTATTGAGCGAGTATTCTCTCCGAAGTATCCCCTCGAATACATTAACGGAGCGGAAAAAATAATAAGCAACAAAAAACGAATTGAGGAGTTTGACTATGGCATACTATCTTGACGAAATCAACGAACGGGCGAAAACAGACCCTGCGGGCTTTATCGAAGAATGCGATGACACGTATAACCAAAAAATTAGGTTAGCCGCGAATATGATAACGGAAAACCTCCCGAAAAGCCCTATCGTTTTGCTGTCGGGCCCGTCCGGGAGCGGAAAAACAACAACGGCGATGAAGATCGAGGAGGAACTGAAAAAACGAGGCGTGGGAGTTTATTCCGTTGCCATGGACAACTACTTCCGTCCCAAAATGATAGCGGAGGAAATGCCCCGCACTCCGGACGGCGCCATAGATTTCGAATCGCCGCTGATAATGGATATGGATCTTTTAAACACTCATTTTTCAATGCTGAGCCGCGGCGAAACCGTGCTGGTCCCAAAATTCGATTTTTCTCGTCAAATTCGCATCGTGGAACCTTCGAAAACGCTCAGGCTGAAAAAAGACGAGATCGCGATCTTTGAGGGCATACACGCTTTAAACGACGATATCACCGGTATGCACCCGGACGCCTTTAAGCTCTACATTAGCGCGCGCTCCGACGTAATGAACGGCGATGACCTGTGTTTCAAAGGAACTTGGATGCGGCTTGTGCGCCGCTGCGTCCGCGACAAACTGTTCCGCGGCATGGACGTCAATGTGACCTTGGGCATGTGGGCAAACGTTCGCCGCGGTGAAAAACTCTATATATCTCCGTATAAGGACAAGGCCAACATCAAATTTGATTCTTCTTTCCGATACGAAGTCCCTGTGTTCAAGTCTTTGGCGGCGGACCTTTTCGCCAATCTTCCCGACGGCATCGAACGTTTTGAGGAGTTGCGCAGCGTTATTCCCGCTTTCGAATTGTTTGAATCTGTCGACCCGGGATTGCTGAAGCCGGATTCTTTGCTGCGCGAGTTTGTCGGCGGCGGCATATATGAATATTGACAGGGTGAGCGAAATGTCAGTTTCCTTAAATTATTATTTCAAAAAACTTGAGCGCTTCCCTTTCCCGGATTATTTCGACGGTATATCGGAAGCCTGTGAGATTCTCTCAAAATCCGGGGCATATTTGAAAAAGCTTTTAACGGAACCCGGAATCTGCGAAAACAACGGTGAGCTGCGCGGCGCTCCTCCCACTCTGTACGGGAATTATTACATAGGCGAAGGCACGGTGATATATAACGGAGTTACTGTGATCGGCCCCGTATATATCGGCGAAAACTGCGAGATCATGCCGGGCGCCGTGATAAGGCCGAATACAGTGATATCCGACGGTTGCTTCGTCGGCCACGGCAGCGAGGTGAAGCACTGCGTCATGTTCGGCGGCGCAAAAGTGGCGAGTTTGGCTTTTGTGGGGGACTCTGTTTTGGGAGTTTCATCTCGCGTCGGCAGCGGAGTGATAACCGCCAACCGTAAATTTGACCAAACCAACGCCTCAATAAAGCTGTCCGGCATAAAAAAGGACCTGGGGACAGACTATTTCGGGTGCATACTGGGAGACAGCTCCCGTTTGGGGGCCAACAGCGTCACGCAGCCCGGCGCCCACATCGGCCCGTACAGCCGAATCTTTCCTCTGACCTGCGTTCGCGGCTTCATTCCCGAATGTACCGCCGTATACAACAAAAATGAAACCGTCTTTGAAAAAATCGAGATCACCGAACTTAAACCGTGATCTCAAAACCGTGCCGGCAGACGCTTATTCTGCTGAATCCCCTAAACTCGAATAAAACGCGGCCGCCCGGACCGAAAGCTCAAGTCCGGGCGGCTCTTTTTATTCTCGCAGGATCAAAGCGCGTTTCCTGTGTTCGCGTCGACGATAATTATTACGGGGTCGCTCGGAACTGCGTTCCCGGACGCCTTGACGCGCACATACAAAACAAGATCGGCTCCGGGTGCAAGAGATCCGAACAGAGGCTCAAGACTCCATCCCGATGTGTAGGTCGAATACTTATCCCCGTTCAGGCTCCATTCCAGATTGGACACGGCGGTCGATTTATTACCGCCGGCAGGGGTATAGCCTGTTATCTTAAAGCCTGCGACCGTGACATCCGGCGCCGAGGCCGGAACCGTGACCACCTTCTGTGACGCGATGTCGATCTGCTGTATCTTACCGGCGACCGAGGAACCCGCGGCTTTCAGCCTGAACTGCGCCGTTTGCGAAGAATTTGTCGGCGGGATGATTGTTCCGGGCACAAAGTCTTGCCAAGCGCCCGTCTTTCCCATTCTGTATTCATGCTCGGCGCCGGCGTTCAAAAACTCTCCGGTATCCGGGTCATAGATTATTTCCGGATCGGGCGCACCCTGTATGCCGACATCGAATTCAATGAAAGGATAAAGAGGCGTGTTGGGCGGGGCAGTGAAACGCAGCAGTATCTTAAAGGTCAAATCTCCCGCCGCAGCCGCGTTTTCGATCTGAGTGCTCAGGTTGATGCCGGCCGCAGCCGCTGTCAGCGTCGACCATGAAGCGCCGCTGTTGACGCTGAATTGAACAGCAGGTTCACCGGCAACGGGAATCGCCCTCAATATGTAAGTGCTGTAATTGAATTCAAAATCAACGCCTTCGACCGGCGGCGGCATATAGCTTGCCGCCGGTATCATCAGCTCTTTTGTATTTGACGCCAAGCCTGTGGCGACCGACGCTGTTTTTTCTCGGAACAAAACGACCTTGTCGACAGTATCCCGCGCCAGATCCCCCTCCATTTTTACAGACGTCGCGCCCGGCGGCACATCCGTCCAAACGCCGGTCGTATCAACCATGTACTCATATTTCTTGGCGGCCAAAAAACCTTTGAACAGTTCGTTTGCCCAATCCGCAGTGATATTCGGCGCGGTCGCGCGGGTCATGGTGATCTTAACGGGGACCGAGGACAGGCGCAATGTGCCGGAAGCGGCGTATCTGATGCGTACCTCTACGTAGTTTGTCACTTCTCCGTCAATCGCCGCCGGCACGACATAATACCCTGTGCCGGTACCGTTATAATCGTCGATGTTCAGAGCGATATCCGCCGTCCCCCATGCGCCGTAATCAAACGTCGACGGCATTTTTCTGCCGTAGGCGTCGTAATGAACAGTCTCAGTTACCGAGCGCAGTTCGGCATTGGCTGCCAGAGCCTTGACAAAACCGTCTTCTGTTTTGTAGTCACGGTTCACGGTTAGGGTACTCACCTTTGGCGCGGGTTGCCTTGAGGGTATGCTGATCTCTGCGGGGAACGACCTGGGGTCTGAGGCCGTAGCTGCTGTCGCGACATAGATTCTCTTGCCCGCGTTGGCGGATATCCACGCGGAGAGCTCTTCTTCATCCTCGGCGGCCGTACCGTTGTCTATGTATTTTTCAAGCTTGACGGCTGACAGCCCGAAAACCGAGTCTTTGATCGCGGCTCCCAAAAAAGCTCCGCCGGACAACAGCGTCTCGTTGGGGATATCGAGTGTATACACAGGTTTTGCGGCGCGCGCATTTAAGGTGAGCACTTCGATGTCGCCGGCAACCACAGCGGGGTTGCCGGCTTTGGCGGCCACAGATTTATATCGAACCTGTATATCGGTACTCGTAACGCCGGTCAGATTATTGAGTATCGCGGTCAGTTGGATATTGGATTTTCCGACCGCCCATCCCCCCGTCCCCACTCTGTATTCCATGGCGGCGGTGAGTCCCCCCAACAGCTCCTTCTTATAGTCTATCTCAATCATTCCCGTCGGCGCCGAGGGGCCCGTGGCGGGGACGGCGAGGTCTTTCGCGCCCGACGCAAGCTTTGGCGCTACCGTACTGCCCGCGGCCGCTCCGCCGGCAACCCTGATCTGAATGGTTTTACCGGGCGCCGCGGCCGGCAGGTCATACAGTCCCGCAGCCAATCCGACGGCCGGCGTCAGAAATGCCCACGGTTCGCTGTTGTCGGGGGTTTTTAATCTCCAATGATAACCGAGAACTCCGGCTATCGGGGTGATCTTTATTTTGTCGTTAACCTTGTCATATGACGCTGCAGGGACACTCCAAGTCCCGGGCTTGGTTACCGATAACGCAGGGGAGGCGGGCACAAACGGGTTTGCCTCGGTACCGGCCCCGCTCGCGACGGTTCGTACCTTGACGGCTTGGACGTCGATGGCTGCGCCGCCGCCGTTGATCCATGGATTTGTGTTCGCGCCGATTTGATACTGATATCCGCTCTTAACGCTCATCGTTGCGTTCGTGAAATCGACCTCACAGACGCTTATATCGTCTTTCGCGGGCGTTGCCGCTTTCGGAGCAATGTACAGCTTGGTGCTCGCGGCGTCATTTGAGGCAGTTTTTTCCCTGTACTCAAAAACCCGAATCTGCCCCGTAACCGTCGGGATGGTAAATTTGATGCTTCTTTCGGTCGTGCCGACCGTTATCCACTGAGGCACAGTGTCGGTCACATTCGTTGCGCTTGTGAGATACGTACGGTATTCCTGACCTGCGACCAGCGTGATGTACTCGTTTGCGGAGTCAACATCCCCGTTGGCCGCGAGGACCGTTACGGACATAAGACATATCAAGATAAATGTCACGGTGAGAACAAGGCTTACGGCGCGCGATGTTTTATTATGCAAGATTCGCACAGATCATCACTCCTTTGCAAAACAACTCCGACCGACCGACCGGGCCGCGCAGAGCCCGATCCTAAATGTTCGATAAGTCTTTGCGCCTGTCAGACCTCGTACAGCGCCTTGAGTCTGACAAGGTGTTCATAACGGGCTTTCGCGGCGGCTTCGTTTGACGCGAAAAGCTCTTTGGCGCGCTCGGGGAAAGCCAACGTAAGCGAACTGTATCTCGCCTCGTTCATAAGAAAATCATTATATCCGCCGGCAGGCTCTCCGCTGTCGAGAGTAAACGGATTCTTGCCCTCGGCCTTCAAGGACGGGTTGAAGCGGAACAAATTCCAATATCCGCACTCAACTGCTTTTTTCATTTCAGACTGGCAATTCACCATG
Source organism: Oscillospiraceae bacterium (assembly GCA_009782435.1). GTDB lineage: Bacteria > Bacillota > Clostridia > Oscillospirales > Oscillospiraceae > WRJA01. The sequence goes on from WRJA01000012.1 coordinate 20,059, forward strand.
CCGCCCTTGATGCTGTGCATCTCGCACGGAGAATAAGCGATCACAAGAGACGGGCCGTTATACGCCTCGGCCTCAAGTATGGCTTTTATGGTCTGGTTTTGAGACGCGCCCATCGCGATCTGAGCGACATACACATAACCGTATTGCATCGCTATCTCGGACAGGCTTTTTTTGGCAACTTCCTTGCCGGCGGCGGCAAATTGCGCGACCTGGCCTATATTCGACGATTTCGAAGCTTGTCCGCCCGTATTGGAATATACCTCGGTATCAAACACGAAAATGTTGACGTCCTCGCCGGACGCTATGACATGGTCCAAGCCTCCGTATCCGATATCATAGGCCCAGCCGTCTCCGCCGAACACCCAGACAGATTTTTTGACAAGGAATTCCTTATCCGCAAGAACTTCTTTTGAGAGCGGGCAGCCTTTTTCCGCGTTTTTCGCCAATTCCTCGATGAGGGTCTTAACGGCCGCTTTGTTTTCTTCCCCCTTATCATAGGTGTTGAAGAATTCCGCCGCCGCCTTTTTCAATCCTTCAACCGATCGGCTGTCCTCCGCTATGGTCTTGATTTTTTCCGCAAGTCTGTCGCGAACGGCTTTTTGGCCCAAATACATACCGAAGCCGTGTTCCGCGTTATCTTCAAACAGAGAATTCGCCCATGTCGGGCCGCGCCCGTCGCGATCTTTGGTAAACGGCGACGTCGCCGCGGGGCCTCCCCATATAGACGAGCAGCCTGTCGCGTTTGAAATATACATCCTGTCACCGAAAAGCTGGGTGATGAGCCGCGCGTACGCGGTTTCGGCGCAGCCCGCGCAGGAACCGGAGAACTCGAGCAGCGGCGTTTTGAACTGGCTGCCTTTGACGGTGTTGTCCGTAAGCTCGGGTTTTTCGGTCACTTTCGCAACGGTATAGCCGAATACTTCCTGTTGTGCCGTTTGAGATTCCTGCGGCTCCATATCAAGCGACTTTGTCGGGCAAACGTTGGCGCATACGCCGCATCCCATGCAGTCGAGCGGCGAGATCGACAGAGTATATTCATACAGTCCCTTGCCTTTGCCGGCCTTCACCGGCGCATGCTTCATTGCGGCCGGTCCGGCGGAGGTCTCCTCCGCGGTCATTCCGAAGGGGCGTATCGCGGCGTGCGGGCAAACATAGGCGCATTGGTTGCACTGTATGCATTTTTCAGTATTCCACGCCGGAGTGTTAACGGCAACGCCGCGTTTCTCAAAAGCTGAGGCCCCCTGTTCAAAAGCTCCGTCCGCGTGGTCGTAAAAAGCCGAAACCGGCAAGCTGTCTCCGTCCATACGCGCGACAGGCTCCATGATGCCTGCGACCATTTTGCCGAGCTTTGTGGTCGCGGCCTCCGCCGTCGTTTTCTTGTCCGCGGCGTCGGCCCAACCGGCAGGCACTTCGATCTCGACATAAGCGGCGGCGCCGGCGTCTATGGCCTTGTGGTTGCGTTCGACCACTTCCCCGCCCTTGCTCTGATAGGATTTGGTCGCTGCGTCTTTCATATGGCCTATCGCTTCCTCCGACGGCATCACCTTTGCCAGCGCGAAGAAAGCCGACTGAAGAATAGTGTTCGTGCGCTTGCCCATGCCTATGTCCGCTGCGAGGTCTATGGCGTTAATGGTGTACAGCCTGACTTTATTTTTGGCTATGTAACGTTTTGTCTCCGCGTCCAAGTGTTCGGAGAGTTCGGAAACCGACCACCGGCAGTTTATCAGGAAAACGCCTCCCGGCTTCACATCCTGCACCATTTTAAAGCCCTTGACTATATAAGAAGGGTTATGGCAGGCCACAAAGTCGGCCTTGTTGATGTAGTAAGGACTCTTAATGGGCTTGTCCCCGAAGCGCAGATGAGAGATCGTGACTCCGCCTGTCTTTTTGGAATCGTACTGAAAATAAGCCTGAACATACTTTTCCGTGTAGTCACCGATGATCTTGATGGAGTTTTTGTTCGCTCCGACCGTTCCGTCTCCGCCCAAGCCCCAGAATTTGCATTCTATCGTTCCTTCCGCGGCGGTGTTGGGCGACGGCTCCTCAGCAAGAGACAGACCGGTAACGTCGTCCTTGATCCCGAGCGTGAAAACGCGCTTGGGCTCATTTTTTTCGAGTTCTTTGAATACGGCGAAAACGGAAGAAGGCGGCGTATCTTTACTGCCCAATCCGTAGCGCCCGCCGGTCACGCAGGCGCTCAACCCCGCTGAGACAAGCGCCGCTGTGACGTCAAGATAAAGCGGTTCGCCGAGCGAGCCGGGTTCTTTTGTCCTGTCAAGCACCGCTATCTTTTTCACGGTTTTCGGCAAGGCCTCAATAAACCGCGAGGCGGCAAACGGGCGGTACAGCCTGACCTTCACCAAACCGACCTTTTCTCCGCGCGCGTTCAAATAGTCAATAACTTCTTCGCTCACATCGCATATCGAGCCCATCGCGATTATGACGCGCTCGGCGTCCGGCGCTCCGTAATAGTTGAAGAGTTTATAATCCGTTTTAAGTTTGGCGTTGATCTTATCAAAGTATTCTTCAACTATCCCCGGGACCGCGTCATAGTACTTATTGCAGGCTTCGCGATGCTGGAAGAATATGTCTCCGTTCTCATGGCTGCCGCGCATGATCGGATGTTCGGGGTTGAGCGCTCTTTTGCGGAAAGCGGCGACCGCGTCGGCATCGCACATCTCGGCAAGATCGTCGTAATCCCATACCCGGATCTTTTGGATCTCGTGCGACGTGCGGAAACCGTCGAAAAAGTTGATAAAAGGAACACGGCTTTTTACGGTCGCCAAATGGGCCGCGGCGCCGATGTCCATGACCTCCTGAGTGTTTGTCGCGGCCAACATCGCAAACCCTGTCTGGCGGCAAGCCATTACGTCCGAATGATCGCCGAATATATTAAGCGCGTGTGAAGCTACCGTCCTCGCCGACACATGGAAAACACAGGGCAAAAGCTCTCCCGCTATTTTGTACATATTTGGGATCATAAGCAGCAGTCCCTGCGAAGCCGTGTATGTTGTGGTCATCGCTCCCGCGGCAAGCGAACCGTGCACGGTACCGGCGGCTCCGGCTTCGGACTGCATTTCCACGACCTTAGCAGTTGTTCCGAAAATGTTTTTCTTGCCCTGCGCCGCCCATTGATCCACATGATCCGCCATAGGGCTTGAAGGGGTTATCGGATATATCCCCGCTACTTCCGTAAAAGCGTAGGAAACATACGCGGCGGCGTTGTTGCCGTCCATGGACTTGAGTTTACTCATGAATTTTCATCTCCCGTTACTAATTTTCCGTTTTTCCGTAATACCGGTCTCCCGGTGAAATCACTCAGGGCGGGTTTATGACCGCCGTGTTCCGAAAACACTACGATCGGCCGCTATCCGTATATCAGGGTGGGAAGCAGCGTCGCTATCTCCGGCACCAAAACAAGAAGAAGCATCATAACCAATCCGGCAAAAATAAAAGGCACGACGCCTTTAAATATCATTTTCAATTCAACCTCACGTTTTGCGACTCCGTGCATGACATAGGTCAAAAGCGCCACCGGAGGCGTCAGTCCTCCGATGCCGACGACAACAACCGTATAGGCTCCGAACCATATTCCGTCAAATCCCAAGTCTTTGACTATCGGGTAGAAAACGGGTATCGTAAGCAGCACAAGCGCCTGTATATCCACAACAAAACCCAATATCCAATAAGCTAAAGTTATTATGAGCATGACCGTAAAAGGCGTGAAGCCCGATTCGGTAAGCCACTTGCCTAAGGTCATGGGTATTTGCGATAATGAGAAAAAATTCCCGTACAGAGTGGCGGCGGCTATCAGAAAATAGATAAACGTCGTCATCCGCATCGTTTCCTTGAGCGATGTGACAAAACGTTTAAAATCAAATTTCTTGGCTATAATCACAACAATAAGCATTCCGAAAGTACCCACGGCGCCCGCCTCTGTCGGTGTGAACCAACCCGCGAAAAGCCCGCCTATAGAGATCGCAAAGACGACGACGATCTCAATTATCCCCCCGGACTTGACGGCGACCCAGCGTTCTTTCCACGTTGCTTTTTGACTTTTCGGAGCAATGGACGGATCGATCTTGCACCATATCGCGACCGTGATGATATATATCAGCATCAGCACCACTCCCGTGCCTATGCCTGAGGCGAACAGTTTCCCTATCGAAACCGTCGCCGCTATGCCGTAGAGGATAAATGTAAGACTCGGCGGAATCAAAACGGCAAGAGTTGAACCGGCGCATATGCAGCCGGTAGACAGCCTGTCGTCATATCCCAGTTTTCTCATTTCCGGGAAAGCGATGGTGCCGATGGTGGCTATCGTAGCCGGCATCGAACCGCACACCGCGCCGAACGCGGCGCAAACGACCTGCACCGCGCTCGCAAGCCCGCCGCGATAATGCCCTATGAATTTATTGGCCGTATTTATCAGGCTTGCGCCTATTCCCGAATATCCCGCCACAATGCCCATCATGATGAACATGGGCGCGACCGACATGGTAAAGGACGAAAATGTTTTCGTTATGCTTTCCGCCGCCATGGAAAACGCGGCGTCGGGCGAACGTATAAGAGAGATGCCGATTATACCGGCAAGAAACATGGAAAAACTTACCGGAAGTCCGGTAAATAAAATCGCCAAAAAGAATACAACACCCAGGATGCCCAACATTGTCAGCGACATATAAATACTCCTTTCACCAAAAAGCACCCGGGCCGTTTATTCGGCCGTTTTGTCCGCCGGCACGCCGCTCGGCTCATCTTTCAGCCGGATAAACTCACAAACCATACAATAAATCAAAACGAGCACCATCAATATCAAGCCCGCTATGATCGCGTAGTATACGAATTGATACGGGACCTTAAAAACTTCCGTCGTCCTCCCGTTTTTCAAAACAGAGGCCACCGAACCGAACAGCTTATATGAGATCACGGAAAAAAGAGCTATGCTGACAACGTCGACCGCGGCGCTTAAAACAGCTTTCGCGGTTCTCGGAAGCGCGTCCGCGACAAGCGTGACCCTTGCGTGTCCGCCGTGCATGGTGCAGCTCGGCAATCCGAAGCAGACCGCAAGCAAAACGCCGTACTGTATCATCTCCACGGCGCCGTAAACAGGCGATCTGAAAACAAGGCGCATGACAACATTGGCAAGCGTAATAAGAGCGCACACCGCCAGCAGAGCGCAGGCAATGTACTCCAAAAAAGCGGCGGGCCTCTCGAAAATATTTTTGAAAAGCTTCATCATAACCTCCGATTCCCGGCAGTCCGGCGCTAAAGCGCCGGACTGCCGGCTGCTGTCATTGCCGTTACGCGTATTTTCCGTTGTTGCGGGCGGCGCATTCCTTTATCCAGTTCATTATACCGGTACCGTCGTAACCTTGTGAATCGAGGCTGTCGGCATACTGACCGAAAAGCGGGGCAAGAGTCTCCGTGACCTTCGCCAAGTCCGCGGCGCTCATATTGATTATTTCGAGTTTGGGGTTGTCCGACTGCGCCTTTGCCAGAGAGTTTTCCCTGTTGCCGTCTATTTGTCCGAGCAGGACTTCCTCATAGATCCTGACGCAGGCGTCGTCGATGACCTTCTGCAGATCAGCGGGCAGCGAATCGAATGTGTCTTGCTTTATCGTGCAGAAGATGATGGAGTGGTTAAACGGCCATATCGTACAATAGTCCGCCACCTCCTGAAGGCTGAAAGACAGCATGGCGTCGGCGACGAACCAGCCGGCGTCAAGTAAATTGGTGGAAAAGGCTTCATAGACTTCGCTCATGTTCATTATAACGGGCGTTCCCCCCAGAGCGTCGATCGCGGTATTGTATACGGCGTTGGTGCGAATCTGCTTGCCCTTGATATCGTCGATCGTACGCAAAGGTTTCGTACCTGTGAGCGTCGCGGGTCCCGCGTCCGTTATCCAGAGTACCTTCATGCCTTCATATTCCGCGATATTGGGTATGTATGTATTTTTGAATTCATAGGAAACGGCCGCGCCGACGGTGGCGTTCAGGGAACCGGCGCCCGCCTGCTCAAGAAGCGAGGTCACCGGGAATTGCCCCGCTATGTTAGCGGGCATATCAAAGCCCATATCCACCGAGCCGTCCATAATACCGTTGTAAACGGCGCCGGAGCCGAGAAGCGAACCGCCCAAATACTCGACAAACTCAAGTCTGCCGCCGGAGTCCGATATGAGCATATCGAGGAAAGGTTTTTCAATGGTAAGCCAAGTTGGCGATTCTCCGGAGTTCGGTGTAGCGTAGGTAAAAGAGAACTTTGTTTCTTCGGCCGGAGGGGGCGCAGCGGTCGTGCCGCCGCCGGTTGTACCGCCGCCTGTCGTGCCGCCGCCTGTCGAGCCGCTCGATGATCCGGAACCCGGCTGCTGAGCCGGTTGGCTGCCTCCGCAGGCCGCAAAGGCGAATACCATTACAAGAGCCAATAATAACGCTGTTATTCTTTTCACTGTCATTTTCTTTTTCTCCTCCTGAATTATATTTGTTTTTAGGTATTTCGCTGATGTAACGCTGTTTTTCGCTCCGCTCATCACCTCCTTTTTTCGGATAAACGATACACAGACCGCATATTTTGCCGGTCGGCGCCGTTATATCTCCATCGCGCGGTTAAAGGCCGAGTGTACGGCGTTTCCGATATCCGCAACGCCTGCGCAGTCGCCTGTTAAAAAGGTTTCGGGTACGACTGCCGCAAGCTCGGCCAATCGGCCGTCATTTATTTTCATCCCGAAAGCCGCGATCACTGTATCCGCTTTCAGGAGCTCCGTGTTCCACTGCTGATCCTGTACCTCAACGCCTTCTTCCGTAAAACGCAGGACTTTTCTCTTGCCGAGAAATTTCACGCCGTGTCCTTTTAAAAGGTCAATGAGCATCATTCTTGTTATTATGACCATATCCGACGCAAATTCTTCCGCGGGTATCATGTCGACCACAGCAACTTCTTTTCCTTCCATGGCAAGCGCAAGCGCGCATTCCATGCCGGAGAGCCCCCCGCCGCAGACAACGATCTTTTGTCCCGTCGAAACTCTTTGCGAGTCGACGTCGATAACGGACAGAACGTTTTTGTTGTCGATACCGGGAATAGGGGGCTTTATCGGTTCCGAGCCTGTTGCAACGATCACCGCGTCGGGATTTTCTTTTTTTACGATTTCAGCCGTCGCTTCGACGCCCAATCGTATCTGCGCCCCGCAGCTTAAGGTCGTTTTCTCCGCCCACAGCAGATACCGACGCATATCTTCTTTAAAAGGGAGGACGCTGATATCGTGCAGTTTTCCGCCCAAGCGATCGCTTTTTTCAAATAAGACCACTTCATGCCCGCGCTGTATCAGCGTTTGCGCGGCTTGCATACCGGAGGGACCGCCGCCTATGACAACGACTTTTTTCCGTGATTTCGCAAACGGGATCTCCTCGTATCGGGCTTCGCGTCCCAGCACCGGATTTACGACGCAGCGGATGGGCTTGCCTTTGTTGGTCTTGCCGACGCAGTATTGGTAACAGCGCAGACAGGGGCGGGTTTTTTCCTGTTCTCCGACGTAAGCGTTTTTCAGAAGTTTCTCATCGGTCAAAAGCGCTCTGGCCATAGCGACGATATCTGCCTTGCCTGAAGCAATGATATCCTCGGCTTCTTCGGCGGTAGTGATGCTGCCGACGACCATTACCGGAATCCTGATGCGTTTGTCCTTTTTCACAGCTTCGGAGTACTTAACGTTGTGGCAGTGCGGATGATAGTACGGCGGCATCGTGTAGTACGCTTTTTCTATCGGCATAACAAGGCCCTGAGACACGTGCACAAGGTCGATATACTCCTGAGCGACGTTTATGAATTCAATGACCTCGTCTATCCTCATGCCGCCATCCACAAGCTCGTCACCGCTGATACGCAGTTCTATACCTATTTTATTACCCAGCTTGGCCCTGATCTCTTTGAGAATCTCAAGCGGAAATCTCATGCGGTTCTCAAGCGTTCCCCCGTACCAGTCCGACCGTTTATTGGTAAACGGCGAGAGGAAAGCTCCCAAAAGATTCCCGTGAGCGCAGTGGATGAGCACCATGTCAAAGTCGGATTTATACAGGCGTTCGGCGCATTCCGCGTAACGCGTTATTATATGGTCGACGTCGTGCTGATCCATTTCCTTAATGTATCTGGCGCTGTGAGCCGTTGGTATGACCGACGGGGCCAATACATACGGAGCCGGGTTCAGTTTCGGGTCGGCGCCGCGCCCGGGATGACATAGCTCGACCGAAATCTTTGCCCCGTATCGATGAGCTTCTTCCGCAAGCAGCGACAGGCCCGGGATATGTTCGTCTTTGAGCGCGTTGAGCTCTCCCGCAAAAGCTATGCCGGTCTCGGCGTCAACGGCGGTCTCTCCTATGGTGACCAAGCCCGCTTTTGTCCGCGCCTGCATGCCGATAAACCGGATATAATCGTTCGTTACCTCTCCCGAAGGGCCGGACAGGCAGGAAACCATCGGCGCGAAAGCGATCCTGCTCTGAAGCACATGCGGGCCCACTTTGATCGGCTCAAAGAGATTTCGGAATCTTCCGTTATTAAAATCTGACACCTGATATATCTCCTCCTGTTTTAAGGGTTTATTCTCCGCCCGGCATTATCATTTATCCGGCTCCAAAAGGTCCGCCAGATCGTTTATGTCGTCGAGCTCTTCCAATCGCTCAACAGTATCGATTATTTTTTCGATTCGGCTCTCGCTGAAATACTCCCGTCCGTTGACCGCCAAACGCTGTCTTACTCCTTCGTCGCTCTGTGGGACGGTGTCTTCCTGATAATCTGTCAGCACAGTGCCGTCATTTTTCTCAACGGTCAAGCGGCCGCCGCTCTTTTCGTGACCGGCTGCCGTGACTTCATCGTCGACCTCAACAAAAATCCTTTCGGCCAAGGCGTTGATCTCGGGATCGGCGAATCTTTTTATCGCGGCTATATCGACATTTCCCGTGACGATCGCGGAGGCCGCCATAAATTGGTGGCTCATCATGGCTGATATGGTCCCCGCGAAGGGTCCTTTATTGTCGCATCCCGGGAATGCCTTTCCTCCCGGTTTTGTACCTACGACGACGCGCTTGACGTCTTCGGCTTTGATCTTATGTTTTTTGACCAAAGCGACCGCCGCTTGAGCCGTCGGAAGCACATGTCCGCAGCCGGGATAGATTTTTATAAAAGTATCGTCGATCACATAATCGTCGTCGTCGGCAAGCGAACTCCAATCGCACCGGACGTCGTTCAGCGCAATGCCGAGGCCGAATCTGCCTTCCAATATCGACGGCGCCCCTCTTAAACCGTGTTTGGCTTCGATAGCTGCCATCATACCGTTTTTCGCGCTGTAACAGTTTTGAATGCAGATGTCCTCCGTGCCGGAAATCGAGAACTCCATAACTCCCGCAGCGGTGTTCCCCGCGACAGAAACGGCGTCGCGTATGCCCGCGGCGTCAAGGCCGAGCATCTTCGCCGCCGCAGAGGCCGCTCCGAAAGGTCCGACAAAACTCGCGGGACGCAGGCCGTTTTGAGGAAATCCGGGGCGGATGAGCCCTATGCCTATTCGCCCTTGACCTTCATAGCCGGCAACAACGGCTTCAATAAATTTCCGGCCGGAAGCGCGCATCGCCTGCCCCAACGCCAGCGCGACCGGTATAACGATAACGCCCGGGTGACTGAGCGTTTTTTCATGGCAGTCCTCCTGAAGGAAGACCTGCCCCATGGCCGCGTTGACCGCGGCGGCCGCCGGCGCCGACGTCCTGTATCTGTGGCCTATGACCACACAGCTGCCGGTCGTGCAAAAACTCTCCCACATCGCTTTTTCGGCCGCCGTAACCCCGGCGTCCGCCCCGGGCAGGCTGCCTCCGATATAGTTCATGATTGCGATCTTTGTTTTTTTCGCCGTTTTTTTATCAAGCTTGTCAAAAGTGATCTTTTCCAGCCGCTCGGCTAATTGTAAGAGCATTGTTACCGACCTTCTTTACCGAAACGTTATTCGGGTCCCGTCAATTTTTTCCTCTCGCCTTATCCGCTCCGCAGTCGACCAGCACGGAAACGCCCGTCATGCTGCGGGATTCGTCGCTCGCGAAAAACAATGCGCAGTTTGCGATATCCTCAGGCTCAACCGTGCGCTTGAGCAGCGTGGCGGCGGCAATGTCCTCTGCCACCTGCTGAGTGAAGTTTTGGACAAAAGTAGGCAGCATCGGGGTGTTGGTCGGGCCGGGGTTTATAAGGTTGCATCTGGCTTCGGGCGCAAGCTCCGCCGCAAGCCCTATGGTCAGCGTATTGTTCGCGGCCTTCGCGGCCCCGTACAGCCCCTGTGTGGCCCTCGGGCGCAAGGCTCCGGTCGACCCTATGAGGATGAGCGAACCGTGGTTCTTCTTGAGTTCCAGCGCCGTATATTTCGCCACGATCCAAGCGCTCTTGAAATTGATGTTGACGACTTTGTCAAATTCCTCGTCGGGGAGTTCCCAAATCATCTTCGGCTGCTGTGCTATACCCGCGCAGCAGAACACAACGTCGATCTTTCCGTATGAGGAGACAGCGGCGTCGACGGCTTTTTTGCAGCTCGGGCCGGAGGTGGCGTCAACATGGACAAACACAGCCTCGCCGCCCTGCGCTTTAAGCTCTCCCACGGTTTTTTTGCCGTTTTCTTCGTTCAGATCGGCCACGACTATCTTAGCGCCCTCTTTTGAAAAAAGCAGGGCGGCCGCGCGGCCCATTCCGGAACCGGCGCCGACGATAAATGCAACTTTGTTTGCGAGTCTCATGATGATACTTCCTTTCAAATATGTTATTTTTAAATTATTGACAGTTTTCGCACGGTTTCGCCCTCAGAACGCCGCCTCCCGGTCATAAAACAACATTTTCAAAAGCGGAATAGACTGTGACGCTTTTTTCGCCTACGTATCCGATCAGCGTCAATCCGCAGCGCCGGGCCGAATCCACCGCCCTTAAAGTCGGGGTAGTCAAAGACGCCACTGCGAAAATCCCCATTTTCACAGCTTTAATGACCATTTCGGATGACATTCGGCCTGTGGTCATCATGATATCCGGCCGGTCCCGGCGCTTCGACAGGAGATATTCTCCGCATATCTTATCCATTGTGTTGTGTCTGCCTATATCCTCTGCGTGAAAAACGACGCCCTCATTCGTGCAAAGAGCCGAAGAGTGTATCCCTCCGGAGCGTTTGTACAAAAGCCCCGATCCCTTCATTTCTTCCATGAGTCTTATTATCGTTTCCCGGCTGAGCGTACCGGACGGCGCTGAGTTTTTCACGGGCATCTCGTCATCAGATATTACGCCGCCGCCGAAACCCGAAGTATATATCCTTTTTCGCGGTTCTATGCCGGACAAGCCCGGCGCCGTAACGCGAATCTCTTTTTTTCCCGTGTCAACGTCTATCGCGGTAATTTCATCCGCGGAGTCTATATATCCGTCGTTATAGAGATGACCCGCCGCCAAAAAGTCCAGTTTTTGAGGAGTACACAGCAGCGTGACAAGCGTATCTCCGTTGACGAGAATACGAAATGAAAACTCCTCGGGAGGAAAAACCGCCGTTTTCTCCCGACCGGTCTCACCGTAAATGTAAGCGACCCGCTCATTAAAGGATCTGTCCATAACCCGTCCCGTGGCTATTTCGGCAGTTTTCCCAAAGCTTCAAGCTCATCTGCGACCTCGGGCAACCCGCAGCGCTCCCAAGTTTCCCTTGTCGGCCAGCCGGTCTTTTTGTCCCAGCCCCGCAGATCGTAATACATATCGACCAAGTCGTTGAACTCATCCTTGGTGAAAGTCCTTCCGTCGGCGTCGGGAAATTGGAGCGGAGGGTATGTCATATCGACTTCCTGCTCGCGGCAGCGTCCGTGATTGCGCATCAATACGGCGCGAAACAGGTTCTTGGAACGCTCGCAATAATTCATGATCTCACCCGAGTCGAAGTCCATACCCGTCGCCGCGTAAAGCATCTCGCATTCCATTTCCTCCCAGTTGACATCCGGACCCTGCCAATCACAGCACGGAAGCGATTCCTTCAGTTCGGCGTGATTTTCCCCGTGTATTGCCCATGCCGCTATTTCCGGGCTGTGACACGGGTCGTCGGCGCATCTTTTGAACATATCCACGGTGCTGTGGACATGGGTATTGGTCTGAGCGTCGCGGGTATTCGTCATAAGCATCAATGTTGCCTGAAGATAGGCTTGCGGATAGCCAATACCCTGAAATCCGCGGCCCTGCCAGTGAAAACAGTGCCCCCACGCGGAGTGCCAGCTCACCGGTATATCGAGCTCAAGGCCCGGGACCGTGTTCGAGATCGGATGGAATACGGCGTCGGCGTATTTTTCCTCCCCTAAGGTTTTCAGAGCACGGTACATCCCTTCGGCAAAAAGGTTGCCCCAATAGCCCTTGCGGTATGTGACCATATCGAGAAAATATGCCATGAATTCCTCAGAGGACGGGTCGATCTCCATGCCCAGATCGATATCGTCAAGCAAACCCGTCTTTTTCCCCATGGCAAACCAAGTCATATACCATATCATCAGGTCCCATTTATCAACGCCGTATTGCGTACACAAATCGCTTATGACATTGCCGCGGTCGTAGTCCCCGTCCCAGAAATCAAGCTTGTTTCCGGTGCGGTAATTATTCATGATCTCCAAGTCTTCCGGCGCGTCCGTCGGATCCTGCGGCTTCGGCGTGGCAGCCATCCACAGACAGGCGGGATTATAGTTCAGCTTGGTGTGGAAGCACGCGCCCGTTCCCTGCCCCGAGTCGTTCATCATTTTGAACGCGTATATCCCCACGCATTTGTGTACCTGATTTGTGCGCTTGCGTTTTCTCGGGAACGCCGATTTCGTGTCCAACACAAATATGTTGCATCGCTGGTTGCAGCCGAAGCTGCACGCCACGCGGGCTTCTTTCACGCCCTGCGGCACATCGAAGGTTATATGCGGCCGGAAAGTACATTGGTTTTTATACTGAACGGGATTTAGTCTGCGCTGAGGATAACCCATCTTTTTTCGAAGCTCAAGCACTTTTTCGACACTGAACGGCTTAACGGTCCCCGAGCCGCGTATGCTGACGGATTTCAGGTTTTTCGATCCCCATACCGCTCCGAAACCGGCTTTAGCGTATACGTTGTCGTTGCAGGTCGTTATGCTCGCGTTGCGTACAAGATTCTCGCCGGCGGGGCCGATGACAAGGCTGGCTACGCCTTTTCCGAATTTTTTTTCCAATTTTTCCTGACACTCATGCGTAAGCGTCCCCCAAAGCGGCCCCGCCTCGTGGAAGCTTATCTCTCCGTCTTCGATCAGCAGACAAGTCGGCGTGTCCGCTCTGCCTTCCAAAATCACGCCGTCAAAGCCGGCGAATTTCAGATAAGGGCCGACCCAGCCGCCGATATTGCCCCAACAGTACTGTTCGGGATAATTATTGGGCGCTATCGCGCACATATTGGTGCGCCCTCCGGTCGGCACCCCCGTGCCGCAGCCGGGCCCCGTCATCATGATGCACTTGTTCTCCGGGTCAAAAGCTTTTACGCCCGGGCCGACCTCGTCCCAAAATATTTTATTGCAGATACCGCGCCCGCCGATGAACTTCGGCGCGTAGTCGCTCGTTTTGACCGGCGTGACTTTTTTCTCCGTGAGATTGATCCGGGCTATCGTTCCGATATAGCCGAAAGAAGGATATCCTCTTTCTCTGTATTCCCCGTATGCCGGAAATTCTCTTGTTTTATTCATGCCGCTTCCTCCTCAGCTTTCCGGGAGCGGGTCGTCGCTCATTCGGATGCACATGACCTGACAATCCTCAATACACGCGGGTCCGGCCGGTCTCGTTCTGCAAAGGTCGCACTTGACGGCAACTCCCTTTTTGGGTTTTGTCAGTTGGATGCGCTTGGGTATTTGAGGGCAGGCCTTCACACAAAGCCCGCATCCGGTACACTCTTCGGCATTAATATAAACGACGGCCTTTTCTTCATCCTCGCACATCGCCGTGCCTTTTCTCGGGCAGGCTTCAAAGCAGGGACGATCCGCGCAATGCAGGCAAGCGTAAACCTTATGTATAAGCTGCGTATCGTCTTTTTCTACAAATATCCTTCGCACGCTCAGGCCGGAAACTCCATCGTGGACAAGCCCGCACACGATCTCGCAACCGCTGCATCCTGCGCAAAGGGAAATATCGCCGCTGAGCTGCACGATATGTCTTCCGTATTTCTTTTCCGGGACATTTGTTCCCATACGAGATTTCCTTTCTTTTCACGGGTTTTTCGTCCGGTCAAAGCGCCCGGAAAACCGCGTTCTTCGCAGAGCGGTCCTTAATTTAAAATATAACCGTCCGGCGGAAAAAAGTCAATAACGGCAAAACTCCGGGCCTTGTGTTTTTCACCGGTTTCAGGCCCCGATCAAAACAGTTTCCCGTCTTGCACCGTCGATGTGCAGTAGAGGGGTTCTTTATCCCGCCATTCTTTCATGCCCATTGTCATGAACAGTTCACGGCTGTCATGCGCATCGGGAACACAGTCCCAGCTGTGGCCGGTCTCTATGATCTTGTCGCAGGCCCTGCGGAACATCACACTCGCGCAAAACGGCATGACGTCGGGGAAAATGATAATCTTATAGCCCATTTCTTCGGCTTCTTTTACGGTCAGCCGCGGAGTTTTTCCTCCGATCACCTGGTTCGTGAGCAGCGGAACGCCTTTAAAGGTTTCGGTTATCCTTCTTATCTCCTCCATGGTCTGCGGAGCCTCGATAAAAAGAACGTCCGCGCCGGCTTTAAGGTACATTTCGGCGCGGCGCAGCGCCTCGTCGAGGTCGTAAACCGCGCGCGCGTCCGTTCGCGCGATGATAACGGTCTCTTTATATATCCTCTCATCCGCGGCGGCGCGAACTTTCGCGGCAAAATCCTCCGCAGGGATACATTCTTTCCCGTTCAGATGACCGCAGCGCTTGGGCGCGACTTGATCTTCAAGCTGGACTCCCGCAGAGCCCGCCATTTCAAGATCCCAAACAGTGCGGACCGTATTCAGCGGATTCCCGTAGCCCGTGTCGATGTCGGTAACAAACGGGATATTCATTTTGACCGCGATACGCCGCGATACGTCCGCCACATCGGAACCGTTGACAAGACCGATATCGGGTTCTCCCAGATATCCTGTTGCGATCCCCGCGCCGGACAAATATCCCGCCTTGAAGCCGGCTTGCTCGCAAATGCGCGCCGAAATGCCGTCATATATGCCGGGCGCCGAAACAATGCCCGGCCCCGCCAGCAGATCTCTGAAAACTTTTCCGGGATTCTTAAGCATTTTTTTCCCCTCCGGTATCTTAATTCTTCGGTATATAGCCTTTTGCCGTAAGCACGGCCTCAATGCCGCCGGCCTCAATGATCTCCGTCATTTCTCCGGAAAGCTTGTTGCCGCGACGGGTCTCGCCCGTGCGCAGGTTTTTGACGGCGCCTTCCGAATAATCCACCTCGGCGATATCTCCTTCCTCAAACATCCCGGCGACGCCGGGCACAGAGAGCGCCGCAAAACCGTAGCCTATGCAATTTCTGTAGAAAAGGCCGTTGCAGCTCTCGGCGACCATGCCGGCTAAGCCCAGACGCTTAAGCACAGCCGCGCCGGGACGGGAAGAACCGGTCCCGAAGTTCGCGCCCGCTATGAGTATGTCGCCCGGTTCGACCAAAGCGGCCCAACCGGGCCGGTTATCGCTCATGCACAGTTTGCATTGCTCGTCCGGAGACGCCCGAAACGCGCTGTGAGGAAAAATCAGATCGGTATTGATCTCATCTCCGAACTTCCATACTTTGCCTTTTATTTTCACTTCGATATACCCCCTGTCATATTTTCCGAGGGTCGGTGATAACGCCCTTGAGTGCGGAAGCGGCAGCTGTGGCGGGGCCGCAGAGCATAACTTCACTGTCGGGAGAACCGAGGCGGCCTTTGAAATTTCTCGTGGTGGTAGCCAAACAGCGCTCGCCTGAGCCTATCAGTCCCATATGTCCTCCGTAGCAGCAGCCGCAAGAGGCGTTTGTGACAACGCAGCCCGCTTCGGCGAGGGTCTCGACGATTCCGTTTTTAACGGCTTCAAGATATATGCGCTGCGACGCCGGCGTCACAATGACTCTGACCCCGGGAGCGATATGTTTGCCCTTGAGTATGTCGGCGACCGTCTGCAGGTCTTCGATTCGGCCGTTCGAGCAGGAACCGACCACGATCTGCTGTATCGGCAATCCTTCCGCTTCTTTCACCGGGACGCAGTTTTTCGGGATGAAGTGCGGCTTCGCGACGTAGGGTTCAAGCTTGGAGAGGTCCACTTCCCTGACGTCGTAGTATTCGGCGTTTTGATCGGGCTCGACCGGGATTATCTCTTTGTCGCCGCGCGCTTTCAAAAATCCGGTCGCGCGGTCGTCGCACGGGAATACGGCGAATTCCGCGTTGATCTCGGCGCACATGGTCGCGATGCTCTGACGCTGAGATATGGTCAGCCCCGCGACTCCTTCCCCGCCGAATTCGACCGTCATGCCGGTGACGTCGCCGTAAACGCCCGCGATATAGAGGAAAACATCCTTGCCGGAGCAGCCTTCGGGCAGTTTGCCGGTCAATTTGTACAGTATCGTCGGGACCACTTGGTACCAAGTTTCGCCCGTGCACAGCACATAGGTCATGTCAGCCGGCCCGAACCCGCGCGCCGCGCAATTCAAGGCCCCCGCCGCGCAGGTGTGCGAATCCCCTCCGGCGATCAGCTTGCCGGGAGCGGCAAAAGAGCGTTCGACCAGCAGCTGGTGTATGACCGCGTGGTCGCCCACGTCGAAAAAGTTCACTATATTGTGTTTTTTGCAAAACTCCCTCGCGTAAACGGCGCCCTGCGCGTCGCGAGTTGTGGGAGCCAAAACCGCGTGGTCAATCATTATCACGCATTTCTCCGGATGATCCAAATGCGTCACGTTTTTATATATATCCTGCCCGTCCACATTAAAAAACATATCGTGGCAGACGCCCCAATCCACCTTGCAGGTGACGGTATCCCCCGGCTTGACCGACGGCTGCCCGGCGTGTGCGGCAAGAATCTTTTCGGACATTGTCATACCCAAATCCAACACCTCGATTTTAAAATTCGCTCCGTTACGACCGGCGCGGCCGGGATCTCAAGCGCGGTCTTTTATTTCATGAAAAGCTTATTCGGGACATAGCAGTAACCGTCCATGATACGGCGGGCTGTGCGGCCGTATGTCGCGCGGGTCAGAACGGGTCCTCCGTTTTTGTCCGTTTCGCAGACTGCTTCAATGTCGATAACGCCGCCGGGATGCCCCAAAAGCACTTCCGGCGAAGCCTTTTTGCCTCTTATTTCATACACGACCGTGCCGGGGATCACGGCGGCGGCCCCTGTGCAGCAGGACATGCTGCCGGGAAAAGTTTGGTGTATGGCTCCCAAGAAGAAAGCTCTGGCGAGGAAATCAACGTCGGAAGCTTTGATTTGATCCCCGGTCAGATGGTCAACATAGTCCATGGGCTCGGCGACATAAACGAGGAAAGGAATGGCGTCCTTTTCGACATAAGCTTTCCCTATCGCCTTAAACGCCGCCTCACGGCGCACGGTCTCAAGCAATTCGAGCTTCCCGTCCTCAAAATCGGACTTCTTGACCTCGTTGCCTTTGAGTCCCAAATCTTTAGCCCTCAGGAAAAGGCAGGGGTTGACCGTATCTATGAGCGACCCTTCTATCTTGCCGAAACCCGGAACGTCGAAAACATCTTTGGCTTTTCCGGTGGGCAGAAGGCCCTTGCCGTATGAGCCGACCGTGCCGACCATGTCTATGTTCAGCTTCGCGCCCGTTCCGGGCACTCCGGGCACGACATAATCTCCCGAAATAAGAGGTCTCCCGTTTTTGACCGGGACTTCGGTGACATATATCTGATCCGTATTCTTGCTGTACACCCTGACCTTTGTTACCGGCTCAACGGCGCGGACCAGACCTTCTTCTATCGCGAAAGGAGCTATCCCTGAGGATATGTTTCCGCAAAGGCCCGAATAGGAAATAAAAGCCGTTTCGATATCCACCTGGCCGAAAGTATAGTCAACATCGGCGTCCGGGACGCTCGGAGGCCCGATAAGCGCCAATTTGCTCGTTAAAACGTCCGCGCCGCCGAGTCCGTCGATCTGGCGCGGATCGGGGCTTCCGAAAATTGCCATTATCACTTTGTCCCGCGTTTCGGGGTCCTGCGGCAGATCGTTTTCATGCAGGAATATCCCCTTGCTGGTGCCGCAGCGGTAAACAACGGTGCGAAACGGCGTTACTTCTCTCTGATACATAAATAAAACCCTCCCGAATTCTTTTATGCCGGATCAAACGCGGGATCTGCCCGTATGACTTTCCGGTCAATAAACAGGGGAGCGGATCATACCCCGGCCCGGGCCGCGGGAACGACGGCTCCCCGATAACGCTGAACTCACTTTATCAATGCATGCATTCCGTGAGTTCCTTGATATCTTTGAGATTTTCGATGTTTTCGACCAGTTTGGCAAGCTTGTCGGCTTTTTCTTTACTGATCACATTTAAGGCGTTGTTGTAATATTTTTCAACGACTTCTTCTTTTGTGGCGGGATATTCGGGGTCTCCTTTCGGATATTCGACATAGCCGATATATTTTTTCCCGTCTTCCATGGTTACCGTCACGCGCGCCGGATACTTCTCGGGATATACGGCCTCAAACTCCTCGTTTATCTCCCATGTGATCAGGTCGGACAGTTTATAGATGCGCTCGTCCTTGATCGCTTCCTCGGTAAACGACTCGGGCAGGACGCGTCCCTTTACCAGACCACACGCGATTTCGTAAAAGGTGCTGAACTGGGCGTTGACAACATTGATCGGATGACGCTTTATCTCCTCGGGACGGCAGAGTTTCGTGTCCGTGAAGCGGTTGCACTCGGCGTGTATGGCCTTGACCTTCGTCCAGTCGAAGCCCGGCTGATTGTGAATGTCGATCGCGCAGTCGCAGAAGTTGTTGGTAAAGCGGCAGCAGGCGTGCAGTTTTATGGAGTTGTCCGCCATTTCCCATTTTTTTCCGAAATTCACGGTCATTTTTTCCGGATTTGAGTAGCCGTAAGGCAGTTGCGGGTCGTAGCCGAAAGCGCCGCCCTTGAACGAGAAGCAGTTTAAGAAGCCCTCTTTGCCCTCGATCACGGTGGGGGGGGCAAAATATCCCTCCTTGCCCATGAAAGCGCAAAGCACGCCGTTCATCGCGGACTGTCCGGCGTGAAAGCGCTTGGTCCAAGCGCCGCAGAAGTTGAACTCGCCGAGCCC
>WRJA01000013.1 GCA_009782435.1 Oscillospiraceae bacterium
ATGCGGCCTTTTGACGAAAGCGGCCTCCGATACCTTCCGCAGCAGCGGGAGCGGAAAAAGGACCGCGCACATTACCCTTTAGATTTACGTCCGGGGCGGCCTCCGTGACGCCCCGAGAGGGAAGTTAAAGTCTTTTCCGGACCGGAGAATCGCCTTTCTTTGGGGCTTACCCCTGTTTCTTTCGGCGAAACGAAAGAAATGGGGTAAAAGAGTCGCGCAGGGGCATAAGCCCCGCGGCGCGACAGCCCCCGTCCCCGGCAAGGGGATACACCGGTCCCCGGCAGGGGGGCGATTATCCGTCGCCGAAATTCGGCGACGAAAGATGAAAAAACCCTTGTTTTTCCCGGCGGCCGGTGTTATAATGTTTTTTACAGGCTCCGAGGGGGCCTTTTAAAGACTCAGTTTCAGTCAGGAGAGGTGACAACAAAAAAATGCCCAATATCAGATCCTCGGCCAAAAGAGACTCTTTGTCCAAGGCCGCGAACGCAAAAAACAAGGCCGGCAAATCCAACCTTAAGACCACTCTGAAAAAATTCGACGCCGCAGCGAACACGGGAGATCCGGCACAAGCCGCCGGCGCTTATAAAGTTGCCGTTAAATCAGTTGACCGCGCGGTATCAAAGGGTCTTATCCACAAAAACAACGCGGCCCGCAAAAAGTCCAAGCTGGCCCGCAGGATGAATACGATATCCTCGGATCGTTAACGGTCGGAGAAATATCTGTCGGGGCGCGGCAAATGCCGCGCCCCGGTTTCCGTCGGCAGACCTGTTCTATGCCGATATCTCGCAACCGGGGTGAATAAGATGCACAAAAAAATGCTGCTTTTGATCAACCCCTCTGCCGGAAAGGGCGGTTATAAAAACGGTTTGGGCGAAGCGTTAGAGGTTTTTTACCGGGGCGGATACATCCCGACCGTCTGTTTCACCACCGGCCTCGGCAGCGCTCTCTCGCTGACGATAAAACACGCCTCCGATTACGACGCTTTGACCTGCATAGGCGGAGACGGGACCTTAAGCGACGTCATATCCGGTCTGATGCGGATAAAAAACCCTCCTCCTTTGGGCTACATGCCCGCGGGCACCGCAAACGACGTCGCTTCCACATTGAAACTCAGCCGCAACCTCGCGGTCGCGGCTGAACGTATCGTTTCCGGAAAAGAGACGGCTTTTGACGTCGGCGCGTTCGGGCCAAAAGAATATTTTGCATACATTGCCGCTTTCGGGGCGTTCACCGACGTCAGCTACGAAACGCCGCAGCAGCAAAAACGGTCCCTCGGACAGTTGGCTTATATTTTTGAGGCCATGTCGCGCCTTACAAAGCTCGAGAGCCGTTTTGTCAGGGTAGAGCATGACGGAGGGGTCACTGAGGGGGATTTTATCTTCGGAGGCGTTACAAATTCCAGGTCGCTGGCTGGAGTCGTTCGTATAAAAGATTCTGTCGTCGATCTCTCGGACGGGCTTTTTGAGCTCATCCTCATACGCAATCCGAAAAATCTCGCCAATCTGAACCATATCCTGTCCGCAATACTGTCGCAGAATTACGATGATTACGAAGAAGTCGTTATGATAAAAAGTCGCTTCGCTCGTTTTGTTTTCGATCTGCCCGCCGCATGGACAAGAGACGGAGAGAACGGCGGAGCGCATACGGACTTGGAAATCAAAAACCGCAAAGCTGCGATACGTTTTTTACTATAAGGCGGCGGCATAACTATCCGAAAAAGCTGAGATATCTGTCTCCCGTGTCCGGCAGCACGACCGCTATCATCTTATATTTATATTCCGGTCTCTTAGCCAAAAGGACAGCGGCGTAAAGCGCGGCTCCGGACATTTTTCCGCACAGTATTCCCTCTGTCTGCGCCAATACTTTCATCGTGTCGATCGCGCAGTCGTCAGGCACGACCAACGTCTCTTCGCAGATCGCTTTTTTCGCCGTTGGCGGCGCGGATTTCGCTCCCTTGGCCGTTGCCGCGCGGGTACTTGTTTTGATCGACGTGCGTTGCGCCTCGCTTTTCAGTTCCGCCGCAATGATCTTGACCGACGGGTTTTGTTCCTTTAAGTATCGCCCCGCCCCCTCGAGCATCCCTTCCGTACCGGGTCCCGCCACAAAGATGTCCAAACAACCCGCGCATTCCCGCCAGATCTCGGGTCCGGTGGAAAAATAATGCGTCTGGGGATTAGCCTCATTTCCGTTGCAGCGGATGATTATACTCCCCGGAATCAGGCAATGCAGGTCTTCCGCCATTTTTTCGGCGCCGGCCTTTCCCTCCGCGGGGGGCGTCAGAACGATTTCCGCGCCGAACGCGGCCGGCGAAAGGGCGTTTTCCCGGTTCGCGTCTTCCGGCATAACAACGACGCAGCGATAGCCGAGCGCCGCCGCGACAGCAGCCAATGACGTTCCCGAGCCGTCGCTTGCCGGCTCTATGATCATTCCGCCGGGTGCAAGTTTCCTGCTGTACTCGGCTTCTTTTATTATCGTGAAAGCGGTCCTGTCCGAAATGCTGCCGCTTGGGTTTTGCCGTTCGATCTTAGCCAATATCCGTGCCGAAACGCCTCTGTTCACCGTGAAGCGCTCCAAATCCATAAGCGGCGTGTTCCCGATCATTTGCGTCATGTTCAGGTATATTCTGGACATGGTATTCTCCCCCGGTTTAAATGCAGCAATTTGATAACATTTTATCAAATTGCTGCATGCGCTTTTTGTTGCCGCTATCCCCGGATATTTGCCGGAACACCGCAATCACAAGGCTTCCGACATTATCACGCGTCGGAAGCTCTGTTCCGGCTGCGGGGTCACGGTATGTCATATTCGCAGACAAACGCCATGCGGCCCGAATAAAAATTCGGAAAATCCGCCGCGGGATCGGCTCTGCAATCGTTGTATCTCCACCCGGTTTCCCCTCCGACATTGACGTTCCACAGCAAAAGGAAATTCTCAGGCGTTCCGTCGATATCTCTGAAAGAGGGCTCTCCTCTGCCCCAGGCAAAAAATTCAACGACCTCTCCCGTTACAAAGGTCCAAACGTTGCCGGGCGCTCTGTAGGCGCCGAGCCAAATTAGTACGGCTCCGGCTTTTTCAGCCGCCTCCGTGATCTCATCAAGTTCCGCTCGGCTGTTTGGCGTCGCGAGATGCCCGCCCATGGCTCTGCACCTTTCTTCCGCATCTTCCCAACCGAGATCCGCAAAAACGATCTCATATTTTACGATGTCCCGAGGCTCGACAAAATCGCTCGGGTCGTGCGTCGGCACGGCCTCGGGAGGGGTCGGTTCGGGCGTCGCGTTCGCGCCCGGTACATTCGCCGTTACAGGGGGGCTCGAGGTAACGGCAGGATAGGTCGGCTCGGGAATATCGGGATCGGGCCCGCCGGAGTCGCAGCCGCGCATTATCATAATTATGACCGCTACCGCCATAACGACAAGTATAAGCGCGATGATAAGGCCGGTAACGGGTTTTTCTTTTTTCTTTATTTTTTGTTTTTGGGGGTCAACGGGCTCGAAATCCTTGTCGACCTTATATTCAATGGGCGGCGCCGTTTCCGGAAATGCGCCGTCCGGATAAGCAGTCGTTTTTACCGTCTCGACGATAACTGCGGGCGGTTCGCTTATCGGGCATGCCCGGAGCTCCGCCAGCATTTCTTCGGCGCTCCTGAATCGCTCCTTAATGTCGGACGACAGAGCCTTAACAATGACCGCGCCGAAGTTCTCTCCCGCCGCCGCCGGCGGATACGGCGCTTCTCCCTGCATACGCCTGCGCAGCCCGTTTGCCCTGTCTTCCGGCGAGTATTCGCCCAATTCTCCCAAAAACGGCAGCCGGCCTTCATTACAGGCGGCATACAGAACAAGGCCCAATGAGTAGACGTCGTTTGCGGGGCTTTTGGCGTTATCCCAAAATTGTTCGGGAGATATATATTCCAATTCGCTTGATCCCAACTCGACGTTGTGCCGGGCGGGGGGGCCGAGGGTAACTTTCTCTCCCTCGACAGAGATATTGTCGGGCCTTACGCCGCCGTGGCATTCTCCGGTCCCGGCATATACGGCCAATTCCTCGCAAAGCTTCATTCCGAGATCCAAAGCCTCAGATCTCGACATTCGGCCTATTCGTATGCTTAGAAGGGTTTCGGGGTTAAGGTTTTCCGTATTTGACATTTCGGTGTCCTTTCCGCAGGTTTTTGCTGTGTCGGCCGGATAAAGGCGGCGCGTACGCCGGATTATAAATATTATAGATGCAATTCCCCCCGCACGCAACAACAAAATTCATTATCCGCCATTTTATCCCGCAGGCCGGTTGTCTTGAGTTAAAAGCAGGCCCGGCTTATCGGGCGCGTTGATAAGCGCCTCCAGTTTTTGATAAAACAGCCCGGCGTGCCGCCCGTCCGTAAGGCGATGGTTCAGCTCAAGCGAGTAATGCAATATCAACGCGCCGTTTCGGCGGACATATTTTCCCCAGGCGACGCGGGGGATGGAATCGTCTTTGTCGACATCCTTCTCGTTTTTGAACGCGGTCATTTCAAACCACGGAAGACAGGTGATATAGATAAGGGAGTCATTTTCCTCTTCCCAATCAATGAATTTTTGCTGCGCGCGGCTTTTCTCCCCCGCCCTGAAGCAAAAGTCTTCCATATCGTCCCCCGCGGGAAGCGTGACAATGTAAAATAAATCGCTGTTTTGCCTTATGTCCGTAAAACTCGGTATCAATTCGTCCGTGAGCAAAATGTCATCTCCGCGGATCTTGTATTTGAAGGCTTCGACGCCGTTCATCGCCTTTGCCGTCAGCCAGCAGAGCGAATAATAAAAAGACAGCCCCTTTGCTTTTGTGTATTCGTACAATTTAGTGACGTCCAAACTGAACGTCAGGGAGAAAAAGGGGTCGGAAAATGGTGAAAAAAACTCAAAATGCTCTCGTCTGGGCCATTTGCTTTTGTCAATTATTTCCATATACGGCGCTCTCCTTATTGTTTTCTTTATTTTTTATATCACGCATTTGTCTGCGATCCTGCCGCGGCATACGCTGCGACAAGCGAGCGCGCTTCTTCCGTCACATTTTTTGAGACCGTTTTCAGACTCAGCGTCGGTACGGCGGAGGCCTCTATCCTGACCCTGTCTTTAAACTCGGGAAACCCGTAAAACGAGGAGACTTTAGCCGGGTCAAAGACCGCTATTTTAAATTTCAGAAAACCTGCCTTTTGGCTTATCTCACTTATTCCCGCTCTCGACGCCTCGCTGCGCAGGAGCGCCGCAGAGATCAGCTCAACAGCGGCGCCGGGCGGTTTTCCGAAACGATCGGCAAGCTCGTCTTCTAAGTCGTCGGCCTCTTCCCGTGTGGCTATCAGCGCTATTCGCCGGTACAGGTCCATGCGCTGTTCGGCGGACGGCACATATACCGCGGGTATACCGGCCGATACCGAAAGGTCGACCGTACAGTCGAGCCTTTTCGGCCGGGTTTCGCCTCGCCGCTCGGACACCGCCTCTTCCAAGAGTCTTATGTACATATCGTAACCCACGGCGTTCATATGACCGGACTGCTCGGCGCCCAGCAGATTACCCGCGCCTCTTATCTCAAGGTCGCGCATGGCGATTTTGAATCCGGCGTTGAATTCGGCGAATTCGCGAATCGCTGACAGGCGCTTTTCGGCCGTTTCAGAAACGATCTTATTCCTGCGAAAGGTCAGGTACGCGCTCGCCCGCCTGCCGGAGCGCCCCACTCTGCCCCTGATTTGGTGGAGCTGAGCAAGCCCCAGCTTATCCGCGTCTTCGATTATCAGTGTGTTCACGTTGGGTATGTCTATACCCGCTTCGATTATCGTTGTACACACAAGAATACGGGTCTCGCCCGAGATCATGCTCTCCATCACTGAAGAGAGGTTTTCTTCATCCATTTTGCCGTGCGCCACGGCGATGCATGCGTCTTTTATTTCCGGCATTTCCGCCAATCGCGCAGCGCAGCGGTCAATGGTTTCCACCCGGTTATGGAGATAATATATTTGCCCGCCGCGCCGGAGCTCACGGCAAATGGCGTCACAGATCACGCTCGGGTCATATTCCAAAACATAGGTTTGAACGGGCTGCCGGCCGGGCGGAGGCTCTTCTATCGCGGACATATCCCGTATCCCCGCCAAGGCCATATTAAGCGTCCTCGGAATTGGAGTTGCCGACAGCGTCAAAACATCCACGCCCGCGAACATTTCCTTGAGTCGTTCTTTTTGGGCGACACCGAAGCGCTGTTCCTCATCGACCACCAAAAGCCCGAGGTCTTTGAATTCCACGTCTTTTTGAAGGAGCCGGTGAGTGCCTATTACAATATCCGCCTTGCCGCTTTTAATGTCTTTCAGCGCCTTTTTTATCTGTTCCGGACTCCTGAAGCGGCTTAATATCTCCGTCTCCGCCGGAATTCCGAAGAATCGCCGCACGATCGTTTGAGCGTGCTGTTCCGCCAAGACCGTCGTAGGGACAAGAACTGCCGCCTGTTTACCTTCGGAAACGCATTTCATGACGGCTCGCAACGCCACCTCGGTCTTGCCGTACCCCACGTCGCCGCAAAGCAGCCTGTCCATGGGCACGGGTTTTTCCATGTCGTCTTTTATCTCTTTTGCGCACTTGAGCTGGTCATCGGTCTCAGTGTAATCGAAGCCGTCCTCAAATTCAGCCTGAAGCGTACTGTCCCGCGCGAATGTGTGGCCTTTTATTTTGCTGCGCTGCGCGTATAACTCTATCAAACCGTCCGCCATATCCTTCGCAGCTGCTTTTGCGCGCGTTTTGGCGCGATTCCAGTCCGCGCCGCCCAATTTTGACAGCCGAACCGCTGAGGTCTCATCGCCTCCTGTGTATTTTCCGATAAGATCCGACTGTGTCGCCGGGACATACAGGCTGTCCGTGCCGGCATAACGAATCTTAATGTAGTCTTTTTCCGCGCCGTCGACCGTTATGCCGAAAATGCCCGCAAACCTTCCGATTCCGTGATACTCGTGCACTACAAGATCACCGACCGACAGATCCGAATAGGACAGCGGTTTTTCACCGTGTCTTTTTTTCAAGGAGCGGCGCCGCGTGTTTTTACCGGGACCGAGGATCTGTGTATCCGTGATGACCGCCAATTTTATGCCGGGGTATTCAAAACCGGCGGAGAGGGATCCCTCCGACACAATACATCTGCCGGCTGCGGGAAGCGCGGCCGGCTCCGGGTCAAGGGCGGCCGGAATACCTTTTCCGCGGAGAAACTCGCACATAACGCCGGCTCGGCGTTTGTCCGAACAGAGTACTATGACCCCGTATCCGTTTCCCGTATGCCGCATGACATCGCCGGCCGCCGTCTCGGCGGAACCGCCGTACGAGGGGAGTCGTTTCGCGACGACATCGACCGCGTATCGCGGCTCAAAGGGATAGCTGCCCGCCCTGAAAGAGTCTGTCATTATTACGGGAAATCCCGAGATCTTTTCAAATGCCGATTCCGGGCTGAGGTTATACCCCGCCGCCGAGTCTTTATCAAGGGTCCCGTTTTGAACGAGGGCTCTTAAGTCCTCGATGTTTTGTTTTTGCCATTGAGCCATGTTTTCTTTTATTTTTGCCGGCCGGTCCAAAACAACGACGGCGCCGTCGGGGATATAGTCCGCCGCCGTTGCCGTCATTTTGTATATCATCCCCATATATCTGTCAGCGGCGGAAAGGCCAATTCCCGCCGTCAGACGCCGCGCGTCCTCCTCCAGTGTTTTTATAAGCCCTTGGGCACAGCGGTCCTTTTTTTCCTTTGCTTTTTCCGCGGCTTTCGAAAGAGCCGCAGCCAAGCCCTTCTCGCCGTCTTCGTAAAGCGACGCCAAGGTTTCCGCCGCGGGGATAATCCGGCAGCTTTCGACCGTTTCGATACGCCGCTGGCTTTCCGTATCGAAAAATCCCAAAGAAAAAACCTCGTCTCCCCAAAATTCAACGCGAGTCGGATTTTCGTATAAGGGCGAAAAAAAATCCAAAATTCCGCCGCGCTTTGAATACTGCCCCGGCCCCTCGACCGGGTCGGCTCTCGTATATCCGCAGTTCATCAGTTTGATAACAGCGTCCTCCATTGAGATCCGCATGCCTTTCTCAACGGTAAACGCCGCTTTTTGCAGCGCCTGCGGCGGAATCGCCCGGCGCATAAGCGCCGAAGCGGCGCACACGGCAACGGAAACATTCCCGCGGCACAAAGAATCAAAAACCGCTGTCCGCTCCTGCTCCGCCTGCCGGGAAACGCCCTCCGCCGTATAGAAAGTAAAATCGCGCGTTGTAATGACGCCGACGGCTTCTCCGCAAAACGCCTCCAAATCCCGCGCGAGCGACAATGCGGACGTATCATCGGGACATACGACAAAAACAGGTCGCCCGGTCTCAAGCCGCAAAGCCGCGGGGAGAGCGGCGGTCGTTATACCGGAAAGGCCTGAAAAAAGAGTAGGCAAATACTCTCCCTCGAGCAGTCGGGGGAGCGGCGGGATTTTCGGATTTTTAAGGATCGCGCTTGCCAAATATCGCATCATACGACCTCTTTGAGATATATTATCCCGGTTCATCCGACAAATCAACCGAAATACAGAAAGTGCAGCTTTTATTTTTTCCGGCGGCAAAAAAACTTGCAATAATACGTAAAAATTGATATTATGGATGAATAAAAATTGCTTTTTTCGTAAGACTCGAGAGAGGAGGGTGCCGATGAATTCGCTGCAGGATATTTGGAACAAAGTGATGTCGGATCTCTCGGGTGAATTGACGCCCACCGCGATAAATACTTGGTTTTCCGATTGCACCCCCGTTGACATCGGCTCAGGCCGTCTTGTCATACATACGACCACTGACTTTAAGCGCTCCATTATAAGCAGCCGCTTTTCAGAGGCGATCAAAAGATCGCTTTCCGAGCTTTTTGCCTGTGATTTCGATCTTCTCATTTTAGCCGAAGACGAAATGGAAACCTACAAAAACGAAAAAGCCGCGCCCGACGGACTCCCCGAAATGGCCGGATATACTTTCGACCGATTCATCGTCGGAAACTCAAACAAATTTGCTCACGCGGCGGCCGTAGCGGTTTCGGAAAATCCCGGCACCGCATACAACCCTCTTTTCATTTACGGCAACTCCGGTTTGGGAAAGACCCATCTTCTGCTTTCCATCGGCAACGCCATGTATGAGAAACGCCCCGAATTTAAGATCGCTTATGTCAAAGGCGACGACTTCATGAACCGTATGGTACGCTCCATCAAAGAAAACACGCAGGAGGAGTTCCGTCAAAAATACAGGAACGTTGATCTTTTTCTTGTGGACGACATACAGTTCATTGCGGGCAGAGAAGCCACACAGGAAGAATTCTTTCACACTTTCAATTCTCTTTACGAAGCGGGCAGGCAGATCGTGATAACTTCCGACAGGCTCCCGATGGAGATCAACAGACTTGAGGACAGGCTCCGCACTCGTTTTGAGAGCGGACTGATGGCCGATGTTCAACCCCCGGACACCGAGACCCGCATGGCGATAATAAGAAATAAGGCTTTTCAGCTCGGAATGCTTTTGTCCGATAACGTGGTCGAGTACATAGCCGAAAGAATAACCGCCAACATACGGCAAATAGAGGGCGTCGTTAAACGCCTTACCGCTTACAGGGAACTGCTTGACGACTCTGTTACGACCGAATCCGTTAAACGCGCCATCAAAGACGTCATACGAATGGGAGAATACAATCCGACGCCGGATGTCATAATAGATGAGACCGCGAGATATTATTCGCTTACGGGCGATGATCTGCGCGGTCAGCGCAGAAGCAAAAATACCGCAGCTGCCAGACAGATATCCATGTACCTTATGAGAAGCCTTACAAACCTGTCCCTCGTCGACATAGGCCGTGAATATGAAGACAGAAATCATTCGACTGTTCTGAGTTCTGTCAAAAAGGTCGAAGACATGCTCCGGACTGACTCTGAAACCGTCGAAACCGTTCGCGACATAACTTCAAACATAAATTCACGAAATTGACTTACGATCATCGGACTGTTCAAAACATGCAGATATTTTGTTGATTTCTGTTTACAATTTTTAAGGCGTTTCCGCGGTTCTTGCTCCGCACAGAGTTATTAACAATTGTCCGGCAGATAATTTCTTTGTTTATCAATCCTTTGACATGCTTTTCAACAGTTTTTCTCCTCTACTACTATTACTATCGTACATACCTCTTTCTCTTCTATACGAAAAAACTTTATTCGGCGGAGGATATTATGAAATTTGTTTGTGATAAGAATCTTCTTCTGTCAGCCGTAACCACAGCTTCGCGCGCCGCTTCCGTCAGAAGCCCCATACCCGCTCTGGAAGGTCTTCTCATAGAAGCGAACACGAAAGTCAAGATCACGGGTTACAACCTCAAAGAGGGTATTTTCACGGATTTCGAAGCTGAGGTCCAAAAACCGGGATCGGTCGTTATCAACGCTCGTCTTTTCTCCGAAATCATCAGAAGCCTGCCGGAGGAAACGGTCACTTTAAGTTCGGATGAAAACTCTTTGGCAACAGTAACGTGCGGAAACTCGAATTTCCGTATATCCGGAACGGACGCCGCGGATTATCCCGAAATTCCGCCTGTCAATCCGGAAAAAACGATATCCCTCAAACAGAGCACTTTAAAAAACATGATAAACCAAACCATTTTCGCGGTGAGTGAAAATGAGAGCCGTCCCATATATACCGGGTCTTTGTTTGAGGTCAGCGAGGGACAGCTTACCATAGTATCGGTCGACGGCTACAGATTGGCCATGAGAAAAGAACAACTTGACGACGCGGCAGAAGAGGGAATCTTTATCGTGCCGGGAAACGCGCTTTCGGATGCGGAAAAGATATGCCAAAACAACGATGATCCGATAAAAATAGCCGTCAGCGATAAGAATATATCCTTTATCGCCGGCAATACTGTATTGATATCGAGACGGCTTGAAGGCGAGTTTTTAAATTACAAAAAATCCATACCCGCAACTTTCGGCATCAGTTTAGTCGTAAATGCAGATAATTTTACACGCGTTATTGAAAGAGTATCCCTTATCATAGACGACAAAGTAAAAAATCCGCTCAAATTCCTGTTCGGAAAAAATGAGATTTTTATCAACTGCGAAACGGCGCGCGGCAGGGCGGAGGATATTTGCGCAGCAGAGGGTAACGGGAACGATCTGGAAATAGGTTTTAACAACCGGTATCTTTTGGACGCCTTAAAAGCGGCGCCCTCCGAAAAAATAATACTCAAACTGAACACCGGTTCTTCGCCCTGTGTGCTGACGCCGGAAAACGAAAACGACAGTTTCCTGTACATGATATTGCCGGTCAGGCTAAAAGCCGGCGATTGACCCGGAAAACAGTGCTGTGAAAACGGAAGAATTCAAAAGAGTTTTTATAGAAACCGAATACATCAGAGCGGATTCCCTCCTCAAACTCGCCGCTTGCGCCGCAAGCGGCGGAGAGGCAAAAGTCATGATCAAAAACGGCCTTGTCAGAGTAAACGGAGATATATGCACCGAACGGGGAAAAAAACTGTACGCGGGGGACCTCCTCGAAACAAACGGAAAAAAAATAATCCCCGTAAAGGACACAAATTAATGAGAGTAAAGAGCATAACTCTCTCGGGCTTTCGCAACTACGGACACGAAACCGTCTCCTTTGACGACGACATAAATATCATAACGGGATCAAACGCCCAGGGAAAGACCAATCTTCTCGAAGCAATATATCTGCTTACCGGAGGAAAATCGTTCCGGACCAGATATGACCGTGAGATGATAGGTTTTTCCGTGAATGAGGCGGAGATATCCGGAGTGGCGGAAGCCTCCGGCAG
The DNA here is from genome assembly GCA_009782435.1 of Oscillospiraceae bacterium. Lineage (GTDB taxonomy): Bacteria > Bacillota > Clostridia > Oscillospirales > Oscillospiraceae > WRJA01. The sequence continues at coordinate 11,812 of WRJA01000013.1, forward strand.
GATGCACCAAATAAGCGTTCGCCTTGTCGGGGGAAGAAAAAAACAGATACGACAAAACGGGGTTAGCAAAACGGCCTCCGAGCTATCGAACGCGCTGACGGCCGTTTTGTTTTGTCCGGAAGACCTCAATATGATCAGTGACGGAGCGCATGTCAGAAGGAAACTTTTAGATGTGGCCGTCAGTCGGCTGAAACCCGTATACGCGGATCTTACGGCAAAATACGCGCGGATCTACGAACATAAAACAAGGATACTGCGCGACTTTCGGGAAAAACCGTCTCTTTTGAAAGCCTTGGATGAGTTTTCCGACGGCATCTGCAGATATTCTTCCCTGATCATCGGATACAGGGCAGAGTATGTCCGGCTCCTCAAAGAGAAAGCCGCGAGAATACACAGCGAGGTCTCGGGAACACCGGAGAAACTGGAGATCCGCTACCGGACGATCGGTACCGCAGAAGACCCGACCGCCCCGGCGGACGAACTGTACGAATGTCTTCGCGACCACATGCGAGCCCACAGGGAAGCGGAACTGAGATGCGGCATGTGTCTTACGGGTATACATAAAGACGATCTCGATATAACCGTTAACGGTAAAGAGGCAAGAATCTACGCAAGCCGGGGACAAGCGAGGACAGCGGCGATCTCGATCAAGATGGCGGAGAGGGAGATCTGCAAAGACGCCGCGGGAGAATATCCGATACTCCTCTTGGACGACGTGCTAAGCGAGCTTGATTCTTCAAGGCGGGAATATGTCTTAAGCGGGACAAGCGAGGGACAGACATTCATAACCTGCTGCGAGGGTGAATCGCCGGCAAAACGGACGGGCGGCAAGATCATAGAGGTAAAAAACGGCGTAATAATCGACGGGGAAAAGAGGAAGGCTGATGTATCTGCATTTGGGGAAAAACGCGGTGGTCGCGCGTGAGCGTATCGTGGGAATATTCGATCTGGATACGGCTTCTCATTCTCATTTGACCCGAGAATACCTTAAAAAAGCGCAGATTTCGGGGCAGATCGTCAATATATCGGATGATTTGCCGAAATCTTTCGTCGTTTGCCGGGATAAAGAGGAGAACGGAGAGGTCTATCTCTCGCAGCTCAACTCCTCCACGCTCATGAAACGCTGTGAAGCGGCGGATATCGAGTAAACGGGCGTCCGAGGGAAAGAAAGGAAATTAAACCATGGCCGAGACAACGGATATGATATCAAAAGAATACGAGGAATACGACGCGTCGCAGATACAGGTACTCGAAGGGCTTGAAGCGGTCCGAAAGAGACCCGGCATGTATATAGGCTCGACCTCGGCTTCCGGCCTGCACCATCTGGTGTATGAGATAGTCGACAACTCGATAGACGAGGCGTTGGCGGGCGTTTGCACCGAGATAACGGTGACGATCGAACCCGGGGATATAATCTGCGTGTCGGATAACGGGAGGGGGATTCCCGTGGACTTGCAGGAACAAACGGGGAAGAGCGCGCTGGAGGTCGTTTTCACCGTGTTGCACGCGGGAGGAAAATTCGGCGGCGGCGGATATAAGGTTTCGGGAGGGCTTCACGGCGTGGGAGCGTCCGTGGTAAACGCCTTGTCCGAATGGCTTGAGGTCCGGGTACACAAAAACGGCCGTGTTTATGACATGAGGTTTTCAAGAGGGGATATAACAAGCCCCCTGAACGATGCGGGCGAAACGTCAATGACGGGAACCGTCGTCCGATTCAAACCCGATCCGGAGATTTTTGAGGAGACGGAATTCGACTACGAGACCTTGCGTCTTCGCATGCGGGAACAGGCGTTTTTGAACGCAGGCCTGCGTGTTGTCACCGAAGACAAAAGAGAGGGAAGCGAACACAGAGACGAAATGTGCTATGAGGGCGGGATCCGCCAATTCGTCTCGTACATAAACAGAAAAAAGACCGTACTGCACGACGACGTGATCTATATGTCGGGAGAAAAGGAGACCTCGATCGCCGAGATCGCCTTGCAGTACAACGACAGCTATAATGAACTCATATTATCGTTTGCGAACAATATCCACACCCGGGAAGGCGGTATGCACGAGACCGGGTTTAAGGCCGCGCTCACAAGAGTTTTAAATGCCTACGGTCAAAAAACGGGGCTGCTCAAGGACGGGGACAAGATATCCGGAGAAGATTGCCGCGAGGGTCTGTCCGTCGTGATATCCGTGAAACTTACGGACGCGCAGTTTGAAGGACAGACCAAGGCCAAGCTCGGCAACAGCGAGATGCGCACGATGGTGGACAATATCATTTCTGATAAGCTTGAGCGATTTTTGGAAGAAAATCCCGCCGTAGGCCGCATTGTGCTCGATAAGGCGATCACGGCAAGCCGCGCCCGGGAAGCGGCAAGAAAAGCGAGGGAGAATATAAGGCGCAAAAACGCCTTGGAAGGCTCAACGCTGCCCGGAAAGCTCTCCGACTGCAACGAGCGGGATCCCGCCTTGACGGAAATTTTCATCGTGGAGGGCGATTCGGCGGGCGGTTCCGCAAAACAGGGCAGGGATTCGGCCTTTCAGGCAATACTGCCGCTGTGGGGAAAGATGCTCAACGTCGAAAAGGCCAGAGCGGACAAGGTTTACGGCAACGACAAGCTGACGCCGGTGATAACCGCCCTGGGCGCGGGCCTCGGAACTGATTTCGATGTCAACAGGCTGCGCTATCACAAGGTCGTTATCATGGCCGACGCCGATGTCGACGGAAGTCATATCCGGACCTTGCTCCTGACGTTTTTTTTCCGCTTCATGAGGCCGCTTGTAGAGGGGGGCTTTGTTTACGCGGCGGTGCCTCCGCTGTATAAACTGGTCAGAGGCAAAACGGTGCGCTATGCCCTGTCCGACACGGAAAGGGACAGGGTCTCAGCGGAGCTGCGAGGAGACAACCCCAACGCAAAAGTGGACATCAGCAGAAACAAGGGCTTGGGAGAGATGGACGCCGACGAATTGTGGGAAACCACCATGAACCCGGAAACCCGCACATTTAAGAGGATAACGATGCAAGACGCGGTGCGCGCCGACGAGGTGTTTACCCTGCTCATGGGAGAGCGGGTGGAGCCGCGCAGAGAGTATATAGAACAAAACGCCGCCCGCGCGGTCAACATCGATATTTAAGAGGAAGGGGAAATTACCGGATGAAAGACGAAACACGGGACATATCCTTCCCGAATCAGAAGATAGTGGATATCAACCTTGAGCATGAGATGGAATCGGCGTATATAGAATATGCAATGTCGGTCATAGTCGGCAGGGCGCTGCCGGACGTTCGGGACGGACTCAAACCGGTCCACAGGCGCATACTGTATTCCATGTATGAGAACAATCTGACCCAAGACAGGCCGTATAAAAAATCCGCGACCTGCGTGGGGGATGTTTTGGGTAAATATCACCCCCACGGCGATCAAAGCGTTTACGACGCGTTGGTGCGCTTGGCACAAGACTTTTCAATGCGCTACCCGCTGATCGACGGACACGGAAACTTCGGCTCTGTGGACGGAGACCCGCCCGCGGCTTACCGGTATACCGAGGCGCGCATGTCCGGAGTCTGCAATGAAATGATGCGGGACATTGAAAAAGAAACGGTGGACAAAGATCCGAACTTCGACGATTCCGCCGAAGAGCCGAGGGTCGTCCCCGCGAGATTTCCGAATCTTTTGGTCAACGGGAGCTCGGGAATCGCGGTCGGAATGACGACAAACATCCCTCCTCATAATCTGAAAGAGGTCATTGACGCGACGATCTGCGTCATCAGGAATCCGGGGGCGGAACTGGAGGAGTTGACGGAGCATATCAAAGGACCCGATTTTCCGACCCGAGGCGTTATTATGGGCAGGGCGGGCATTCGGGCCGCCTACGCCACCGGCAAAGGGCGCATAAAAGTGAGGGCGAGAACCGAGACGGAGGAATTCGGCGGCGGGCGCATAAGGATAATCGTGACCGAACTGCCGTATCAGGTGAATAAATCACGACTGGTCGAGAGCATTGCCGAACAGGTCAAGGAAAAGCGCATAGAGGGCATTTCCGGGCTGCGTGACGAATCGGACGGAAAAAAGGGCATGCGCATAGTCATTGAGCTGAAAAGAGAGGCCAATGTCCAGGTGGTTTTGAATCGGCTTTTTGCTCAGACCCAAATGCAAACGACCTTCGGCATCATACTGCTCGCATTGGTAAACGATCAAAGACAGCCGAAAACCATGAGTCTGCGGGAGATATTGGATGAATATATCGCCTTTCAGGAGCAGATAATCACACGGCGGACTGTTTATGACAGAAAAAAAGCCTCGGAGAGAGCGCATATTTTGGAAGGGCTCTTAAAAGCGCAGGAAAACATTGACGAGGTAATAAGAATCATCCGCACAAGTTACGACGAGGCAAAAAACCGGCTGATCGAGAGATTCGGCTTCACCGACGTTCAGGCTCAGGCCATACTCGACATGCGGCTGCGCAGCCTGCAAGGCTTGGAACGTGAAAAACTCAGCAGGGAACACGAAGAACTCACGGAAAAAATAGCCTTTTTCGATAGACTGCTCTCGGATAAAGACATGCTCAGAGAGGTTTTGGTTTCCGAGCTTGAGGAAATAAAAGAAAAATACGGCGACGAGCGCCGCACGGAAATTGCCGTCATAGAAGACGAGATAGACATTGAGGACCTTATCGACGAAGAGGAGTGCGTCTATACGCTCACTCACGCCGGCTACATTAAGCGTATTCCCGCCGCCACATATAAAGCTCAGCGCCGCGGAGGGCGCGGCATAACCGCCCAAAGCTTGAGGGAGGAAGATTACGTCGAAACGCTTTTCACCGCCTCCACTCACGACTACATACTGTTTTTCACCTCTCTCGGCAGGGTGTACCGAAAAAAAGGCTACTTCATACCCGAAGCCGGAAGGACCGCAAAAGGAACGAACATTATCAATCTGCTGCCGATAGAACAGGGCGAACGGATCAACGCCATGATACTGACAAGGGATATTGAAGCTGAAAAGTGCTGGCTTTTCATGACAACAAGAAACGGAACGGTCAAGCGCCTGCCCTTGGAAGCGCTTAAAAACATTCGCAACGTGGGAATACGGGCGCTCAGTCTTGACGAAGGCGACGAGCTGATCTCGGTGCGAAAGACCGACGGCACGAAAAATATACTCATTGCCACGCACGACGGCTACGCCATCTGTTTTGACGAAAACGACGTGCGGGCCATGGGCCGCACGGCCACCGGGGTCAGAGGCATCAAGCTGCGCTCCGGAGATTATTGCGTGGGCGCGGCGCGCGCTCGCGCGGGAGGCAGCCTTTTGTCCGTTACCGAAAACGGTTACGGCAAACGAACCGCGATAGAGGAATATCTGCGCGGGCCGGACACGCTGCCGCAGCGCCGCGGAGGGTTGGGCGTCAAAAACTATAAGGTTACCGAGAAGACGGGAAAGATTGCGGACGTCAGGATCGTCGACGATGACGACGACATTTTGATGATAAGCGACGACGGCACCATTATTCGTATGGGCGCCGAATCGATCTCTACATACAGCCGCGCGACGCAGGGCGTTAAGCTCATGCGCATTGCCGAGGGCAGCAAGGTCATATGTATTGCCCGCATCGAAAAAGAAGAGATCGAAGACGGGGAAGAGGATTTCGATGAATGAAAAAAGTGACGGCGTATACCGACGGAGCGTGCTCAGGTAACCCCGGGCCGGGAGGGTGGGGAGCCATATTGCTCTTCGGCGAAGCCTTTCGCGAACTCTCCGGAGGCGAGCCGGAAACCACAAATAACCGCATGGAGCTGAAAGGCGTGATCTCCGCCCTGAAAGCGCTTAAAGAACCCTGCGAAGTAGCCTTATTCACAGACAGCAGATATATAGCCGACGCGATAAACGCGGGCTGGCTGCGTTCGTGGAAACAAAAAGGCTGGAAACGCAAAGACGGAGAACTGAAAAACACGGATCTTTGGATGGAACTTGATATATTGCTGGCCGAACATATTGTGACGGTAACATGGGTACGAGGTCATTCGGACAACGAGTTGAATAATCGCTGCGACGAACTGGCCGCGGCTGAAAGGGATAAATTCTCCGCTGTGTGATCTTGCCGTCAGCGTTTTTTACCGGTGCCCGCCGCTGCGGGGGAATCCTCCGTTTGAAGGGCGACTATGCTCAAGCTGCCGTATTTTTCGCGCAGCTTGGGCTTTTCCGTTTTTCCGGTCGGATTTCTCGGCACTTCGTCGAATATGATCTCCCGCGGCCGTTTATAGCGCGGCAAAGCCTCGCAAAATTCCGTTATCTCTTCTTCGGAGCAGATGACCCCGGGCTTGAGTTCGATAACGGCGGCTGCTATCTCTCCGAGCCTCTCATGGGGACGGCCGATGACGGCCGCGTCTTTTATTTTGTCATGACCGCGCAGAAAATCTTCGATCTGTACCGGATAGATGTTTTCTCCGCCCGTTATTATCACGTCTTTTTTTCTGTCGACCAGATGTATGAACCCGTCCTCATCCTCGCGCGCCATATCCCCCGTAAAAAGCCGGCCGTCTTTCAGCACTTCGTTTGTGGCGGCCTCGTCCTTATAATAGCATGTCATTACGCCCGGCCCGGAGACTGTGAGCTCGCCGACCTGACCGCACGGAGTCGGATCGCCGTTTTCGTCGACGATCTCGGCGGTCCAGCCGAAACCCGCTTTTCCTATGGCGCCGACCTTGTCGATATTCTCGACGCCGAGATGCACGCATCCGGGGCCGATAGATTCGGACAGGCCGTAGTTTGTGTCGTACAGATGATCCGGAAAGTGCTTTTTCCATCTGCGTATGAGACTCGGCGGCACCGGTTGAGCGCCTATGTGCATCAGCCGCCACCGGGAGAGGTCATAATCCTCAAGCTTTACATCGCCTGATTCGATCGCATCCAAGATGTCTTGCGCCCAAGGGACGAGCAGCCAAACTATCGTGACCTTCTCTTTTGACGCCGTTTCGAGTATTCTTACGGGGCTGATTCCTCGCAGGAGTACGGCGGGGCTTCCGGTCATAAGCGACCCGAACCAATGCATCTTCGCGCCGGTGTGGTAGAGCGGCGGCATGCATAAAAAACAATCGGATCTTGTTTGCCCGTGATGCGCTTGTTCCGTAAGGCAGGCGTGGACCAGGCTCTCGTGGTTGTGAAGTATGGCCTTCGGGAAACCGGTCGTACCCGAGGAAAAATAGACGGCGGCGTCATCCTTATCCGATACTGATATCCCGGGATTTCGTCCGCTGCAATAAGAAATAAATTGATAATAGCTCTGAGCGAATTCCGGGCAGGCGCTTCCGACATAATAGAGCTTTTTTATTCTGCGGATATCATTCAAAATGCTCTCGACGCGGCCGGTGAACTCGCGGCCGAAAATAAGATATTCCGCGTCGGACAATTCGAGGCAGTATTCTATCTCCCGGGCGGTATAGCGGTAGTTGAGGGGGACCGCCACGGCGCCGGCTTTGAGTATGCCGAAGTATATGGGCAGCCATTCAAGACAGTTCATCAGTAAAACGGCCACCTTGTCTCCTCTTTTTATTCCGTTTGACAGCAAGAGGTTTGCGAATCGGTTGGCACGGCGGTCAAAATCCGTCCAAGTTATCTCTCTTCTGTAAGCGTCTTCGGGAGCGGACTCGACCAAGGCGAACTCCCTCCAATTTTCGGGCGCTGCATTGACCCGATCGTTTTGGCGGGGGTTGTAATTATCCGGGTTGATTTCGATAAGCGCCGTATCGTCGCCGTATCGTTTTGCGTTTTGTTCCGCGAATTCGGTTATGGGCATTTCGTTACTCCTCCTGCCGGCTATGCATTTTTGCCCGGGAAATCCGGTATCAATATATCCCCGGAACCCAACTTAGTCAAGGTCAATAAAGCGTTATTGACGGAAATATCAAATTATCGTTTGCAAACGGACGGGGTTTAATTTATAATGTGCTTACGTGTAAGCAGAAGCTGAATCGACTATTAACACTATTGGAGGTAAAAGGATGAAAACAAGGATCGGAATCAACGGCTTCGGGCGTATAGGCAGATTTGTTTTCAGAGCGGGCTTGGCCGGGGATGACATCGAATTTGTCGGAATAAACGACCTGCTCTCTCCGGACTACATGGCATATATGCTCAAATACGACACTATACACGGCAGCTATAAAGGCGAAGTCTCCCACACCGATAAGAGCATAGTGGTCAACGGCCGGGAAATCCCGGTGTTTTCGGAAAAAGATCCTGCCGCCTTGCCGTGGGGCAATGTAAAAGCCGATTACGTCGTTGAGTCGACCGGACTTTTTACAACGGTTGAGAAAGCCGGAGCGCATTTGAAGGCCGGGGCGAAGAAAGTCATAATATCGGCTCCGTCTCAGGACGCTCCCATGTTTGTTATGGGAGTCAATCAGGAGAAATATGAATCTTCGATGAACGTCGTCTCAAACGCATCCTGCACGACGAACTGCCTTGCCCCGCTCGCGAAAATAGTGCATGACAATTTCGGCATAGAGACGGGGCTTATGACCACGGTGCATTCCACCACCGCGACCCAAAAAACCGTGGACGGCCCGTCTGCCAAGGACTGGCGCGGCGGGCGCGCGGCGTCGGGAAACATAATCCCGTCCTCAACGGGCGCTGCTAAAGCCGTCGGAAAAGTTATCCCCGACTTGAACGGCAAGCTTACGGGAATGGCTTTCAGGGTCCCGACGCTCGACGTATCGGTTGTTGACTTGACCGTGAATCTGAAAAAATCCGCGACCTATGACGAGATTTGCGCCGCTGTGAAAAAGGCGGCAGAGGGCAGCCTCAAAGGAATAATGGGATATACCGAGGACGCCGTGGTATCCGCTGACTTTATCGGAGACCCCCGCACCTCGATATTTGACGCCGACGGCGGTATTATGCTCACTGACAAATTCGTTAAGCTCATCTCCTGGTATGACAACGAGTGGGGCTACAGCAATAAAGTGCTCGACCTGATAAGACACATGAGCAAAGTCGACGGAACGCTTTAAACTTGAAGATCATATACGAACCCGAAGACGTTTGCTCCCGCCTGATGGAGATAGAAGTCGAGGACGGCGTTATTCAGAGCGTCGCGATAAGAGGCGGTTGTGACGGCAACACAAAAGGCGTTGCCAAACTCTTGGAGGGAATGAGAGCGGAAGACGCGATCGAAAAAATGAAAGGAATCCGTTGCGGAAGGAAAATGACTTCCTGTCCGGATCAACTGGCGGTTGCCTTGGGAAAATATGTCAACAGCAATGCCTGAAAACCGAGAAACGAGTTGACGTAATAATATTACGGTTAACCGATTGGGGCCTAAATCCGACTTTTACTGTCGAAATGTAGATTTAGTTTTAGTTTTTTTTAAAGAGTGGTCACTACATATTGTGGCCTCTCTTTTTTATTGCCGGGAAGATTTCTGAAAATTGTGTCATTGTAAGAATTGTACTAATATCGGCAGGATTATTGTGCGTAATAACCATTGATTTAGCGTTTTGCGATTGTCTATAATAATTATGTAAATCTCTCAAGGTAATTGATTTTGCAAGTTCTCTGTCACGGACAGTCATAAAACGGAGCGTAATATGATAAAAAACCTTAAAAAAACAATAGTCTCCGTATGCGCTTTTTGCCTTTGTCTGATTTTTTCCGGCGGGATATCGGCTCGGGCCGCAGCTCAGGTAAAATACGCGGAGATTCCCGTTTTGTCCGACGGGATTTTTATCACGGTCGGGCTTAAAGCAAATAATACGATATATGTTCCCATAAGGGAATTCTGTTTGGCGATCGAACCGGAAGCCTTGGTGCTGTGGGAAAAAGATACCGGCACCGCCACCGTGCGAACAGACGGGCTTATTATCGAGTTATGTTTAAAAGACAGCTATATGACGGCAAACGACAGATTTCTCTATTTTGAGGACGGCATAATAAATATCAACGGCACTGCCTATGTTCCGCTCGGCGAGATTTGCCTGGCGTTCGGCATTAAGCCCTTGCAAGACGCTGAGCTCGGCGCTGTCGTCATCAGCACCGAAAACCGGGAATATATAACATCCGCCGAAGACTATTACGACAGCCGGGATATTTTCTGGCTGTCGAGACTCATCAACTCGGAAGCGGGAAATCAGCCCATTGAGGGAAAGATCGGCGTCGGGAACGTTGTTTTGAACAGAGTGGAGGATCCTGCTTGCCCGGACACGATTTTTGACGTGATATTTGACTGCAAATACGGCGTGCAATTCTCGGTCATCGCGACGGGCGCGATTTACGGCGCGCCGAACGAGGAATCCGAGATCGCGGCGAAAATATGTCTTGAAGGCTATAATACCGTCGGCGGCAGCATCTATTTCTTTAACCCGCGAATATCGGCGTCGAATTGGATAACGACCTACCGGACATTTGTCACCGGCATAGGGGATCACTATTTCTATTTTTAAGTTTACCGGCAGAGTCTTTTCGGCGGAAAGTATGGACTTATCCGGGAAAATATGCTATTATTCGGGGTATGCCTGCCGGCATGCCTCGTTTTTCTGAAAGGGCCGGCCGGGGCTTGAGGGTGCGGTTTATGTTTGACAGGCTTCGATCTTTTACAGCCGGGCGAAGCGGCCCGGATATGCTGAGTGTCGCTTCGCTCGTTTTGTCAGGCGCCGTAAATACGGTCGCTCGGTTCACCGGTATGATTGCCTTGCGGGTGATCGCCGCTGTGATCGTTGTTTCGGCGTTATATCGTATGCTGTCGCGCAACGTCGCGAAGCGCAGAGCGGAAAATTACCGGTTCATTGAATTCATTAAAAAATTCAGGGACGGATTTTCGTATTTATCCGAAGATCGCCGGCAGAAGGCGAATTATAAGTTTTTTACTTGCCCCGACTGCAAAAAAAAGCTGCGTATCCCAAAAGGAAAAGGAAAGGTCCGGATAACCTGCGCCCGTTGCGGCTGCCGTTTTTCCGGAAGATCGTAAGGAGCGTGGGAGGGGATATTCGTCCCTTTTGTTATGTTATGTCGAAAAGCGGATTGGAGGAAATAATAAAAACCGGCTTTACGGCGCTGGGAACGGAGCTTCTGCCCGGAGTTGCCGAAACCTTCGGGATATATTACAGGGAACTTGAAAGCCGGAACAAGGCCTTTAATCTCACCGCGATCAAAGGGGAGACGGACACGGCGGAGCTTCATTTTTTGGATTGCGTCGCGCTTTTGAGTTTCGCCGACTTTGGCGGGAAGAGCGTGATCGATATAGGAACGGGCGCGGGATTTCCCGGCCTACCCTTAAAAATAGCCGAACCGACAATAAACCTGACCTTGCTTGACAGCTCGCTCAAACGCATGCGGTTTCTCCGTGAACTTTGCCCGATGCTCGGCTTTTCTGACGTTGGGTTTCTCGCAGCCCGCGCTGAGGACATAAAAGCGGAACAGCGGGAAATTTTTGACATTGCCGTATCGCGCGCCGTTTCCCCGCTGAATATGCTGTGTGAATTATGCATGCCTTATATAAAACCCGGCGGTGTTTTTATAGCCATGAAAGGTCCTGACCCTACAGAGGAAATAAAAGAAGCGAAAGGCGCCGTCTTCGTCCTCGGAGGGGCATTTTCGTCCGTTATTCATTATACCGTTCCGGGCACGGATAAAAAACGCAGCGCGGTGCTTATAAAAAAGATCAAAGAAACGCCGGGGCGTTATCCGCGGCGTTTCGCGAGGATAAAGACCCGGCCCCTGCAGCCGTCTTGTCCGGATGAAGCGGAAGAAAGCCAATAATATGATAAGGCGTGATCGTTATAATGAAAAGAGCCGTCACTACCTCGTATTTCAGCAGCGATATCATTAAAGTGTGGAATATCGTTACGGACAGCCGGCGCCATGCTGTCTGGCGAAGCGATTTGAGTAAAGTCGAGATCTCCGGGGACGGCAAGACCTTTATCGAATATACAAAAAGAGGATTTCCGACTATCTTTAACAATACTTGGGAACAATTTCCGGAGCGATATGTGCTCAACATGCAAAACCGGCGCATGTCCGGCAGATGGACCGGGGATTTTTCGAGAACTGAGGACGGAACACGGGTTGAGTTTTCTGAGGAAGTGACCGCAAAGAACCCTGTTATGAATCTGTTTGCGGGATATTATCTGAAGAAAAAGCAGAAGGTATTCATAAGAGATTTAAAAAAAGCGCTGGGAGAATAACAATGTTTACCCGGCGCGCTGTTCGGATAAGACCGCCGATCAGACCCGAAACGAAAGGAGCGCTCCCGATCGTGAGAGAAATATTAAGAGCCGAAAGCCTCAAAAAGACTTTTCGGCTGTCCGCGAAGCAGCGTAAACTTCAAAAAACAAAAGATAAATTTATAACGGCGGTCGATGACCTGTCGTTTTCTGCGTATGAGGGCGAAATATTCGGTCTGCTCGGTCCCAACGGAGCCGGAAAAACAACAACGCTGCGGATGCTTGCGACTCTCATAAAGGCCGATGCGGGAGACGCTTTCATTGACGGGGCCGGCATCAGAACACAGCCCGACGCGGTCCGTGCAAAAATAGGTTTTTTGACAAGTGAACTGAAGCTTGAGGAGTTTTTCACGCCCGATTATCTTTTTGATTTTTTTTCGAAGATACACCGGATAGACGCAAATACCCGCGCCGCCCGCAAAGAGGAGCTGTTCAGGAGATTCGGAGCTGATGAATTCGCCTCGGTCAAGGTCGCGAACCTCTCGACCGGAATGAAACAAAAAGCGTCGTTGGCGATTTCTCTCGTACACGATCCGAAAATAATAATTTTTGACGAACCGACAAACGGACTGGACGTTATAACGGCAAAAGTCGTAACGGACTTTCTTCTCGAGCTCCGCGCCGAGGGAAAGACAGTGATAGTGTCGACGCATATTTTCAGTCTGATCGAAAAAATATGCGACAGGGTCGGCATAATAATAAACGGCGGCATGGCCGTATGCGACACGCTTTCGGCCGTAACGAACGGCAGGCCGCTCGAAGACGTGTTTTTCGACCTGTACGCGGAAAAGGCGGGGAGGCGAGTATGAGCGGGGATGTTTTAACGATAATGCAAAAAGAGTTCGCGCGGTTTTTCGGGGACAGACGGCTGCTTCTTATGCTGCTTCTCCCCGGCGTTATGATATACGTCGTGTATTCGTTTATCGGTTCGGCCGCGAGAGAGATGTATACGCCCGACGCGGATTATGTTCCCGGAGCTTATGTCGCCGGTCTGCCGGCCTCTGTCTCGGACTTTATTGCGGATGCCGGGGCGCGGTTTTTGTTTATTGAGATCGGAACGCAGGACGTTCCCGACGCGGAGGCCGCGAAAGAAAAAGTTACGGCGAAAAAAGCCGATCTGTGCGTTATTTTTCCGCCGGAGTTTGACGCTCTGGTCGAAAACTACGATGTGCGCACATCGCAGGGACCCGCGCCCAATATCGAGATATACTGCAATTCCGCGGACGTGAATTCCTTGAACGCATACGGAACGCTTATCGGACTGCTCGACATGTACGAGACCTCTCTCGTGAATAAATTCGACATCAACAGAGAAGTTCCCGACCCGGATCTGGCGAGGGAGGAGGATACTCAAGCTCTTTTGATATCGTCGATCATGCCGATGCTGCTTATGGTGTTTCTCTATTCCGGATGTATCGGCATTGCACCGGAATCTATAGCCGGCGAAAAAGAGCGCGGCACGATAGGCGCTTTGCTCGTGTCTCCGTTAAAGCGCAGCCGGCTCGCCGTGGGAAAGATATTGAGTCTCGGCGTTCTGGCGTTTTTGGCGGGACTCGTGAGCGCCGCGGCGACGATCTTGGCGCTGCCGAAGCTTATGGGTACTAACGAAAGCTTGGCTGCGGGCATATACGGCGCCGGGGACTATTTTTTCCTTGCCTTGGTCATACTGTCGACCATTCTGCTGCTTGTGTCGCTGATATCCTGCCTCTCGGCGTTTGCCAAGACGGTTAAGGAGGCCGGAATGATCGTCGTCCCCGTGATGATAGTTGTGATGCTCGTTGGGGTGACGGGGATGTTCAGCGCCGGCGCGCCGAGCAAAGGGATTTATTACATAATACCTTTTTATAACAGCGTGCAGAGCATGAGCGGTATTTTTTCTCTCGGTTATTCAGGCGCGAACATCGTCCTTACGGCTGTGAGCAATGTCGTTTACGCATGTGTCGGAGGGTTTGTTCTGACAAAAATGTTCAACAGCGAAAAAGTTATGTTTTCGCGGTAGGCCCGCGAGGCCGGACCGGGATTCGAATTTCGGGGATTCTTCATTTCCCGCTTTCGCTTAACTCCCGCTGCGTCTTCGCCGCGGTTTCCAAAAAACGCCTGACGCCGAAATCATACGCGTCGTCAAGTTCGCTCATGTTCATGATCTCGTCCGGCTTGCCGTCAGCGGCGAGCCTGCCGTCGTTCATGAGCAGTATGCGGTCGGAATACATACGAGCGAAATTCAGGTCGTGCATGACCTGAATGACGGCTCTGTCAGGTTTTGTCACCCACTCGAGCAGATACCCGAACAATTCCGCCTGATGTTTCAGATCCAAGTGGTTGGTCGGCTCGTCAAGCACTATTATGCGCGGTTCTTGAGCAAACGCCCGCGCGAGCATCACGAGCTGGCGCTGACCGCCGGACAGCCGGGTTATCGATTCGTTTGCCGAAGAGGTCATCCCCACGGCAAGCAGACATTCTTCAACGACCCGCATATCGTCGTTCGTATTTGACGATAATCTGCCGCTTTGTCTTGCGTATCGACCCATCAGCACGGTTTCCGCAACGGTGAAATCAAACCACAGCTCCGATATCTGCGCCATCATCGATATTTTTTTTGCCGCAGCGCGGCGGCTCATCGACGCCGGATTGATTCCGTCGATCAAAACGCCGCCGCCTGTCAGAGGTATCAGATTACACATGGCTTTCAGCAATGTGGTTTTGCCGCAGCCGTTGGGGCCGATGATGCTGACGCGCTCTCCCGCGCGGACGCCGAAACTTACAGACCTTACCGCTTCGACCCCGCGGTAGCCCGCGCAAACGCCGCGTACCTCAAGCAAAGGCGTCATCTATCGAATCCTCCTTTGCCGGAAAAAAACGAACGCGAAAAACGGCGCCCCCAAAAGCGCGGTGACCGCGCCTACGGGCAGCTCGCGCCCGGGAAGCGCCGTCCGCGCCAAAAGGTCGGAAAATACCGTCAATGTGCCGCCGCATATCGCCGCTGCGGGCAGCACGATCTTATGTTTTGCTCCGAATACCCGCCGCACGATATGGGGCGCGACAAGATCGACGAAGCCGATTATCCCCACAAAGGCGACAGACGCTCCCGTCAGCGCCGCGCCGAGATATAAAAGCAGCCACTTCTCCCTTCTGACATCGATACCGATCACAGCGGCCTGTTCATCTCCGAAAGTCAAAATGTCGAGCTCGGGCGCGCGGAGGAAGAGAGCGGTCGCCAATATAAGGGCTGCGGGCAAAACAGCCAGCGTATGCGTCCATTCGCGCATGCTGAAACTGCCCATCTGCCAATAGGTCAGCTGCTCCAGCACGGTTGTGTTCAGGGCCGTTATCAGTGTTATGAGCGCCGATATGAACAGGGAGAATACCATACCCACCAAGACGATGGTATTGCTTGAAAGGTCTTTGTCCAATGCCGAAGAAAAAAATATCGCAAGCGATATCGCCGCTATTCCCGACAGACAGCCGAAAAGGGGATAACCGAAGATCCCCAATACCGGAAAAGATACGCCGAACATCATAAGCGTTCCCACTCCGAGCGACGCGCCCGCCGAGACGCCGATCGTATATGACGACGCGAGCGGGTTGCGCAATACGGATTGCATTACGGCGCCGCTTATTCCGAGCGACGCGCCGACGGCAAAGGCCAAAAGCGCCCTCGGAACCCGCAGTGTCCATATTATGCTGTCGGTCGCGCTGCCGATCCCGGCAGGCAAGGGCTGCTTGAATATGTGGCTGAACAGTACCGCGGGAACGTCAGCCGCGCGTATTTTTACGCTTCCGGCGCATACGGCGACTATCATAACGGTGACGGCGGCGGCGGCGAAAACCGACGCTTTGACGCCGGCGCTCCGCGCCGGTTTGTCGCTCAGCCGTTTTTCCATAGGTCGGGATGCATTGCCGCCGCCATTTGATATACAGCGGTCAGAACATATTCATTGGCCAGAGAACTTGAGTTGCTGTCCACAAAAAACACCTGCTTTTCGACGACAGCGGTAACTCCGCGCAGTGAGCTTCGGCTGAGGATCTCGTCGACCGGCGCGGGAGAATAGTCGATATTTGTAAATATGACGTCCGGATCGCGAGCGATGACCTGTTCCTCGGATACGGCGAGCCATCCGCTCAGGTCGGCAAATATGTTCTCTCCCCCCGCGATCTCGATGAGTTCATTCATGAATGTGCCGCCGCCGAAACTGTATGCGGCGGGAGCGGCGGCGATCTCAAAGTAAACACTCTTTTTTTTCGCGCCGCCGAGCGCATCTCTTACCGCCAGAATGCCCGTATCCAGCTCTTCGCGGATCGCGGCGCCTTCGTCGCGCCGGCCCGTCAAAGCGGCGATGAACGCCAAGTCTTCTCTGATATCGTCCATACTTGTACCGGAAGGTATCACGGCGATGCAAACTCCCGCGGCGGCTAACGGTTTCAGTGGTTCGCTGCCGTCGTATCCCGTCATTGAGGAACACAAAAGCAGATCGGCGTTTAAAGTTAAAAGCAACTCCGTGTCGGGAAACAGCATGTCGACCGAAGGTAATCCCTCGGGGACGCCCTCAAGCTTTACCGAATTCGTGTCTGCAGCCGCCAGAAGGTCCGCCGCGCCCAAATGCACGAGAGTTTGAGTGACGGCCGGAGAAAGCGAGATTATGAGCTTTGGTTCCGGCGGAGGGGAGATGGGATTTCCCGCGCGATCGACCGAGGGAACGGCCGTGTCGGTCCCCTGCGACTGCGGGACTGCCGGATCGTCCGATCCGGCGCAGCCCGTCAGCGCCGGTATTACCGTGAGCGCGAGCGCCGGTATGATCGTGAGCGCAAACATCCGCAGCTTGCGTATCAGCATAGAATACTCCTTATCCGGGCAATAAAAAAATCCCTCTCGCTCGGCGCGGGAGGAATCCCGGATGTGATGATTCATTCCGAACTCCGTCCGACAGCAGAGCGGTCATATGTGTTGCCGGCCGGGCGACCCGACTTGGTTCATCATGCGAACACCACGGTTACCGGGATAGTTCGGGCATCTCACCCGTATTCTCCGCAACCGGCAACATGATACTATCACATAAAAATCGATTTGTCGAGCGTTTTTAAGGCTTGGCGGAACACGCCGGAGATCACTCGGGCAAATGCACGGATCATATCCTCCGGATCATAAATTGATTTGTTAATGTTTTTGCTTGAATCAACAATCAGGATACTGTATAATAACCGAAATACGCCGGTTGGAGGCCTTTCGCTCCCCGCCTGCGCGGGAACCGCGTTATGACCGGACCCGGAACAATACATAAATCAATCAGATGAATAAAGGATGGAAATGCAAATGGGCGCATCACAGGACAAAAGAAAGCGGCAAAATGAACGCGCCGAAGGTATTGAAAAGCATCAGGTCGCCGCGCGCAAAAAAAAGGAAAAACTTTCAAAAGCCAAGCTGAAATACTCGATCGTCGGGGCAGTGGTCGGCGTTTGCATCGCGGCGGTATTAATACTGAACACAAACCTGTTTTACACGGGGACAACAGCAGTAGCGATCGGGAACCAAAGATATAACACCGCCGAATTCAATTATTACTATACCATGAGTTATTACAATTATGTAAACTCATACGGAGAATACATATCATATTTTTTTGATACGTCGCAGCCGCTCAGGAAACAAGAGTACGGAAGTGAAGAATTCAAAACATGGGCCGATTATTTTAAAGCTCAGGCGCTCGAAACGATGAAAGGCGTAACAGCCATATATGAAAAAGCGCTGGCTGAGGGCGCCGGAACACTCAGCCGGGAAAAACTCGAAGAAATAGACGAATCCATGGAAGAATACGCATACTATGCCGAGATATACGGTTACCCGAGCGTGAACAATTACCTTGCCTCGGTTTACGGGAGAGGATGCTCGGAGAAGGTCATACGCGGGATTCTCACAAAAAGTGCGATTGCCGCCGACTATGCAATAAGCGTGAGCGAATCTTTCACATTCGATCAAAATGAGCTGACGAATTGGTACGAGGAAAACAAAGATACATATGACCGCATAACCTACACGTATTATTACGTCAGCAGCGATATTTTCGACCTGTACGGATATGATTATGACGAAGAGGGCGAGGACGGGGATCACGATCATGAGGCGGAAAAGGCCGCCGCGATGGCGCAGGCAAAAATGCTGGCAGAGGACGTCGCTGCGGGAATATCGGACGAGGAGAGCTTTGAAACGACAGTTGAGGGATTGGCCGGATCGGGTCCTTACACCGTTACAAACGCCGGAGGGGACGTGGCGTACTCCGATTACGCCGATTGGCTGCTCGCGGACGAGCGGAAAACCGGCGACGTTACAGTGACGGAGTCGGATTCCGGATACTACGTTTTGCTGTTCGGCGGACGCGACGATAACAGTTACAACACGGTATCCGTGCGGCACATACTCATTAAAGCGGAAGAGGATGAGGACGGCGAATTCACCGATGAGGCAAAAAAAGCCGCTCTGCTCGAAGCTGAAAGACTGCTTGAGGAGTGGAGATCGGGAGAGGCCACGGAAGAGAGTTTCGCGGAGCTTGCGACTCTTATGACCGATGACGACGGGTCGAGAGAGAACGGCGGGCTTTATGAGGATATATACAAGGGTATGATGGTCGAGGAGTTTGACGGCTTTTGTTTCGGCCCGAGGGCATACGGAGATACCGCTGTTGTATACGGAGAAAATGACTATTACGCCGGATACCATATCATGTTTTTCTCGGGAGAAGGAGAAGTGTACCGCGATATGCTCGCCGACGCCCGGCTGCGCAATGAAGCCTATTCCGAGTGGGAGCGGAATCTTCTTGAGCCTTATTACGCCTCGGAAAAATTTCCCTTGGTTTTCAGAAAGAAAATATGATACGCCCCGCGCCGCCGGCAAAGCGGCAAGCGATCCGGTGTTTCAAGTGTGAACAGAATGACAGCGTACCGCCCCGATACATCCGGGGCGGTTGTTTAAAGGAGCGGGTATATGCCGCAAAGATTTATCAGGAACGAAATGCTTCTCGGGAAAAACGCCGCGGAGCGGCTTTCGCAAAGTAAAGTCGCCGTATTCGGGCTCGGCGGCGTCGGCAGCTGGTGTGCGGAGGCTCTTGCCCGCGCCGGAGTCGGAGAGTTCACGCTGATCGACGGGGCCCTTATCGCGGAAAGCAATATCAACAGGCAAATAATCGCGACCGCCTCAACGGTGGGGCGGCCGAAACCGGAGGTCATGGCGGAGAGGCTTCTTGAAATCAACCCCGGCGTTAAGGTCAGGATAATAACCTCGAACTATGAGGCCGCCCGGCGCGACATGTTTTTTGATGAGACTTATGATTACGTCGCGGATGCGATCGACCTTGTTTCATGTAAGGTCGATTTGACGGTCGCTTCCCTTGAGAGGGGAATACCTGTCATATCCTCGCTCGGTATGGGCAATAAGCTTGACCCTTCCGGGCTTCGCATATGCGATATCTCCGAAACAAATACTTGCCCTTTGGCGAGGGTCATGAGAAGAGAGCTGCGTAAAAGAGGGATCGTCCGTCATACGGTCGTGTCAGGCAGCGAACATCCGCTCAGACCCGAGCCGCTCGAAGAACCGCCGCCGGGCAGAAGAAGCGTTCCCGGCGCCGTCGTCTGGGTGACGGCCGTCGCCGGAATGATGATTGCCGGACACATTGTCACGGAGATCATAAAAACAGACGGCGCGGAAACAAACAAGAAGCCTGCCGCAATAACGCTTGCCGGTATACCCGCCGCCGGATCGCCCGCGCCGGAATAAACAGCAGTTCATATTTCCGCCGCGATCTTGCCCATATCAGACGTATCGTAACCGCCTATATCGGAGAATTCCCGGTTAAAAGCCGGGGATTTTATTATATCCATCATGGTACGTATCTCGGGCGAGGGCATCAGTTCTTTTTTTACGACCAAATCATAGCGTTCTTTTTTCATGGGGATAAAATCGATATTGTCGACCTGCCGGGCGATTTTTTCGATTCCAACGGCAACGTCCGCCTTCCCGCTGCTCACGGCGCTTGCCAGTGCGAGGTGCGAGGGTTTTTCCGCGGTATAGCCCTTAACTCCGCTTCCCGATATGCCGAGCAGCTTGAGGTTTTCGTCAAGCAGCACTCGCGAGCCCGCCCCGTGCTCACGGTTGATCATAACAATATCGTCGCGCCCGAAATCCTCCCAGGCTCTTATGCTCTTCGGATTTCCTTTCCGGACATAAAAGCCCTGCATACGGCAGGTCAAGTGAATGACGACGGCTCGGATTCCCGGCAGGAGCCTTTTGACGTACGGAATATTGTATTGATCCGTTTCGCTGTCCCAAAGATGGGAGGACGCCACGTCTATTTTGTTCTTGTACAAAAGCGTAAGACTGTCATAACTGCCTATATACGCGCGCAGCGCGGGCACGCCGTGCGCCCTCATATAGTTGGATAAAACGTCCAACATCAGATCTTGGCCGCAAATAACAAATCCCCGGTTTTCCCTTTCCCCGGAACCGGCCGAAAGATCGAAACCCGTCGCTGCATCCGGCCGGGAATAGCGTTTGGTTTGAGCCGCAGCTGAGCGGCTTATGTAGTTTTTTATATCATCTTCCGTGAACCTGACCTTACGCCCCACCATGTAGGAGCTTATCTCTCCGCTCCTTATCATGTTGTAAACTGTGCTTTTACTCACTTTGAGCATATCGGCGGCGTCTTGTGCGGAAAGTGCGTTTTGTTTGTCCATATTCGCTTACCTCCGTATGAAATTGAATGCTTCGTCATTTATACAGCAGCATGATATCGGCCGGGTCCGCGCCAAGCTCTTCCGGAACCCGGTCCTTCCTTTTTTCTTTTGCCGTGAGCCACCACACATCCCGAGAGTTCTCGATTTGATTTTCAAAGCGGAACTGAATATTGTATTCAAACGGGCTTTCCGTTTTCTCGCCGCATCGGACCTTAAAGCGGTTTTGAGCGGTTTCCGGATCGAAATGATGCGCTCTTATGCCTATGGCGCAAAGGTCGTCGCGGACGGGTTTCAGCGTCTCAAACCGCAGGCCCCAAGAGGGAACGTCGACAGAGTATTCGCCGGATTTTTTCGCGTCGACAACATTTTTACAGCCGGTCAGTATCGCCGCCGAGCGGCTTTCCGGATCGGAGAAAATAAGGCTTGTTTCCTTGTGAGCTGTGACGGCCCCCGAATCGAGCAGGGCGATCGCGCCGCATAACCTGAATGCCTCGTCGCGGCTGTGCGTGACCAAGATCACGTCTTTGCCGAAACGCTTGAGCAGCCTTTTTGTTTCGATTTGCAGCTGCTCGCGCAAATGGCTGTCCAACGCGCTGAACGGCTCGTCCAATACGATCAGATCGGGGTCGCCGACCAATATGCGGGCCAAGGCGGCGCGCTGCTGCTGTCCGCCGGAAAGCCGGCCGGGCCTGTGATCTTCAAGCCCGATAAGCTGCATCAAATCGATCATTTCCCGTGCGACCCGGTCTTTTTTTGCCGTATCTTTTTCGTTGTGCAAGCCGCAGAGAATGTTTTGGCGCACTGTCATATTGGGAAACAGCGCGTAATTTTGAAACAGATATCCGACTCGCCTCTCTTGCGGCGTGAGATTGATGTTTTTCTCCGAATCAAAAAGGGTCCTGTCGTTCAAAACGATCCTGCCGGAGTCCGGCTTTACGATTCCGGCAACGCACATCAGCGTCATGCTTTTTCCGCTTCCCGAAGCGCCGAGCAGCCCCAATACGCCTCCGTTCATTTCAAAAGAAACGTCAAGGTGAAAATCTCCGAGATTCTTTTTGATATCAACGATCAGGCTCATCGGGCGACCGCCTTTTTATCTCGTCTTTCCAGCATATTCACCGCCAGAAGAACGATCGCGCTTATGGCTATGTTGACCGTTACCCATGTGAACGCCCCGGCGTCATCATTTGTCCGCCAAAGCTGATAGACCGTCGTGGATATCGTCGCGGTCTTTCCGGGGATGTAACCGATCAGCATGCTTGTCGCCCCGTACTCGCCGAGTGCGCGCGCGAACGCAAGGACCGTACCCGCAAGTATGCCCTGCCGGCAAAACGGCATCCTTATGCGCCAGAATATGTATGTATTACTCAGTCCTAAGGTTTGGCCGGAATATGCGAGCGTATTGTTGAAGCTCTCAAAGGCTCCGCGGGCCGTTCGGTACATAAGCGGGAAGGAGACCAATACGGCGGCCAATATGCCGCCGTACCACGTCATAACGAATTTGACGCCGAACTGTGCGAGAAAAACGCCGAGCGGCCGCCTTGCGCCGAAGAGCATAAGCAGCAAATAACCGCACACCGTGGGCGGCAGCACGAGCGGCAAGGTAAGGACAACGTCAAGCACGCCTTTTAATAAGCGAGGGAGCCGGGCGGTGTAATAAGCCGCGAATATCCCGATAAAAAACACCGCGACACAGCTTATCGCCGCGATCCTTACAGAATTCAAGAGCGGATACCAATCCATAAAGCATATGTTCCTTTCCGTAAAAAAGCCGAAATTAAGTATTTATCATAATAATATAAGAATTCCGCAAAATCAACCGGTTTGATACGAAGAAAAAGCGATCATAAGCAAATACCGTGTGTTTTGCTTATGATTCATTCAAACCGGCGCGGTAAAAGCAAATATACTCTTGACATATTGCGCCAATGGTGCTATAAAGAAATTATATTGAATACAAATTGCAGCAATCGCATCAATTCGTGTTATTACACGCAAATATCAATGATAATTATTTGATACAGCATGAAATGATACGATAATCGAAAAGTGCAAAACCAACCGGTAATATTCTCCTTCGCTCCATAGCCCCGCATCAGGACTGTTCGGATGCGGGCGCCCGGGATGAAATGCCCGCAGGGCTGCTTTCGGCGGCCTATGCGGAACGAACATGAAAATGTTCGTATCCGTATAACAGGAGTGTGTGTGATAATGATATCGCGCGCCGTCCTGTGCCGTTCATCCTGAAAGGCAGTCCGGGACGGCGTTTAATATTTTGAGAGACACTTATCTCAGCATTTATTTACGGCGCAGAGCGCCGTGCGCGGGCGGTTTTCCCCCGCCCGCGCCCTCCTTTTTCCCGGCGAACAACTTTTGACAAAACCGGTTTTCGCTGTGTTTGCATCTTGCATATATTTCTTGATGAAAAGGCAGAGAACAGGGACGATGTGTTAACTGCCTGTCGGCTGCGATCCGGAGGTAAGAGCGATGCTTTTCTCATGGGACGATCAAATCATAAGGTGGTTTAGGGATGCGAGCGCCTATACGGGTTTTCACAAAACATTGGCGCAAAAAATAAAGCCGTATCTTACGCCGGGCGATACGTTCTGCGATCTCGGCTGCGGTATCGGCAGGCTCAGCTTAGAGCTTGCGCCCGCAGTATCCGAAATCACCGCAGTTGACATAAGCGAAGCGGCGATCGGCTCTCTTCGCCGGGATGCGGAAGCGCTCGGTATCCGCAATCTCAACGCACAAGTACGCGACGCCTCATTGCTTACGAATAGTTTTGACGTTGTGCTTATGAGTTTCTTCGAAATGAAAGATAAAACGGATTTTATAAAACTGTGCAACCGCAGGCTTATCCGTATACTCAACGCCGAAAACATGAGCGGCCTTTACCCGCAGCGTCACAGGCGCATTGTCAAGGAAACTGTTCCGGACTTGAAAGCCGATCTCGATTTGCGCGGCGTCGTATACAAGCTTGAGCTTTGTCAAGCCGAGTTCGGGCAGCCGTTCAGGTCATGGCTTGACGCGGAGCTGTATATAAGGAAAAATGCGCCTGAAGCATCAGAGGCGGAAATAAATGAGTTTCTCAATGAGCGCGTAACACACACGGGCCGGAACGATTTTCCGTTTTATCTGCCCAATCCGAAGACCGTCGGTATTTTCATAACAGACAGGGAGAAATAGGATATGAGTACATTTACACAGGATTTACAGGAAGCCGTCGAGTATCACGGGCATCTTTGCTCCGGACAGATCATCGGTGTCCGGATGGCAAGGATGGGTTTGAAGGAGCTTGGTATTGACGAGCCGAAGAATTTTCGCGGCCTTATTGTATATGTGGAATGCGACCGCTGCCTGACCGACGCGATAGGTACGGTGACGGGCTGTAAGCTCGGGCGGCGTAACCTGAAATGGATGGATTACGGAAAATCGGCAGCGACATTTGTTAATACGGAAACGGGCGAGGCCGTCCGTATATCCAATGTCTCCCGTCACTATCCGCCCGACGGCGCGGATTTGGCCGCGTTCTTTGACGCGATCCCCGACGGCGACATGTTTTACGTTACGCGCGTGAAGGTCAATTACCGCCCGGAAGATCTGCCCGGAGCGCCGCTTGAATCAATGATCTGCCCGAAATGCGGCGAGGGAGTGGCGGACGGGCGTCAGGTTATCCGCGACGGCGCCGCCATGTGCAAGGCCTGCGCCGGCGGGGCCTACTATGAAGCGCCTGATGAAGCATAACACTATGGAAAACACGGCGGATACGGATCACAAATTCGATGATATCGCGCAAAACATTTTCTTTCCCATTTACCCGGTCATTGCCGACGACATCATTTTCAGGACAAAGAAGACAAAAGGCAGGATGATAGACGTCGGCTGCGGCGGCGGACACCTCGGATTTGCCCTGATGGAGAAGACGGAGTGCCGGGGGTGGTTTGTCGACACGGACGAATCCGCTCTGCTGATCGCCGAGAACCGGGCGCAAGAGCGCGGCTTGGCGGAGCGGGCCGTGTTTCTCCGGCAGGATGTCCATTGTATGGAGTTTCCCGATAATTTCGCGGATTTGATCATAAGCCGCGGTTCCTGTTGCTTCTGGGATGATCTTGAGAAAGCGCTGCTTGAGATATACCGTGTTCTCGCGCCCGGAGGCAGGACATATATCGGAGGAGGCTTGGGCAGCAAGGAGCTTGCGGCGTCGATATACCGAAAGATGCAGACGATCATTCCCGGATGGCCGGAACAAATCAACCGGCGCAGCGAAGGCATCACGGATGAATTGCTCGGGGAAATATTGGACCGAAACGGTATTCTCCGCGAGATCGTAAACAATGAAACGAAGGACCGTTGGATCATTATGAGAAAGTAGGAGTATGATATGCCTGCCGACAGGAAGGACAAACCGGATAAAAAATGGCCGTTACTGCTCATTTTACCGGCCGCCGCGTTTTTGTTTTCTTTCTCTGTCGGAAGATTCTCCATAACGATCCCTGATCTTCTGCATACGATTTTTTATCACTTCGCTGACCCCGCGCGGATCATCGATCCGAATATGGAGACGGTGCTGTTCAATATCCGCCTGCCGCGCGTGCTGGTTGCGCTTATCATCGGCGGCGGGTTGTCTATCGCCGGAGCGTCTTATCAGGGCATGTTCAAAAACCCCATGGTGTCGCCGGATATTCTCGGCGCGTCGGCGGGCGCGGGGTTTGGCGCGTGCGTGGCGATGCTGATGGGGATGTCAACGGTATATGTTCAAATGCTGAGCTTTTGCGGCGGAGTTATCGCCGTTGCCCTCGCCGCAACAGCAACAAAGAGTTTCAGCCGTGACGCGACTTTGGGTCTGGTGCTCGGCGGAATCATGGTCAGCACACTTTTTCAGTCCGGCACGTCGGCGATAAAGCTTTTGGCCGACGCCGACAACAAGTTGCCGCAGATCACGTTTTGGCTCATGGGCAGCTTCAACACAATGAATAACAGGCGACTGTTCAGTATATTGCTTCCCATGGGCGCGGGCTTCATAACGCTGTTCCTTATGCGCTGGCATTTGAATGTATTATCCTTCGGGGAGGAAGAAGCGCGCAGTCTGGGCATAAAAACAAGGCGCGTCCGAATGCTGGTCATTATGGCCTCTACCTTGATCACGGCCTCGTGCGTGTCGGTGTGCGGCATGGTGGGCTGGGTCGGGTTGGTGATCCCCCATCTCGGACGGACTATAGCGGGTCCTGACTATAAGCGGCTTATCCCCGTCTGCGTTATACTCGGCTCCACGTTTTTGCTGATGGTGGATAATGTGGCGCGAATGGCGTTTTCCGTTGAGCTGCCTATAGGCATACTCACTTCGTTTATTGGAGTCCCGTTCTTTTTCTTCATATTCAAGAATAACTCGAAAGCCGGTGACCGGAATGATTAGTGTAAACAACATACATTTCAATTACGGAAAACACAAGGTGCTGAGCGATGTTTCGTTTGAAATAAAAAAAGGCGAGTTTGTATGTATCCTCGGGGCGAACGGCAGCGGTAAAACCACGCTTTTGAAAACCATCCTCGCTTTTTTGAAACCGCAGCAAGGTTCCGTCACGCTTTACGGGCGGGATGTGCGGGATATAGAAGAAAAGGAACTGGCGAAAAAGATAGCCTATATACCTCAGGCGCATACCCCGCCCTTCCCGTTCAAGGTGAAAGACGTCGTTCTGCTCGGGCGCACGCCGCATCTGAACTGTACCTGCCGGCATAAAGCGCGGGACGAGCGCATCGCCGGAGAAGCAATGGACAGATTAGGAATAAGCGGTCTCGCCGAAAAACGGTATACAGAGATTTCGGGAGGCCAAAGACAGATGGTCATCGTCGCGCGCGCTTTGGCTCAGCAACCTGAAATGCTGATCATGGACGAGCCGACGGCAAGTTTGGATTTCGGCAACCAATACCTCGTGCTGGCGCAGGTGCTCAGTCTCGCCGAAGAAGGCATGGGTGTTCTGATGGTCACCCATAACCCGGATCATGCTGTTTATTGCGCTGACCGAATAATCGCAATGAAGGGCGGCCGTATCCTTACCGTGGGGAAAACGCGTGATGTGATCAACGAACCTGTCATGCGTTCCATCTATAATATGAACATCAAGGTGCGTGACGTCAGCCTTGACCGCCACACAAGCGCGACTATCTGTATTCCCTTACCCGACGCGGCAGATTTACCGGCGTGCAACGAATGAGTATCAAGCGCCGCAAGCCGGAAGAATATACAATCTGAATGAAAACAAAGGAGAAGCATATGAAAGGAAACCGCAAAATTACCGTATTTATGTTCGTATCGGCGCTGAGCCTGACGCTGACGGCCTGCGCCGGGCAACCGGCCCAAGCGCCTGAGACGCCGAGCGCAACGCCCGCCCAAACACCGCGACCGGCCGCCGTCGCGCCCCGGACCGCGGAACCCTCGGATACCGTTGATCTGATTGATATGGGCGGGC
>WRJA01000014.1 GCA_009782435.1 Oscillospiraceae bacterium
CGAAGAAAAGATTGTCTTCTGGATAAACCGTTTTAAGGGTGGCGATGTTACAGATATAACTTACCAGCGAGCGATAATCGACATATTCGTGAATGCGATATACATCTACGATGACCGGATCGTGCTGACCTACAACTTCAAGAGCGATTCCCGCACGATCAACCTTGCCGACATTGAGATTTCGGATTTACCACAAACCGCTCCGCCATAAAGCCCGTAACCGCAAGAGGTTGCCGGCTTTTTCCTTGTCATTTTTATTGCCCGGTTTTCTGTTTTTGTTGCCCGTTTCCGATTGTTGCCCTGATATTTGTTGCCCGGTAAAAATTTCGCATACACAATATTCATAAAAAATGTATGCTGTATAACGAGCCGTTACCGCTTCAAGGTTCGCAGATGCGAAACTTATTGTACCTTATCTGAGATTTGGTCAAGTATCCAATAGAAAATCGGTCAGCATGATCACCTTGATCCCATCCTGCGTCGCCGGATTGTCGCAGTGGTTGGCGATGATAATCTTCTCATAATTGTCCCGAATCTTGCGAAGCGGCGCAAACTCGCGCTCCCTTGCGGACGGCTCGTTCATGGATTCGGTCACTTGGATATATCGTTTTTCGCCGGCGTTGGCGGCGATAAAATCCACCTCCCTATCGCCGACTTTACCGATCGCCACATCGTATCCGCGGCGGAGCAGCTCGAAGCAGACAATGTTTTCGATGATGTGTCCGGCGTCCGTATCACGAAAACCGAGCAGATAATTTCGCAAACCGATGTCCGCGATATAATACTTTCCGAGCGTTCGCAGATACTCTTTTCCCTTGATATCGAAGCGTTTGATCTCATAAAACACAAAGGATTCCAACAGTGCGCCCACATAGGCCTGGATGGTCTGCACGGCGGGTTTGCCTTTTCGGTTGTCGCTGTCGAGCAGCTTTTCGTTCATCAGCGTGTTGCCGATAGAGGTGATGGAGGTGCTGTTTCCGATGTTGTCGGCCAAGAACATGATGATCTTTCTCAGCAGATCGGAGTCCGTGATCTGCCGTTGGCCCCGGCGCTTTTCACGCTCTAAAATATCCCGCACCACGACGGTGGAGTACACTCCATCCAGCAACGTCAGCGCCTTGTCGGTGTCCAACCCCACATCGGCGATCCCCGGCATGCCGCCGAATTTCATGTACGCTTCCAACAATTCTCTCGGCTCGTAGCTTTCGTTTGCGGCGTCAAATATCCGCCTGCGCGTTCCACCTGACGGGCTTTTTGTCTCCCTGACCGTATAACCGTGAAAGTCAAGAAATTCACGGAAAGAGAGCGGAAGCATCTTGATCTCCACGCTTCTCCCGGCGAGATATGTCGCGTACTCCGAAGAAAGCAGGTAGGCGTTTGAGCCGGTCACACAGATGTCACAATCGAAATCGACGCGGAAGGAATTGACCGCGTCCTGCCATTGCTCAATCCGCTGTACTTCATCGAGAAACAGATAGACCCGCTTGCCCGCTGGCAGACGTTCTTTCACATATCGATACAGCATCTCAACACCCATGCCCCGAAACTCCATCGACTCAAAATTGATCTCGATGATCTGCTCGTCCGCGACGCCGTTTTGACGCAGATGCCGCGCCATCAGTTTCATCAGGCTGGACTTGCCACAGCGCCGTATCCCTGTTATAATCTTAACAGGCTCAGTATCTTGAAACGCGATCAGCCGATTCAGATAAAGGTCGCGGCTGCGCAGTTGGGATTCGTTCTTCAGCATTGAACCACCTCCACTGACAGCATACCACAAACTACCCAAAATAATCAAGTTTGTATTATCAATGTTGAAAAACTTTTTATTTTGAGAAATTAGTAACATGTAGCGGGTTCGAATCCCGCCCCCTCCGCCAAAAAAGTGAACCCAAACCGTTTTTTTATCAGGCAGGTGTTCGCTTTTCTGTCGACATAAAATTCCGGTTAGGCGGGTGCGTGTAATGGATGCATTGATGTTCAAAAAGATGAAAGTTAAACCCGGCTGTTCGGCAATGGTTTTCCACGCGCCCGCTGATTATCCCAAAAGCGAGGAATATGTTTGGCAAAATACGGGAAAGGCGGATTTTATACACCTGTTTACGGAAAGCCGCGAGCAGTTTATGAGCCGGTTTCCCGATGCGGCGGAAGCCTGCAAGGATAACGGGTCGTTTTGGGTTTCCTATCCGAAATCCAAGGGGAAAAAAGTATATGACATAAATCGCGACAGTCTTTGGGGCTTACTTCAGTCGGTCGGATTTCATCCCGTGTCGCAAATCGCGCCGGATGAGGAATGGTCGGCTCTGCGTGTAAAACGAAATGAACCCGGCGTTGTTTATGAGCCGCCGGGAAATGTAAAAAAATGAAAACACACGGATTTGTTATTTACTCATATTATAACTTCGGCATGCCGGCGCCCCGAGTAAGCCTATTATTTATTTGACAGGAGAGTAAAAAAATGAAAAGACCGATATGCTTTATTCTTGTGATTGTTTTGACCCTGACATTTTTATCCGCATGCGCAGGCGGCGGCAATAACGTTGCTTCGACACCTCCTCCGGCGCAAAACACAACGCAACCGGCAACGCCTCCGCCTCCCCCGGAGCAAGCGGAAGGATGGGATTTTTCCGACGCGACTAATGTTAACCTCGCCTTCGCGATATATATACCTGAAAACGACGCCACCACACAAGATCTGTGCAGATATTTGGACCTTGTCAAGGAATATACCGAAGGAACGGTCGATTATACCCTCTACGCCGCTCAAACACTGTGTAACGGAAACGAGGAACTTGACGCTGTTAAGAACGGTTTGGCTGACATTACATTTTTTTATGTGGCTATGGGGTCCGGCGCTCTGCCCATCGGTTATATCCTTGAATACCCCGCGATCCCCTATAACAACGACAAGTCCGCCTCATATACATTCACCGATTGGTTCAATCAGCTGAAGCCGGCGGAGCTGGATGATTTTAAATTTCTTTTTTCCATAGGTCAAGGCAACGGCGGGTATATAACGACCTCTCCCATCAGGACATTCGAAGATTTTTCCGGTAAACAGATTCGCTGCGGTGCTGCTCAGGCGCTTACCATGACGGCATACGGCGCAATTCCGGTCGTTTTGGTGATAGCCGAGGTTTATGAAGCCTTGAGGACCGGTGTTATTGACGCTTCTTCCGGTATGCTTCACGGCGCAAGAGCGTTTAATCTGTATGAGGTCACTCAATACGCCACTCCCGATCCGTTCTATATCAGCTCATATCTGGTAGTAATGAACAAAGATGTTTGGAATTCTCTTACTTTCGACCAGCAAGACGCTATGGAAAAGGCTACCGATTACGCTTTCGATCTGTATCTTGCGCCGGCAAGATATGATGACGGCATAGCAGCCGTAAAGGTTTTCGAAGAAAACGGGCTTGAAATCATTCGGCTTGACGATAAGGCTCTGTCAACGATGAAGGATATCAATGAAACCGTGTTGGGAGAATACGCATCGACCGTACCCGGAGGTCCCGAAGCAGTAGCTCTTTTGAAAGAACTTGCTGCGAAATACAACGGAATATTCTGACCGGACACAAATCCCCGCGGCATACGCCGCGGGGATTTGTGTTTGAGAACGTTGACCTGCGTTATGCCGCTGCATTTATGCTTTTATGGTTACACAAGGAGTTTATTATGAATCAAAAAGCCGCAGACTTGTTTAAAAAATTAGCGCTCCCCTATCCGGCGGTTGCAATTAAATACTGCTACAGCCGGCCGGAAAATATCGATCATACGGATGAAATACTTTCCTTCTGCCAGTTTATAAAAAAAGCCCAGGATTCCGGAAAATGCTTCTATACGACAAAAGAAGATGACAACTGTTTCGGCAAAATGGTATTGGGTATGATCCCCAAACCGCCATTCGAAGCTTCGGGGCAAGCCGGCTGTGATTTTGGTGTCTTTAAAACTCAGGCTCCGAACGCGCGTCTTTATAATCTGATCCCCTCCCTTATCCCGGGAGCTTGCAATTATGTGGTTTTTTGCCCGACAGATATTTGTGATTTTGAACCGGACCTCATTATTTGCGTCGCTCAGCCGGCTCAAGCTGATATAATCATGAGGGCAACCAGTTATATCTCCGGGGATCTGTGGGAGTCGAAAAGCTCACACGTTTTGAGCTGTGCATGGACTTATGTATATCCCTATTTAAGCGGAAAAGTGAATTTCTGCATCACCGGCTTACACCACGGCATGAAACGACGGAAAATATACCCTGCCGGCTTGCATATAATTGCTGTCCCGTTTGAAAAGATACACGAAGTAATCACGGCTCTTGATGAAATGGACTGGGAACTGATCGCAATGAAAGAAGACGAAGAAAGCAAGGCGTTACTGAAGGAAAAAATGGAAAATTGGAAAAAAATGAGCCGGGCGGAAGGCGGAAATGATACCGTCTTTTAAAAAGCGAAACAAAACGGCAAAATTTTAAGGACAGCATTTCCGGGGACGACCATCAAAGGCTGTTATGATTGACAACCGGTTGTAATTACAGCCTTCATATATGCGAGCGCCGGTGAAACATCCTGATTCCTCATTCATTTTTTTGCTTCTCCCGCAAGCTTCGCCAATTTGAAAGCGGTGTTGGCGTTTCGCACGGTCACCGCATTATATATCGACTCATCCTTCGGAATGATTTTCGACACCCGTGTTCGGGAAAAGGTCGCTTTGGGCGCAGACCAAAAAATACCCCTGCCGTAATATGCCAAACGTTCATACTCTTCCTTGATTTGACCTATGCGGGCAACGATTTGCCGCGCCGTTGCGGGAGGAATGACGAAAAAAGCATCGTGCCGTGAATCCGGCATTTTGATCCACCATTCGGGCGCGTGAGACAATGCATCAATCAGATCGGCCGCCGGGGTCACAAAAACCGGGATGCTGATACCGAAGCGCTCTGCGATCAGACTTTCACAAGCGGGTTTGATTTCGGTTTCTTCCGAAACACTGTCAAACAACACATTGCCGCTGTTAATATAAGTGGTAACACTTTGAAATCCCCGCTGT
Source organism: Oscillospiraceae bacterium (assembly GCA_009782435.1). GTDB lineage: Bacteria > Bacillota > Clostridia > Oscillospirales > Oscillospiraceae > WRJA01. Next base: position 5,047 of record WRJA01000014.1, read on the forward strand.
TCAAAGGCATTTTTCAGGTCAGCCATTTTTATAATGTTTTTTCCGCCGACATTGACGCCCCGCAGCAAGGCGATGTATTTCATCATTTGACAACTCCTTATTATTTACTTCTGCTTCATCTGATATTAACACGGAAAAGCCGTGATGTCGCTCTCTTTTTTCTCTCCGGAGCATTGCCGCATTTTTTACACATATATCAGGTTTTGTTAAACGGATCAACAAAGTAAATGTCAATATAGTTCACTTACGGCAAAATGGTTCATTATCACCCGCGGGCTGTTCCGATTCAAGGTGATGGGCCGCGAGTTCGAGGCTTATCCCGACTGCTTGGTAAGCATACCGCCATACTCCGTTTTCGAACTCGAATCGCTTGAAGACGGCTCTAAGCTTTATGATTGCGGCGGCTCCGCCCGGTTATTGGATCTTTTGGAGGATTTGCACGCCTGCAGAGAACATGAACCGGAGAAGCTGAAGAACAAGGGATTTATTAAGCAACTCTTGCGTCAAACCGGTTGTTGGGTCACAGAATTCGGCCGCAGATAAACCAAAAAATATGAGGAAGCGTTATGTATTTTGAAAAAGCCGGGAAAGATAACACCGACCAAACCATAGAAATCGCGCTTAAGGCGGCAAAAACGCGCGGTATAAGGCACATAGTCGTCGCGTCGCACACCGGAGCTACGGCCCTGAAGCTTATCGGCCAGGACGGTCTCAATGTGGTTTGCGTGAGCGGCGCGAACGGAGCGCGCGAAAAAGGAAAAAACGATATGCCGCCGGATACAAGGCAAGATCTGATCTCCCGCGGAATTAAAGTCGTTACGGCGAGCCATGTATTGAGCGGCGTCGAGCGCGGCATAAGCACAAAAGCCGGCGGCATGTATCCCGCCGAGATCATGGCCTTCACACTGAGAATGTTCGGTCAGGGCATAAAGGTTTGCGTTGAAATATCTGTCATGGCTTTGGATGCGGACACTATTCCTTTGGGCGAGCCTGTGATCGCCATAGGCGGAACTTGGACCGGCGCCGACAGCGCCGCCGTATTGACGCCGTCACACGCCTCAAGCGTATTTGAAACAAAAATCCACGAGATACTATGTAAGCCGCTCTGAACGATTTCCCGCGCAAAGCGTTCCGCCTGTTCCGGTAAGAAAATTCGATTAAATCATTCTCCCCCGCCGAAAGCGGGGGAGAATGATTTAATATGTATTATGCTGCGGAGCGGCTGTTTGGTACAAAACGCCGGATTTAAAACGCGTGCTCCGTGCGGGAGATTATCTCCTCTTGAACTTGGGGATTCAATTCTACCCACAAAGCGCTGTAACCCGCGACCCGAACGACCAAATTTCTGTGTTTTTGAGGGTCTTTCTGCGCGGCTATAAGCATATCGCGGTCAACCACGTTGAACTGTATGTGTTTTCCCAAATACTCTCCGAAATACGTATCGATCAGATCCAAGAACCTCTCCAAGTCTTCATCCGTCTGCATTGCCGACGGGTGGAACTTAACATTAAACAGGCAGCCGTGTATGGGCGTGTGATCGATTTTTCCCGCGGAATTTATCAGGGCGGTCGGTCCGTTCAAATCCATGCCCTGACAGGCCGAGCAGCCGGCGTCATTTAAGGAGAGCCATGATTTTCTTCCGCTCGGCAGCGCGCCTACCTTTGCCCCCGAAGCTCCGTGGAAGCTCAAACTGTGGGGCGCGACTTCATATTTTGATCCGTAGGGCGAATCTAATTTATGGACATAATTGAACAGTCTTTTATACAGATCAACTACTATTTCATCAGCATAATCGTCGTCATTGCCGAATTTCGGCGCCGCCAACAGCTTTTTGCGCACATTCTCATAACCTTCAAAATCTGACGCCAACGCCTTAATAAGCTCATCTTTTCCGACGGATTTGTCGTCAAACACGCATTTTTTTATCGCGGCCAGCGAATCGCCCACATCCGGAAGACCGATGGGCTGCAAATAGTGAGCGGAAATCTGATAGCGGCATCCTCCTCCGAACACTCCGTCTCCCCGCTTTATGCAGTCGTCAAAAAGACTTGAGAGGAACAAATTCGGCATCTCATGGCTTCTGAATATGCGAACCCGGTTGCTGAATTCCCTTTGTATCTCAAAAAAGTACTCCGTCTGCTTCATTAAGGCGTCGACCAGATCGTCATAACTCATATCTGTCAGTTCGCCGGTTTTCGGCCCGATCTGTTTGTTCAAGCGAGGATCTCGCCCGTTGTTCAGAGTGACCTCCAATACTTTCGCAAAATTGAATATTCCGGGCCAAGCGGAAGGCGTCTTTGCCGGTATTCCGTGTAAAACGCAGCCGCCGATTGTATAATTCACGGCATCCTCGTGAGTGACTCCTCGTTCTTCGAAATACGGGATCGAACTCAGATCGTTGTACCAAGCCGGATAACCCAGGCCAAGCTTGTTCAGTTTCGCGGCAGCCATCTTAAACTCATGATTTATCCCGGGATGCCAGCGTATCGTAAGCGTCGGGTGGGCTGTTCGCACGTTCATGGCCGCTTCCACCCACAAAAAGCTCATTTCGTTGACAGCGTCTTTCCCGTCAATTGTCTGGCCTCCCAGCGTTGTGTTGTGATACTGTGTCTCGCCGGAGCGGCAGTCGTTGATTTGCGTGTCCGCAAGCGGATCATAAGTAGCGGTCTTGCTGTCGAATTGCCTCATGGACGAGCACTTGCAGCGCACGCATTCCAGCAGCTCCACAGCCAATTCTCTCGTTATCTTGCCTTCATCCAAATCCTTTTTATAATACGGATAAAGATACTGATCCACCCGCCCGAAAGAGATCCCGGAACAGCGGGCGTCATAGAAAACGCAGATGTGACAGAACATCATGGTCTGAATCGCGTCATAAAAATCTCTGGCGGGATTTTCCATGATCCAATTCATCACTTCCGAAATCTTCTCAAGTTCCTTACGCCGTTTCGAATCGGTCTCTTTTTTCGCCATCTCAGCCGCTAACACGGAGTAACGCTTGGCGAAACGTATTGATGCTTTTAAAGCGGTTTTCATCGCTCTCAGCAGATTGTGCTTTTCATAGGATGGATTGTCCAATAATCTCAGCGCTTCCAGTTCATCGTCTATTTCTTTTATGATACCCGTTATCCCTATTTTGATTACTTTTTCATAGTTCGGGACATGCCAGCCCTTTTCCAAGGAAGCCTCAGTCTCCGCGAAGAAAACCAAAGACCCTTTTTCGTTCATCGTGCACAGTTCCTTGTAAAACTCAGGTTCGAGCCAGTCCAAAAAGGACTGTTTCGCTTCCCTGTCCTTCCAGTAGTTCACAATGTCTCGGATATCGCCGTGCATATCCTCGCTTACGCGATAGGTCAGCCAGTTGTTGTCAAGAGCCTCTCCCACCCAGCGGCAATAGAGTTCGGGCCACCACTCAAAGCCCATGGGCTTCGCGGCGAAGTCTCCGCACAGCAATTGCTCGTCGTCAATGTATATCGGCAGATTGTCCACAATATTCTCATAGGCGCGTGCGCGTCTGAATATCTTGGGCTGCCCTTCTGTTTCTCTGTATGCCGCGGTCACCAATTTTGCCCGGCTCAGAGAGAGGCCCGATTCATCACGGGCGTCGCGAAGAAAGTTCCAAATCCGTTGGCCCCGGGTTTGAGCGGCTTTTTCTGTCGGTACATTCAGTTGGTCTAACATTTTTTTCCTCCTTAAATTGAATAATAAGAACAAAACACTCAGGCGCTGCCGCGACGGTCGCAAAACCTGTCAACAATGATTTATTCCGTTCCCTGAATATTTTTCTGCGAACTGTATAAATTCCTGATTTGAGAACACGTAACTCCGAAATGGGATTTGAACATCTTATAAAAGCTTCTTATCTCAACATAACCAACCTTTTTCGCAACCTCCTGTATGGGTATTTGCGTCTGTTTCAAATAATTATACGCATAATCCATCCTGACTTCATTGAGATACCACTTCATGTTCACTCCCATGTATTTCTTAAACAGTCTGCTGGCGTATGAGGTCGAAAGATGCAAACTGCGTGCAAGTTTTTCAAGGGTTATGGGTTTATCATAGTTATTTTCGATATATTCCACCATGCGCTTTACGATGGGACTTCTGATATCAAATTCACCGTAGCTTGTAATCACCACCTCCAAGAATTCATCCAAAATCTCAACTATTTCCTCTGTGGCGCTTGCGGCTGTAATACGCTCGGGTATCGAAACGGAAATCTCAAAAATGCTCCTGAAATCGGGGGCCCATTTCATGAGATAGGTGATAAGTCTGAAAAACGTCGTCAGCGTATTGAACCGCACCAAATATATTTCCTCATCCCGCAACGCCGGACGAAACAACCGGTGATACTGCTCTTTCGCCTGTATCATCCGTCCCGAATGAAGGTATGAGTAAAATCGGTGGGTCAGCTGCACTGCGGCCGATTCAACGAGCTTATACGGGTTGTCGCCCTTTTCGCCTTCAAGTATGATATTCATATAAGACAACGGATACTCCGGCGGCTCCTCTTCCTCGGCCGGGTCCTCTTCAAAGCCCGGTACTTTCCCGATGTTGACACTCGGAAGAAAACCGGAATTAATATTTATTCTGATCAGAGAGTGCAATAAAAGCATGCTCGGTCGCATCCTGTGGCGCTCCAAAGCCGGGATCCCTTTAAGATACCGCTCAAGCTCATCGCCCGAAATACCGAACTGTTCCCTGTAGTAATCCTTTTGCTCAAGCATATTCTGAGCGTACTCTATTGCGGGGACCGTATAAGCGACAAATATCCCCAAAAGCTTTTTCCGGCTGTAGCACGGCACGACAAATTCACCTATACCGCCGTGACATTCGGAAAAGACCGGCTCACGTGTCTGCATTGCGCCGGACATGAGTTTGATCCGTTTTTTTTCACAGAGCTTGCAAGCGTCGGGGTTCGCCGCTATTCTCCTGCACAGCCAATTGCTCTCATCGATTTCCAAACGTAAATGTGTTTTTTCGGAATAGGGATAAAATGAGCAGTTCAGCTGTGTCAAACGTTTGAATTCCGAAAGGATTTTTTCTATGGTGCTCTCGATTTCCCTGTCCATCCGTTTCTCCGATTCAGCGCCGAATCAAAAGCAGATTCCGGCAGTTTCCGGTTTTCTTTTCCGGAAACCCCTCCCGGTTTTCATATCCGGCTTACCGGGATTATATACTGCCGAGCAATATATTTGCAATGAACCGCTCGGACACATATGAACTATTTTGACATTTTCTTTATATTCAAATACATCATGCGAGGATTCTTTTATCGGTTTTCGAAAAACACTTCACTATTGAAGTGTTTTTTGATATAATCCCTACAGTTGATACCGTGACTGAAAGGTGGTGTTTTCATTGCGTATCGACGCTGTAAAACCATCGCTTTCGCCTGTTCACATAATTCCGAAACCACCGGTATCGCGACCGGACGTGCCGGCCCCGGCGGCGCCCGCAGCTGTTCCGCAGAATACAGGACTGCCGGATCGGGATTTTACTGTCAATATACTCATACCGGAAATCACCGCTCCCGAAATCCTTATTTGGCGGGATTTCCCTCAAAACGGCGAAAACGAACTCTTCGGGCCGGCATACACGTTAGAGATCTCACCGGAAGCCTTTGCCGCTTATTATGCAGATAACTCGACCGGCGATAAGACTCCCGTGGCGTTAACCGGCGATATACGGCCGCAGGCCGTTTCGGACAGCGCGGATATTTCAACTGTGAAAGGGCCGGAAACATGTTCTGCGTGTGAAAGCCGAAAATACGCTGACAGATCGGGAGACGGTTCCGTGAGTTACCAAGCGCCGACTCACATCGGCCGGAACGCGGCGGCCGCCGCTGTCGCCGCGCATGAAGGCGAACATGTGAATCATGAGCGCGCAAAAGCCGAAAAGGACGGCCGCAGGATCGTCAGCCAATCGGTGTCTATCCACACCGCGATCTGCCCCGAGTGCGGAAGAACATACATTTCGGGCGGCGAAACAAAAACGGTCACCGCCTCCGGCAAGGGCAGCGATAAGCAGGAAAATATTGAAAACCCGCAGGAACAAAGTATATTATGAACGCAGACCAGACCTGTATGCAAATAAAAAACATACTATATACAACAGACAGGAGATAAAAACATGGCGGACTATTCAATTCATACGGTGACCCCGATCGACGCGACTTGCAGCAGCATACGCGAACTGGGCGACGATCAACTGAGCGTGAGCTGTTTTCTCGTTACGGGGAAAGAAAAGGCGATGCTGCTCGACAGCGGCTTCGGTAAAGGGAATATCAAAGAAGTGGTTGACGGACTTACCGACCTTCCCGTTATCCTGGTCAACACGCACGCGGACATGGACCATTCGCACGGGAACAGACTTTTCGGCCCCGCTCACATGCATCCTGCCGAATTCGACCGATATCACCAAGACGTCGGCGGCAACGCGCCTGTTGAAGCGCTGTGGGAAGGCGATATTATCGATCTGGGCGGACGCCGTCTCGAGGTTATTCATGTTCCGGGCCACACTCCCGGGAGCATAGTGCTGCTTGACGCCGAAAACCGCATATTATTCGGCGGCGACAGCGTTCAGGACGACATCATCTTCATGGGAAACGCCGGCAGGAATATCCCGGCATACATAGAAAGCATGAAAAAACTCACAAAATTCAAGAGCCGGTTCGATAAGGTTTACGGTGCTCACGGAACGACGGTTTTGGACAACAGCATACTTGACGACGTGCTGAACGACGCGATCAAGCTGCGAAGCGGCGAAATCAAAGGCGGGCCTATCCCTCCGCCCTTTAACAGCCACATGCCTCCGGAAGCCAAACTGTATGTTTTCGGCGCGGCAAAACTCATTTGTTAGCATTTATGCCGTACGCTTCAATATACGGCGCTGTTTAAAACAAATACGAAGAATACAAATATCAACGGAACGGAAGCAATAAAAAGTCGCTTCCGTTCCGTTGATACATATTGGGTTTGTGCCGTCCGCGCCGCGGTAATCATTCGATTTTACGCCTCGATTTGCCGAATACCCTATATTTATGCTCGATCGTCACGCCGAGCATTACGGCGGAAACGGCGAGTGCCGAGACAAAATACGTCATGTTCGAGTCGCCGGTCGGCGGCAGGGCCGCCGAGAGCGGCGTAAGATATTCCGGTATCCATTCCTCGAGATCGGGGTCCCAGCGCCATATGGTCATCGGCACGCCATTCTCATCGAGCTCGATCCAAGTGTCCTGGTCGTCGCCCGGGATAAGACTTAAACCGGGCGGCAGCGGGCGCGGCGGCGGATCCGGGTCCGGATCCGGTTTCAGGTCCGGTTCGGGATCCGGTTTCGTGTCCGGTTCGGGTTTCGTGTCCGGCTCTCCACCGCCACCATCTTCTTGCTCCGTCGTTGTTGTCGAAGACGGAGTCGGCGGAACAACTGCTGTTGCCTCCGCCGTATCATAATTCGACGCGAACGCTTTTAAAGGTTCGGACACTACGCCGCCTCCGACCAAGGTCACGTCCGGGGTTCTAAAGGTATCGCCAGCGTCAGTATATTCCGCCTTGTTTCGAAATTCCCCGGGCTCTTCCGCTTCCGTACGGAAAGAAAAGGTCAGTGGCAAATGAGCGTTGTGTGGCCGGCCAATAATTTTTATTTGAAACTCATATGAGGAAGCGAAGCTGTTTTCGCCCGGAGCGGGCGGTAAAGCGGGAAGGGTAAAATAATCGTCGAAGTCGCCCGCGGGATCCACCATTTTAAAATCGCCCGGAAAGATGTCCGGATCATCATTCTCGACAAGCTTTTGCCCCGCCCCGATAGTCTCGGTGATATACGATGTGACACCCGAAGCGTATGAGTTGGGGTTGAACGTTATCTCCCATATTATCGATTTTGACGCCGGATCGTATTTGCCTTTCTTTATGAGCATGGTCTTATTGACCGATATTTCCGCAGGCTCGGCATCCAATTCCGTGTCCGGGCCGCTGACAGATGATGTGTATGTGATTTTTGCTTCATTTTTGAACGTTTCGACGTTTTCTTTCAGAGTGTTGTCGGGGGTTTCGGTTTTATAATAAAAATCAAAATAATCCGTAAAAGAGTTATCCTCCACCGTCAATTCGATAAAATCGCTGTCGAAATTCAGACTCCCGAATACTGAGCTGTCGCTTTTATTAATAATTTCACCGGAATCATATTCATAGTCATCAACGCCGTCTGCCACCAGCCGGATGCCGGGAACGCCTCCGGTCATCAGCAGCTTGAAGCCCGCCGGCAGCTCGTCGCGCAGAACAAGACCCTCCGCCCCGGCGCCTGATTCCGCGGTCACGGTTATTTTCCATTCAATGACCAAAAAAGGTTCAAGCGGGGCGTCAACCTGCCAAACCCCGTTTTCGTCGTCATATAAGCCTCCGTTATTTGTCCCCTCTATGCTTTTTTCGATCGCCATTTCACCGTCGCTCGCCATCATTCCGTATGCCGCGATCGACACGATCACAATTATTATCAGGAAAAGCGTTGAAAACTCTCTGTAACGTTTTTTCACATCTCCGGTCCCGCCGGCGGTCAACCCCGCCGCGGAACAGCCCACCTCCCGTTATTGACGATACGGAAAAACAGTTTCCGAGCCGTGTACGCCGAAATTCTTGCTGCTTTGCATTATATACCTTGCCTTACCGACAGTAAACAGAAAGTCGAAAAATAATTCTAATTCTTTCTTTGTTTTCCGCATATGATGAGAACCGAAAAGAACGCAAGCGAGCAAACGCTGATGAGCAGACCCGCCGGCAGCCCGTAGCTTCTGTAGGTAAATTCGATCTCATGCTCGCCCGTTTCAAGGCGCAGAGCAGCCATAGAACCGCCGACAGTTATTATTTCCGCCTCTTCCCCGTCCACGCGCGCGCGCCAACCTTTCTCATAGGGTATCGATGTAAAGAGCAGCCCGTCTTTTTCCGCCGCAATGTGTCCCGCGACCCGCGTCTCTTTAAACTCTGTCAGCTCCATAGTGTTCCGTGACAAAATCTCATATCCCGCGGCAAAAAGTTCAGCGTCGAAATAAGCGGCAAATACCGAGGCTCTGCCCTCCTGCGTATCCGCCTCCGCCGAGAAAGATATGATCTCGTTTTTCCGGAAACGCCCCAACATGGAAATAAAGCGCTTTTCTATGTCTGTTTTTTGCAGCAGTCCGCCGTCTTTGGTGACGTTTATTTCACCGGATCTGTTGAAATCAAAATAAGCGAACAAGAGTCCGTCGACCGGCATTTGAAAATCCCATGCGAGAACCCCTTCGTCCTCTCCGCATTTCAGAGTGAATTCATACTCGCCGGAATCCTCCTCCGTAACATTGTAATTTTTGTGTCTTGTATTGACCGGCCCCATAAGTATAAAAAGCTCTCCCTCAAGCCCTGTCATCCGCCGGAACAGATCGTTCTGAGAAAGAAACGGATTCTTTTTATCCTGTGCGTAATCCGCGGCAGCGCCGCCGACCGTAAACCCGAACGGCAGAAAACTCGTGTTTTCGAAAACACTCAAATCCCCGGATTTGCCCGACGGCTTCCAATAAAGCCCGTCATCTCTGATGCCGTCGGGCCGGGAGATAAGATATCTGTGATTTAATAAAACGCTTGTGAACGGAGAAGTCTCCGTGTAATAAAAAATATTCCCGGCGTCCCAAGAAGGCAGGCCGAGGCCGGTCAGGAAACGGGAGGTGTTTACGTTCGTTGTGGACGCGAATACACTAATCCCGTCGTAACGGTATACCGCCGGAGCGTTTTGGTTGAACTGCTGAGAATTTGCAAACTCGGTCCTGAAGAATTCATTTTGCTCCGGCTCAGTCATTTTGAGCAGGTTTTGCACATTTTCGTAAGAATAAGGGAATGTCATCCTGTCCGTCGTGTTATTTTCACGGGTAATATTCATCCCCGCTGTTATTGCCAACTCAATCGTCATGATGAAAAAGACCGCCGCCGTGACAGCGGTCAGCGCGGTCTTATTCTTACGAAAACGCGCTTTCAAAGCAAAAAGCCCTATATAAGCAAGCGAAAGAGCGGCGGCGGCCGCGGCATGTTTCGGACTCTGCGCGCCGAGCGTCGCACAGATCAATAAAAGAGCCGCCGCCGCCGCCATCGCGGTCATATCTCCCGCCGACGGTTTCTCAATCCTAATATATGCACTGTACGCGACGGCAACCGTCAGAAACGAGACTAAAAACGAAAAGCGGTAAGGCAGGGAGTTTGTTACGTGAAATCCGCTCCAAATAAAAGTGAGGACGTTTACGTTGCAGCTCAATATCAGAAATATTATCACCGCAAGATACGCCGCTTTTTCGCGAAGTTTAAATTCAGCAGACCTGATAAAAACAGCCGAGAGCATTACGGGGAGCATGCCGCAGTAAAGATTCGGAAGGCCGTTGACAAAGGTGGGAGGAGTGAACGCGATGAAATTCCCGAAAACGTCGAAAAAGCTCGCAAAAAGATATATGCTCGACGGGAACGGATTTTCCATATCGCTGGTATTACGAAGCCCCAAAAACGCGGGCAGCATCAAAAAAGCGACAATTCCCGCCGCCAAAACCGAAGTCAAGGCAAAAAGCGCGAATCTGCTCAAATAGTTTTCTTTAAACAAGAAAAAGGTTTTTTTCACCGCCGCGCTCTGCGGGCTCCGCTTTTCTCCTCCCGGAGAAGGCGCCGCAGTGAAATAAAAAACATGGAACATCATCACAGCGAATATGCATACGAAAAGGCCCAAATAGAAATTAAAAAGCACGGACACAGACAAAGCGACCGTGTACATAACGAAGTAGCCTTCTTTGACAAGCGAATACAGGCCGTATACAACGATAGGGAGCATGGCGATGGTATCAAGCCACATGATGTTCCAGTAATAACCCAAAGTGTAAGCGCAAAGCGCATAAGAGGCCGAGAACGCCGGTATCAAAATGTCGATTCGCTTATACATCCCTTTGAGAAATACCGCGGTGAACAGCCCGGCGAAACCTAATTTTATCATTGTGAACAAAGCCATCAATTCCGGTATGCTCCCGTTCGGGAAAAAAGGAAGCAGGAGGTTGAGAGGGCTTGCGAGATTATAAGCGAAAAGCGGCAGATAATTGCCGCCTATCCCGTACAGCAGGGACCACATAAACGAGCCCTCGCCGCGCAGTCTGTACCAAAGGTCGCTCATATACGGAAAATACTGCTGCCAACCGTCGTATATCAAGTATTGCCTGTCTCCGAAAGGATAGACCCCTATAAAGGCGAAAATAAAGCCGAAGATCAAAAACGGAATCAGAAACGAGGCTGCATAAAGCGCTGCGGTCGTTTTGCGCGAGCGAAGCGCTGCGGCGACCGCCGGTTTGTTATTTTCCTTTTCGGCGTTTTTTCCGTCGGGTCTTTTCATATGCCGGCACCGTGACTTTCTCTGACCGAACATCAAAATCAAAAGGCAACCAAATGAACTAAAATAAACTCATCTGACTGCTTTCGGGTATGTCCCCGAATGCGCCGAGCGCCCTGAGCTGATCTATATGCGGGCGGCTGACCTTTTGGCAGGCTGCCGATATCTCGGCCACCGAAACGAAACGGTTCCCTTCGTCGCGGCAGTTAACGATGTCATTCGCCGCCGTTTCGCCCAAGCCTGAAACAGCCGTGAACGGGATTCTTAATTTATCGCCTTCGATAATGAATTTCACCGCGTCAGACTTGTATAAGTCAACCGGCGCAAAATCAAAACCGCGCAGATAAAACTCATAAACCGACTCCAATGTCGTCAGCAGATTATCATCTTTTGCGGAACTGTTCGAGTTTTGCCTGATCTCCTTTATTTTCGCTTTTGCGGTTTCCGGGCCTTGCGCCATAATAAGGGCGTCAAATCCGTCTTTCCGGCAGCGTCTGTAAAAATGCGCGCAGTAAAACGCCAAAGGCTCATGCACTTTGAACCACGCGATGCGAAATGCCATCATTACATAAGCCACGGCGTGAGCTTTCGGAAAAAGATATTTGATTTTTTTGCAGGAAGCGATATACCAATCGGGAACGCTGAGGGAACGCATGTCTTCCTCTTGTTTTCGGGTCAGCCCCTTCCCTCTTCTGACGTCTTCCATTATTTTAAACGCGCCTTTTTCCTCCATGCCGAGACCAATCAGATACAGCATGATGTCGTCGCGGCAGCTTATGGTTTTCTTGATATCGGCTTTGCCGGACAAAATAAGCTCCTTGGCGTTTCCCGCCCATACGTCCGTGCCGTGAGCAAATCCCGAAAGCCTTACAAGCGTGTCGAAATCCGTCGGTTTTGTATCGTCCAGCATGCCTTTTGTCAATTCCGTGCCGAATTCGGGAATCCCGAGAGAACCGGTCTTCCCTATTATCGGATCATCGCCCGGAAGACCGAGCGGACCGGGCGACTTGAATATTTCCTTTGTCAGCGGGTCATTCAGCGCTATATTGCCCGCTTCTATCCCTGTTATGTCTTCAAGCATCTTTATCATGGTCGGATCGTCATGCCCGAGTTCATCAAGTTTCAAGAGGGTTTTTTCCATGCTGTGATAATCGAAATGAGTTGTTATAACGTCGGCTGAAGTGTCGTCCGCGGGACGCTGCACCGGGAAAAAATCCGTAACGTCCATATCTCTCGGGACAATAACAAGCCCGCCCGGATGCTGTCCGGTCGTTTTTTTGACACCTACGCAGCCGTTCGCGAGTCTCTTTTCTTCCGCTTTCGGCACGGTCATGTTACGCTCTTCAAGGTATTTTTTAACATATCCGAACGCCGTTTTGTATGCCATTTTTCCTACGGTCCCCGCGCGGAATACCCTGTCGCGCCCGAACAGCTCTTCTGTGTGTTTATGCGCCCTCGACTGGTATTCTCCCGAAAAGTTCAGGTCAATGTCCGGCACTTTGTCCCCGCCGAAACCCAAAAAAGTCTCAAAGGGGATGTCAAAACCGTCTTTTTTAAGAGATACGCCGCAGACAGGACAGTTTTTGTCCGGCATATCCGCGCCGCAGCCGTATCCTTTCCCGTTTTCAAAATCGGAATGTTTGCATTTTTTGCATATGTAGTGCGCCGGCAGCGGATTGACCTCTGTGATGCCCGATAAAAAAGCGACTGCCGAACTGCCGACGCTGCCCCGGCTCCCCACGATATATCCCGCCTTAACGGATCTCTCGACCAATCTCGCGGCTGATATGTAAATAACATCATACCGGCAGCCGATAATGTCGTTCATCTCGGCTTCAACGCGTTTTTTTACCAAAACCGGAGGATCGTCCCCGTAGAGCTCCGCCAAACGCTCGCGCACAAGTTTTTGCAGATCTTCCGCCGAGTTATCGATTATCGGCGTGAAAAGCTTTTCGGGAAACAGCTCAATATTCTCGCACGTATCCGCGATCATTTGCGGAACTGAAACAACGACTTCCTCCGCCTTTTCCCGGCCGAGATATGAAAACTCCTCAAGCATCTCGTCTGTTGTTTTAAAATAAATCGGCAATTCGCTCTCAGCGTCTTTAAATTTCCTGACGGCCATAAAAATCCTTCTGTATATCTCTTCTTCCGGATCTAAAAAATGGACGTCCCCGGTAGCCGCGACAGGCTTGTTCAATTCTTCCGCAAGTTTTACGATGTGCCTGTTATAGTCTCGTATTTCCTCTTCGTCCCGCGCCATACCTCTTTCAATCAGAAAGCGGTTATTGCAGACCGGCATTATTTCGAGATAGTCATAAAAACCGGCTATGCGTTTAATCTCCCGATCGCTCCTGTGCCTTAAAACCGCTTCGAAAACTTCCCCCGATTCGCAAGCTCCGCCCACAAGCAAGCCCTCTCTGTATTGCTCAAGCAGGCTTTTGGGTATCACCGGATTTTTACGGAAGTGTTCCAGATGCGAACGGCTTATCAATTCATAGAGGTTTTTCAGACCTTTTTTATTCTTCACAAGCAGGATGATATGATTGACATGCCTTTGAGCAGACGTGCTTTTTACTCGTTTTATCGCCGCTTCTATATCGTCTGTGGTTTTTGCTCCGTTTTCTTTGAGCATCGGAATAAACCGCGCCATCATGCGCGCCGTCGTCTCGGCGTCGCTCTCGGCTCTGTGCCTCTTTGTATCCGGTAATCCGAGCGCCCCCGCTACGGTGTCAAGCTTATGGTTTTTCAGATTCGGCAAGAAGGTCCGCGAGAGCGGCAGAGTGTCGATAACGACCGGATCAAAGGCTGTTTTGCAGCGCAGGCAAGCCTTTTCCATATGCCCCGCGTCAAAATCGGCGTTGTGCGCCACAAGCGGTCTTCCTCCCGCAAATTTAAGAAAAGAGCGAACGGCTTCATCTTCGCCGGGCGCTCCCGCCACATCCGCGTCTGTTATTCCTGTTATAGCCGTTATTCTTTCCGGTATCGGCATGCCCGGATCGACAAAGCTGCAAAATCTGTCCGTAATCTCCCCAAAACGAAGTATCACGGCGCCTATCTCAGTGATCCTGTCCCTGTCGGCGTCCAAACCTGTGGTTTCAAGGTCGAAAGCAACAAATTCTTCATCCAAACCGAAAGAAAAATTCCCGCGAACAGCCGGCACGGCGTCCGTATCGTTGACATAATATCCTTCCATGCCGAATATGACTTTTATCCCGTGTTTTTTCCCGGCGTCCCAAGCTTCGGGAAAAGCTTGCGCCACACCGTGATCGGTCACAGCGACAGCCGGATGTCCCCATTTCGCGGCTCGCGCCACAGCGTCAACCGGATTGGTGAGGGCGTCCATTGCGGAGTAACGCGTATGCAAGTGGAGCTCCACTCGCTTTTTATCCGCAAGGTCGAGTTTTATCGGTTTTTCAACGAAGGCGATGCCGGTCGGCTCAATGCATATATCGTCTTCCCGGCGATCGTAACGAACTGCTCCCCGGACGGTAACGTAATTATCCGGCTCGATCTTTTCGGTTACGCTCTTGTCTTCCTCTGGACGAAAAAATTTCTTCACTCTGACGGATCCCGTATGATCCGTCATATCAAAACTCAATACGGCGCCTCCGCTGTTTTGCAGCTCTCTGCTGTTGACCGAGAATACCACTCCCGAAACGATAACATTTCCGGAGTCCTCATTTAATGCGCCTATGCTGCACGGATCGCCCTTAATGCTTTTGCCGTATATGGTTTTCCCTTGCGCCGGAGCGGCTTTGGGCGCTTTTTGAATCGATTTCGCCGGTTCGGCTTTTTGATATTCCGCGTTTATCCGGACCTCATTCAACCCGTATTCAAGAGCTATGCGGTCTTCCGCCGCCTTTATATCCGCGCCGGTCTCAACTCGCGCGAACATCACTTTCAGCTCCATACTCTTTTTCTCTTTGTCCGCGACAGCCGAAAGAACCAACGCGCCGTCTGCCGCCTCTCGCGTATCGGTTTTTTCCGCAAGGAAAGGAAACATATCCGTTATCGGTATACCGGAGGTCATTCTCTATCAGTCTCGCTTTCTATCATTTCAACAAGTACGTCGGATAATTTCTCCGCGGGGACTCTCGCTGCGATCTCTCCTTTTCTGAACACGATGCCGCCGAGTTTGCCGCAGGCGCAGCCGTAATCCGCCGATTTCGCTTCTCCCGGCCCGTTTACTTCGCAGCCCATAACGGCGACCGTTATATCGCGTTTCAGCCCGGACAGTCTGCTTTCAACTTCTTCAGCCGTCTTGATTAAGTCATAGGAGCAGCGGCCGCAGCCCGGGCAGGAAATGATTTCGGGCCCGCCCCGCCGTAGGCCCGCAGCTTTCAGTATCGCTATGCCGGCGCGCACTTCAAGCGCCGGATCGGCCGTCAGCGATACTCTTACGGTATCGCCTATCCCTTCACACAACAGCGTTCCGATACCGACGGCTGAGCGTATGACTCCGTTATAGCTTGTGCCGGCCTCCGTAACGCCGAGATGCAGCGGATACGGAAATTCATCCGCCGCCAGACGATAAGCGTCGACGGTAAGTCTTGTGTCTGAACTCTTGAGCGACAGGCAAATATCATCGAAATCAAACATGTTCAGAAGCTCAATATTCTCACGGGCGCTCTGCGCCATTGCCGGGGCCGAAGGCGACCCGAATTTCGCCAAAATCTTTTTCCCCAAGCTTCCGCCGTTAATACCTATCCTGATCGGTATTTTTTTCTCACGGCAGGCTGCGGCCACGGCTTTTATTCTTTCCGGCGCTCCGATATTGCCGGGATTTATCCTTATTTTATGTACGCCGGCTTTCACTGCCTCAAGCGCCAAACGGTAGTCAAAATGAATGTCGGCGACGACCGGAAGCGGAGACTTTGAGCATATCTCGCCGAGCGCGGCAGCGGACTTCATATCCGGGACCGCCACGCGCACGATGTCGCATCCCGCCGCTTCAAGGAGAAAGATCTGATTTAAAGTCGCCTCGGCGTCGCTTGTTTCGGTGTTGCACATGGACTGCACGGTTACAGGCGCTCCTTCGCCTATCGGCACGGCGCCCGCGTATATCCGTTTTGTTTGCGTCCTATCCACCCGCGATCCTCAGTATGTCGTTGAACATAACAACGATCATCAATCCCAAAAGCAGCACGAAACCCGCCATATGTATGTATCCCTCAAATTTTGGATCGACCTTGCGTCGAACGGTCAATTCGACCGCCTTCGTCACGAAAAGCAGCAGCAAGCGGCCGCCGTCCAAGGCCGGAATCGGCAAAAGGTTCATTATCGCGAGGTTCACAGCAATAAACGCCGACAGATAAGCTATGTTGTCCAAAGCGACCGCCGCAGTCGGCGACTCTTTGCCAACCTCGTTCATGACGCTCACGATTCCGACCGGACCCGCAAGCTCGCGCAGTCCCACCGCGCCGGAAACAAGGTCTGAAAGCCCTATCCACACCATTCGAGTAAAATCCAAAGAGCTGTACCAGGAGTATTTTATCGTCGCCGCAAAAGAGTTTTGTTCCTCGCCGAGCAGAAGCCCGTATTTCATGACCCTGTCGCCGTTGTGGACATATTCTCTGATCTCTATGGGGAAGTCTTTCAGTTTTATCTTTTTGCCGTCTCTTATCACCACGATGTCCGCTGTTTTTCCGTTCCCGCGAGATAAATATCTGCCGACGTTTTCCGTAAAATATGTCCTTCTGCCGTTGATTCGGTGAATTGTGTCGCCGACAGTCAACCCGGATTCTCCCTCGCCGGGAAAACCGTCCATAAACCCCGCGATCGTCGGCGAGCTGAAACCCGCGGCCTGTGAAAATATTATAAACAAAAGCAGCAGACCGAACAGAAAATTCATTGCCGATCCCCCGAGCAGAATGATCACCCTGAAAATAAGCGGCCGGTTGCAAAACGCGCGCGGATCAGCCGAACCGTCGTCCTCGCCTTCCATCGCGCAGAACCCGCCTATCGGCAAAAGCCGCAGAGAATACACGGTCTCTTTGCCTTGTTTTTTCAGCAGCGCGGGTCCCATTCCAACGGCGAATTCCGAAACTTTAACTCCGGACGCTCTCGCCGCGACAAAATGGCCGACCTCATGGACGGTTATCAGAAGACCGAATATTATTATCGCAAGAACAATATACATTTGACCCCTCGATTCATGTTTTGATTCGTTTCATGACCGTCTCCCGCGACGCCGCGTCCGCCTCAAGAATATCCGAAATATCGGGCGCGTTTTTGATTTCCGTTCGCTGCAGAGCTTCAGCCACGCAGTCATAAATATCGTTGAAGCCTATAAAGCCGCGCAAAAACAGCGAAACGGCCGCTTCGTTGGCGGCGCTCAGTATTGCCGGAGCCGTACCGCCCGTTTGCGCCGCGTCATAAGCCAGTTTCAGGCAGGGAGTTTTTTCAGTGTCAGGTTCTTCAAATGTCAGCGGCGTTTTGAAATCGGGCGCTTTGACTTCCGATTCGCATCTGTCCGGAAAGGTCAAGGCATACTGTATCGGAATGCTCATATCCGGCGTTCCGAGCTGGGCTATGACCGCGCCGTCGACCAGTTCCGTCATCGAGTGTATTATACTCTGCGGATGTATCAAGATTTTTATGCGCTCCGGAGCGCAGGAAAAAAGATGCATCGCTTCAATAAGTTCCAAGCCTTTATTCATCATTGTGGCGCTGTCCACGCTTATTTTCGCGCCCATGTTCCAGTTCGGGTGCGAAACGGCCATATCGGGAGTTACCGTTTTTGTCTCTTCCCTCGTCATCCCTCTGAAAGGTCCTCCGGAAGCCGTCAGCCATATGCGGCGAAGTTCTTTTTCGGCATTCCTTCCGGCAAGGCACTGAAAGATGGCGGAATGCTCGGAATCAACGGGTATTATTTCCGCTTTTCGCTCGTCGGCCCTTTTCATCACCAATTCTCCGGCGCACACTAAGGTTTCCTTATTCGCCAAAGCGATGCGCAATCCCCTGTCCGCCGCCGCGAGCGTCGGCATCAGTCCGGCTGAGCCGGACAGCGCCGTAACGACAGCTTCGGCGCCGTCGATGGAAGCGGCCTTTATGATCGCGGCTTCGCCGCCGCCGACCTTAACGTCGGTATCCGCCAAATCAATTCTCAGCCGGTCTGCCGCAGCCTCGTCTCGAACGGCCGCAAATTCCGGCTTTAAAAGACGAGCCTGTTCTTCCAAAAGCCGTATATTACTGTTTGCCGCCAACGCCAAAACTCTGATACCGAGGCGTTTTGCGATGCTGACCGTTTGACGGCCGATCGAGCCGGTCGAGCCTAATATCGAGATCGAATTTACCATAATGTCACCGAGGCAAAATCGGCGTCGTCCACAGAACCAAAATCTCAATGAGCGGAGCCGCGAAATAAATGCTGTCAAACCGGTCGAGCACGCCGCCGTGCCCGGGTATGACGCCGCCGAAATCTTTCGCCCCGCAAACGCGCTTGATCGCCGAAAAACACAGGTCTCCGAACTGACACATCAATCCGCCCAAAAATCCGAACAGCGCCATGACCGTTAAATCGACCTCAAATCCCGCCGATCTCAACACCAACCCGTAAATCAGCATAAAAAGCACGGAACCGAAGAAACCCCCTATCGAACCCTCTATGGTTTTATTCGGACTGAGTCTCGGCGCTAATTTGTGCCGGCCGAATGCCATACCCGCGAAATAAGCTCCGCTGTCGCATGAAAAGGCCGTAACAAACGGAAGCAGAATATAAACGGAAGCCTCTTGAGTGTCGCCGAGCCGGACAAGCGCTGATAAAAGCATCGGCATCACGGCTCCCGTAAAAACGCAGTTCGCGACGGTCTCTATGTCCATGGGTTTCTCAAAACGAAAAGAAATGAGCAGTTCCGCGAACAGCGCTGTAATAAGCGCAAAAAAGACGGGCATGATGAACACTGTAAGACTAAAAGCAGTCAGTATCGGTATCGACGCCGCAACTGCCGCAGTATACGCCGTGATCCGCTTATTCAAGCTCGTCTCGGTGCAGCGCAAGAATTCTGTCGCGGCTATGCATGAAACAAGCCCTGCAAAGCATCCGAAAGCGCCCAAAGGCGCGAAAAATATCAGCAAAACGAGAAGCGGCAACGCAATGACCGATACGATTATTCTTTTTTTCATTTAACTTCTCCAAACCTGCGGCTGCGTTTTTGATATTCGATCACGGCGCGGTCGATCTCTCTCTCGTCAAAATCCGGCCAAAGCTTTTCGGTGAAATATAGCTCCGAATAAGCGAGCTGCCACAGTAAAAAATTCGACATGCGCAACTCTCCGCCGGGTCTTATTATGAGATCGGGATCCGGTATGCCCTCTGAATACATATAATCCGAAAACGCGTTTTCGGAAAGCTCGTTCGGCAGACCGTTTTTTACATCCTCCGCATATCGTTTGGCAGCCCTGACCAATTCGTCCCTTCCGCCGTAATTGACGCACATATTGACCTGAAACCCTTTTATCTCTGCGCTCAGCTTGTTGGTTTTCGTTATCAGTTCCCTCAGTTCGGCGGACAGCGCGTCAGTATCTCCGAAAAATTTCATCCTCGTTTGGTCTTTTTCCATCTTTTCAAGCGCTTCCCGCAGATATTTATCCAAAAGCCGCATGATTTCAGCCACTTCTTCCGGCGGCCTTTTTGAGTTTTCCGTCGAGAAAGCGTATACGGTCAAATAGTCTATGCCGATTTTTTTACAGTAATTCGCGACCGTTCTGAAGGTTTCCGCGCCCGCCGCGTGTCCCGCCGCGCGCGGCATGCTGATTCTTTTTGCCCAGCGGCCGTTTCCGTCCATAATTACCGCAATATGGCGGGGAAGATTGGTAAAGTCAATCTCCTCCGCCGAGGGTCCGTTCGCCGCGGAACTCTCCGAAAAATCGGAAGCGCTGCGTTTTTGCAGAAATTTCACACGTCCGAATTTTTTTATCTGTCTTGACAGGTAGTCGCGCATGAAATTTTTTGTCCCGAAAACGCCCATTATATCTCAAACAGCTCTTTCTCTTTCTTGGCGGTCAGGCTATCTATTTCTTTAATGCAGTCATCGGTCAGTTTTTGCAGGTCTTTTTCCGAATCCCTGAGATCATCCTCGGTTATTTCGGAAGTCTTTTTCATCGATTTGTATTTTTCAACGGCGTCGCGGCGTATATTCCTCACGGCGACCTTGGCGTCTTCACCGTATTTTTTGACCTGTTTGACCAATTCCCGGCGGCGCTCTTCGGTCAGACGCGGAAAAACAAGACGCAGGCAGCTGCCGTCGTTTTGCGGATTTATCCCCAGATCCGAACCCTGGATCGCTTTTTCGATGCTCTTCAGAGCAGAGGCGTCCCAAGGGCGGATCATGAGCGTTTGCGCATCCGCCGCGGCTATGGTCGCGATCTGCTGTACCGGAGTCGGGACGCCGAAATAATCAACGCTTATTTTATCCAAAACAGCTGCGTTGGCTTTCCCCGCGCGAACGGCGGCGAACTGCCCGACGAGGACATCCGTCGTTTTCTTCATCTTTGCTGTAAATTCGTTATAATCCGTCGACATATTTTGTCACTCCCCATAACGTTAATATGTAATGCCGTGCCCTATCTGACTATGGTGCCGATTTTTTCACCCAATACCGCCCTGACGATGTTTTCCGGGTCTTTCAAAGCAAAAAGCATCACCGGGATGGAGTTGTCCATCGACATGGAGGTCGCCGTGGAATCCATCACAGCCAAGCGCTTGGCCAACACTTCATTATAGCTTATTGAATCGTATTTCACCGCGGCGGGATCCTTTTTCGGGTCAGCGCTGTACACCCCGTCAACGTTTTTCGCGAGCAGCACGATGTCGGCGCCTATTTCCGCGGCCTTCAGAACGGCGGCGGTGTCTGTTGAGAAATACGGGCATCCCGTTCCGCAGCCGAACAGCACGATACGCCCGAGGGCCAAATGCCTCACAGCGCGAAGCCTGATGTACGGTTCGGCTATCGCCCGCATTTCGATGGCTGTCATAACCCGAACGCCGGCGCCCATGCGCTCCAAGACGTCGGCCAAAGCCAGGCAATTCATGACTGTCGCCACCATTCCCATATGGTCGGCGCGCGTTCGTTCTATTTTTCCTCCGCCGTCCGACGCCCCGCGCCAGAAGTTTCCCCCTCCGACAACAACTCCCGTCTCAACGCCCATGTCCGCGCATTTTTTTACGGCGGCGCACACGCTCTCAATAACATCGAAATCGAGCCCGGACCTCTTTTCGCCGGCAAGCGCCTCGCCGCTTATTTTTAGCAGCACCCTTTTATAGGCTGGCTTTAATTCTCCCATAGGCCCATCCCCTCATCGTCGTTTTAATGTATTTTAATATAAAACCGGCGGTTTTTAAAGGGGGTTGACCAAATTTGTTAAAATACGGTTTTTTTGACAATCGCCGTAAAAACGAAACGCTGTTCAAGAGTCAAAAAAACCGAGTATCGCTATGCCGATCATAACCATGGCAATAACGGCGTATTGGGCGTTTTTCAGCTTCTCTTTAAGAAATATCCTCGACAAAACGACCGAAAATATGCTGTATGAAGCTATCATCGGCGCCGCCACAACGGCGTTATCGCCCAAAGCGTATATGTAGCTGAACTGACCGGCGGTCTCGCATATGGCGGCGAGACAAAAATCCTTCTGCCTGAAATACGAAAATCTTTCACGTTTCTTAAATCTGATGTACAGCCAAGAAAAAAACGCGCATACGGCGAACGTGAATTCGTAAGACAAATTCGCCTCGGCCTCGTCCATTATACGCTCTAAGAACAAAGCGTCCATGAAACTCCCCATGCCGTCAATAACGCAGTAGAGTATCGGAAAGAGTATCGCGATGACGCCGGGGGTCGATCTCTCAATCTCGCCGGCGTTTCCGGCGGCTTTTTCTTTTTCTTCCCCGCGCTTTTCAAATACCGACAGCAGCAGTATGCCGAGACATATGAGAAAAACGCCGATGAACTGCAAAAACTCCATCGTTTGTCCCAATACGGCAAAACAAAGCAGCGCCGTTACGGCGCCCGAGGAATTGCAGATCGGCGAAGAGACCGAAAGTCTTATATATCTGAGCCCGGCGTAACCTATGACCATAGACAGTATGTACATGGCCGAAACCGGGAAATATCTTATTATCGATCGCGGGTCGTAGCGTACGCCGGATACGGCAAGATAAACCACAGCATGGATAAGCATTACCGTGCCGACGGTAATAACAAGTTTGAGGTGGCTGCATTTGTCCTCCGGGCGCGTTCCTTTTTTTGAAAACAGGTCGGAGCCTCCCCAAGCGACGACCGTGAATAATGACAGTGTAAACCACATATAAACGAATTATTTTATAAGGGTGATGTCATACGGAGTGGTTTGATAGACAAAGTAATTGAGCCAGTTGGAATAAAGCAGATTGGCGTGCGAACGCCAGGACACGAGCGGCGGCTTCGTACAGTCGTTTTCCGGAAAATAGTTTTCCGGCACATCGACGTCGAGCCCGATTTTTTTGTCCCGTAAGTATTCGTTTTTCAGCGTATCGGCGTCGTATTCCGAATGGCCCGTGATGAATATCTGCCTGCCTTCCTCGGTAAACATCACGTATACACCGGCTTCTTTTGAGTATGCGAGTATGCGAAGCTGAGCTACCGCCTCCGCGTCTTCTCTTTTTATTCCGGTATATCTTGAGTGAGGCGCCATAAACTCATCGTCAAAACCGCGCATAAGTATGGAATTTTTGTATTCCACCCTGTGCAAAAACACTCCGGAGAGTTTTTTGTCCAAATTGTATTTTTTGACCCCGAAATGATAATACAGCCCCGCCTGAGCGCCCCAGCAGATGTGAAAGGTGCTGTGCACATTGACCTTGCTCCATTCCATGATCGCACAAAGCTCATCCCAGTATTCGACTTCCTCAAACTCCATAAGCTCGACGGGCGCTCCGGTTATGATCATACCGTCGAATTTTCGGTCTTTTATCATATCGAAGGTTTTATAAAAAGCAAGCAAATGCTCCTGCGAAGTATTTTTCGGAGTGTGCGTTTTCGTTCGAATCAATTCAAGCTCGACCTGCAAAGGCGTGTTTCCGAGCAGTCTGGACAGCTGCGTTTCGGTTTCGATCTTCGTGGGCATCAGGTTCAGTATGACGATTTTCAAAGGGCGTATATCTTGGCTGAGCGCCCGTTTTTCAGTCATAACGAATATATTTTCGTTCAGAAGGATCTCGGTTGCCGGCAGCTTATCCGGTATTTTTATCGGCATATCGCGAAAAACCTCCCTTATATTTTATCGAGCGCGAAGGCCAGATCGTCTGTCAGATCCCCGGCGCTCTCAAGTCCGCATGAATACCTTATCATATCCGCAGAAACTCCGGCGGCGGCCAGAGCCGCGTCGCCAAGCTGTCTGTGCGTCGTTCCCGCCGGGTGCAGACAGCAGGTGCGCGCGTCCGCTACATGGGTTGCGATTTGAGCGAGTTTTAAGTTTTTCATCAGCTTTTCGGCGGCCGGCGCACCGCCCGCCGGGCCGAACGCGATAACTCCGCACGATCCGTTCGGAAGATATTTTTTCGCAAGGTCATAGTATCTGTCTTTCGGCAAAGAACAGTAATTCACCCAAGAGACCTTTTCATGAGAACTCAAAAACTTCGCTACGGCCTCGGCGTTTTCGCAATGCCGCTTCATCCTGACATGCAGGCTTTCCAGCCCGAGATTGGTTATAAACGCATTATGAGGCGACGGGGTCGCCCCGAGATCTCTCATGAGTTGGACCGTGGCCTTTGTGATATAGGCGCCGCTTTGTCCGAATCTTTCGGTATAGATCACTCCGCGGTAGCTGTCGTCGGGAGCGCAAAGCCCCGGATATTTGTCGGGATACAGGGTCCAGTCAAATTTACCGCCGTCGACGATGCATCCTCCGACCGCAGCCCCGTGCCCGTCCATATATTTGGTCGTCGAATGGACAATAATGTCGGCGCCCCACTCCAAGGGCCGGCAGTTTACCGGGGTGGCGAAAGTGTTGTCCACGATCAGCGGCACGCCGTTTGCATGAGCCGCGCCTGCAAATTTTTCGATATCCAAAACTTTAAGCGACGGATTTGAGATCATTTCTCCGAACAGCGCCTTCGTATTCGGTCTGAACGCGGCGCAAAGAGCCTCATATGAACAATCCGGATCGATAAAAGTAAATTCTATCCCCATACGTTTCATGGTAACTGCAAACAGATTGGACGTCCCCCCGTAAATCGCAGAACTGCAAACCACATGATCTCCGCAGGACGCTATGTTAAAAATCGAGTAAAATGACGCCGCCTGTCCCGAAGCTGTGAGCATGGCGGCGCTGCCGCCCTCAAGATCGGCTATCTTGGCCGCCACGCCGTCGTTCGTCGGGTTTTGCAGCCTCGTATAAAAATAGCCCGAGGATTCGAGGTCAAACAGTCTTCCCATCTCCTCGCCCGAGTCGTATTTAAAAGTTGTGCTCTGCACGATGGGGATCTGGCGCGGCTGTCCGCTCTGCGGCGTGTAACCGGACAAGACGCATTTGGTTTCGATTTTATGATCCGGCACGGGAACTCTCTCCTCTCAAGGCGGTGTTCGCAACAAAACGGCAGTCGCCAAACGGCGGACTGCCCGATAAAAGCCGATTACCGCATAAAACTTCTTTCATTTTATTACTCCCGTGCCGGTTTGTCAATGCGGCGCACCCGGTATTTCGCTCCGCCCGTAAAAAAGACAGTTTTAAAAAAGAAAAAAGATATTGTAATACTCTGTTGCTTTTGATATAATATTTTGCAATTACGCACGGCAGGCAGACTCTCGACCCCGTGGCTTTTGCCGGGTCGCGTGAGGATGAAGCCGCCGGAGGTAACAACAAAATAAAGGAGGAATAAAAAATGCCGGTTGTTTCAATGAAGCAGCTGCTGGAGGCCGGAGTACACTTCGGTCACCAGACCCGCAGATGGAACCCTAAAATGGCAGAATACATTTACATGGAGCGCAACGGAATCTATATCATCGACCTGCAAAAAACCGTAAAGAAGCTTGAAGCGGCCTATAATTTCGTCCGTGAACTTGCCGAAAACGGTCAGAGCGTATTGTTTGTCGGCACAAAAAAACAAGCTCAAGACGCTGTCAAGGAAGAATCCACACGCGTGGGCATGTATTATGTCAACGCCCGCTGGCTCGGCGGAATGCTCACGAATTTCAAGACCATGCGCACAAGAATAGACCGTCTCGCTCAGCTGAAAAAGATGCAGGATGACGGCACCTTTGACATGCTGCCGAAAAAGGAAGTCATAAAACTCATCGGCGAAATGGTCAAACTCGAAAAATACTTGGGCGGCGTCAAGGATATGAAAAAACTGCCCGGAGCGCTTTTTATCATCGATCCGCGCAAGGAACACAACGCCATTGCGGAGGCAAGAAAGCTCAGCATCCCCATAGTGGCGATAGTGGACACGAATTGCGACCCTGATGAGGTCGATTACGTTATTCCGGGAAACGACGACGCCATCAGAGCGATAAGACTCATATCGGAGACGATGGCAAACGCCGTACAGGAAGGCCGGCAGGGCGTCGACACTTTTGATCCCGCGGCAAACACGGCTCTGACTCCGGAAAACAACGAGCAGCCGGAAGAAGCTGCCGCCCGCCCCGAGCCTGTTGCCCGCCCCGAGTCTGCCGCCCGCCCCGAAGCGACCGACCGACCCTAATTTGCATTTGTATCAGGAGGAACGGAACATGTCATTTACCGCAACAGACGTTAAAGATTTAAGAGAGCTTACCGGCGTCGGTATGATGGACTGCAAAAAAGCTCTGACCGCCACCGACGGCGACAAGGAAAAAGCCGTCGAATGGCTGCGTGAGAAGGGCCTGTCGGCCGCTCAGAAAAAAGCCGGGCGCGTAACAGCCGAAGGTATGTCATTCGCCGCAGTAAAAGACGGCGTCGGAGTTGTTGTCGAAGTAAACGCCGAGACTGATTTCGTTGCGAAGAACGAACTCTTTGTCGAATTTGTTTCAGGCGTGGCCGGCGTCATCGCAAAACAGGCTCCGGATTCGGTCGAAGCCCTCGCGGCGATGGCGTATCCCGGCGGCGATATTACCGTGGAACAAGCTCTCAGAGACAAAATACTTGTCATCGGCGAAAACATCAATATACGCCGTTTCGCCCGCTACGCGAACGGCGTCAGCGTACCGTACGTCCACATGGGAGGCCGCATCGGAGTCATTGTCAACATGGAAGTCTCGGACGGCATAAAAAACAAAGCCGAAACCGAAGAACTCGGCAAGGATCTCGCCATGCAGATCGCGGCGATGAACCCCGCTTTCCTTGACAAATCCACCGTCGATCCCGCGGCGCTTGAAAAAGAGCGCGCAATTCTCACAGCTCAGGCCAAGGAAGATCCGAAAAACGCCGGCAAGCCGGATAATATCATCGAAAAAATGACAGACGGCCGCATCGGCAAATACTTTAAGGAAAACTGCCTTCTCCAGCAGGATTTTGTAAAAGGAGACAAGATTTCGGTCGAAGACCACATTGCCGGCGTTTCAAAAGCTTTGGGAGGCTCGATAAAAATCCTCGCTTTTACGCGTTATGAGACCGGCGAAGGCATTGAAAAGAAACAAGATGATTTCGCGGCCGAAGTAGCCGGAATGGTGAATTAGAACGTCCGAAACCGGAAAGGACAACATACGCTTGAGAAATACATTGCTTGTTTTTGCTTCCGCGTTCTTTCTTTTCACCGGCTGCAAAAGCAATTCGCCTGAGATTCCTTACGAAGATGAGACCGGCATAAAAAACGGCGCGATCAACGCGGAGCGCCGGACCGTCACAGCCGAGGAGGCCAAACGGATTACGGACGGCGGGGAACCTTATGTTTTTTTGGATGTCCGAACCGAAGACGAATATTCGGAGCTCCGGATCGACGGAGCGGTGCTGCTCCCCCATACAAATATCGCCGCCGAGGCTTCGGAAAAACTTCCGGATAAAGAACAAATCATTCTTGTTTACTGCAAAACCGGGATAAGAAGCGCGACAGCCGCAGATGAACTTGTAAAAATGGGTTATACCCGTGTTTATGACCTCGGCGGCATCGCAGGTCTGCCGTATGATACGGCCGGCGATAAAATAACAAACAAGGAGGAACAAGTTATGGCTACCCTGTTGTATCAAGGCCACGGAAGTGTTCGAATCTCAACGGCGGAAGGAAAAGTTATATATGTCGATCCTTACGCCGGAGAAGGGTATGATATACCCGCAGACTTGATTTTGGTCACTCACGGGCATGACGACCACACTCAGCTCAGCCTCATAAAAACAAGAAACCCCGGTTGTGAGGTCATAACCGAAAAAGAAGCCATAAAAGACGGAAAACATCAAGAATTCAACTTGGGTTACGTGACCGTTAAAGCCGTCGAAGCCGGCAATAAAAATCACGATCCCGCAATATGCGTGGGATTTATCCTCACTTTCAGCGACGGCGTCAAACTGTATCTGTCGGGCGACACTTCCGAAACCGCACAGATGAAAACCTTTGCGGACTTATGCTTTGATTATGCGTTTTTCTGCTGCGACGGCATATACAACATGAGCATCGAGGAAGCTTCCGCGTGCGCCGCTGCAGTTAAGGCACGTCACAGCATTCCTTATCACATGGCGCCCGGAAAATTGTTCGACCGCAGGTGCGCCGAGGCGTTCAAGGCGGAAGGCCGCATTATAGTTGCGGACGGCGAGGAGATAACGCTCAAGCATTGACGAAAGGACCGCTTACAGCCATGACCGATCGGTTGGTTTATAACGGGACGAGCGATTACATCGTTTCTCCCGAACTGCGTGACAGCGTAAATATTTCCGTAACCTTAAAAAGGCCGTTGCTTATTAAAGGCGAACCGGGTACCGGAAAGACCGTTCTCGCGGAAAGCATTGCCTTATCGCTCGGCTTAAAACTAATAATATGGAATATCAAATCCACAACGAAAGCCCAAGAGGGCCTGTATGTCTATGACACTGTCCAGCGTCTGTACGACAGCCAGTTCGGCGACCACGACGTTTCCGACATAAAACAATACATAAAACTCGGCAAACTCGGCGAAGCGTTCGCGTCGGAGGACCGGGTCGTTCTGCTGATTGACGAGATAGACAAAGCTGATTTGGAATTCCCCAATGACCTGTTATGGGAATTGGACGTTATGAATTTTTATATCCCCGAGACCCGCGAAACCGTCACAGCCAAAAACCGGCCTATCGTCATAATCACCAGCAACGCGGAAAAAGAACTGCCGGACGCCTTTTTGCGCCGCTGCATTTTCCACTACATCGACTTTCCGGACGAAAAAATGATGGACGATATCGTGCGCGTCCATTATCCCGATACGACCGACAAGCTTTTAGCCGAGGCTCTCAAAGCTTTCTATCGGTTGCGGGCCGTTTCCGGCTTGCAGAAAAAGCCAAGTACCGGAGAACTTTTGGATTGGATCATGGCCTTGACCGAAGGAGGCGTCGACCCCGATAAAATAGCCGAAAAAATACCTTTTCTCGGCGTCCTGCTCAAAAAAAATCAAGACTTTGATTTGATGCAAAAACGGCTGAATTCGCGCGAGAACGATATTCTTTCCCGCACAAGGAACGCTTGGTAAATATGTTTACGTATTTCTTTTTCGCTTTGCGATCCGAGGGCATTCCGGTAACGATCTTAGAATGGTTGACTCTTATTGAAGCCCTGAACATGGGGCTTGCCGATTCAAGTCTTTCGAGATTTTATCGACTGGCCAGGTCTGTTTTGGTCAAAAGCGAGACTCATTTTGACCGATACGATCTGGCCTTTATGCGTTGTTTCGGAAACACGGAAGTACCCGATGAAATTGCGGACCGAGTGGCCGAATGGCTCAGGGATCCTCTGCCGCAATATCTGTTCACCGAAGAAGAACGTAATGAACTCATAAAAAATTTGGGCATGCCCGATTGGGAAGAACTGAAAGCCGCTTTGGAAGAGCGCCTGCGAACTCAAGACGCGCCCCATCACGGCGGGAACCGCTGGATCGGCACGGGCGGGACCTCCCCTTTCGGGCATTCGGGATTTCATCCGGGCGGCGTTCGCATCGGCGGCGATTCATACGGGCGCTCCGCCGTTAAAGTCGCCGCCGAACGTAAATACAGAGACTATCGAAGCGATGAGATCATTGGTATCCGCCAATTTGAAACTGCTTTACGCAAGCTGCGCCGGTTTTCCACGCGCGTCGACGGGCCGAAGGATCTTCCCGACTTGGACGAGACCGTCAATGAGACCTGCCGTAACGGCGGTCTTTTGAAGATCGTGATGACAAGGCCCCGAAAAAACACCGTAAAGCTTATCGTTTTATCGGACGTCGGCGGCTCAATGCAGCCCTACGCGAAGATTTGCGGCAGACTGTTTTCAGCCGTGCATAAGGCAACACATTTCAAAGACATTCGTTTTTTCTATTTCCACAACTGCGTTTACGATTATCTGTATGACGACGCCGGCATAAGCTCCCGCAGGGCCGTTAAGACAGATGACCTGATGAATAACTTCAATTCGGACTACAAGGTCATTCTTATCGGCGACGCTTCAATGGCGCCGAGCGAACTATTGATGCCGAACGGTATCATATATTGGGGCGAAACGAATGAGGAACCTGGCCTGTCGCGTCTCAAGCGCATTGCCGGAAAATTCCCGTACAGCGTTTGGCTCAACCCGATACCCGAAAAATACAGAGCCTCCGATTACGGCGCTAAAACGATCCGTATCATAAGCGAGGTATTTCCGATGTTTGAATTGTCGCCGGACGGACTTGACAACGCAGTTAAAAAACTGATGGTCCGCAAATAGACGCGGCGGATCATCGTCATCGCCGGATTATGCGCGGCGGGGGTTACCCCCGCCGCGTTTTTCGTTATAATGCAGATGACTAAAAAGAGAGGATGTACCCCGCCATGGAAATTATTGCAGCGATCACGATCACGGAATACGAAACAGAACTAAAGCGGGAAGAGAAGAGCAGCGCTACGATAGAAAAATATCTGCGTTACGCCAAAGCGTTCCTTTTATCACTCGGCGGAGATACCTTGACAAAAGACGCGGTCATAACATGGAAACAAGCAGTCACGGCGCGCTACACCGCCGCCGGGGCAAACGGCATGATAACCGCCGTCAACAGCTTCCTCAAATTCCTCGGAAGGACCGATCTGCGGGTGATGCAGCTGCGGGTCCGGCGCATCTGCATCGTCAGGCCGGAGCGCGAGCTATGCCGCCGGGATCTGGAACGGCTCCTATCCGCCGCCGAACGCAAAGGAAAAGCTTCCCTCTCTCTCGTGATGCGGACTATGTTCGCTACCGGCATAAGGGTATCGGAGCTGCGGTATATCACGGTCGAGTCGGCGCGCGCAAAAGAGGCGGAGATACGGTTGAAGGGCAAGATACGCACGATACTTTTACCCAAAAAACTCTGCGTCCGTCTTTTACGCCACGCGATGGAGGGGAAAATCACCTCAGGAGCGATATTTTTGTCGCGCGGCGGCAAGCCGCTCGATCGCTTCTCCGTGTGGCGCGGCATGAAGCTGTTGGGCGCGGCGGCGGGGGTGGCGAAATCAAAAGTGTTTCCTCACAACCTGCGCAGGCTGTTCGCGCGGACATTTTATCATTTCACTCGGAATCTGGCGGAGCTTGCCGACGTGCTGGGCCATTCGGATATAAACACCACGCGTATTTATACCGCCGCGACCGGCGCGCAGCTTCGCCGCCGTTTGGACTCGCCGTGTTTCCTGCTGTAAATAAGCGAAAACAACGGACTTGACAGTCCGTTGCGTTTTCGGTCTTAAAACTCAGGTCCGGAGCGAATATAACTGCTTCCTTAATAACGCTCTGAACCGGGTCATTAATTAAATACGTTATTTTTACGCAAAACTTTAACCCGAAAAACAAAATATTTTTTCGGATGAGATTTTTGTGCTCTGTTTTGCTCCCCGTCGCGAGGCGGGGAGCTTTTTTTACAGTCGAAGGCGGAAAACACGCGCCGTAACGCAACGGACTGTCAAGTCCGTTCATCTAAAGCGATAAGATAAAAACGACGGGAGGGATACCGTATGTTGGTTTTAGCGGTCAAGGAGGGCGACTACCTTATGTTCGGCGACGACATAAAGGTCAAGATATTGGAGGGAGCCGGAAAATCCATAATCGGCATAGACGCGCCGAAGAACATCCCGGTCCTGCGCAAGTCTGTTTATGAGCGAAACGAGGGCATAACGCCCGATGAAGAGATATCGTCGGTGGACGACCTTTAACCTGTCATTTACCCCGGACCGGAGAGTGCACATCCGGGAGGGGTTTATGAGATAGAACACATAGCGCCGGGTTACGGACGACCCGGAAATAAAAATTCAAGGAGTGTAGAAAAATGAGGATCCAAAACAACGTACCGGCGATCAACGCCCACAGAATGTACGGCATAAATCAGACCAACATCGCAAAGTCCCTCGAGAAGCTTTCTTCCGGCTACCGCATCAACCGCGCGGGCGACGACGCCGCAGGCCTCGCGATCTCCGAGAAAATGAGGGCCCAAATCCGCGGCCTCACCATGGCCAGCAAGAACAGCCTCGACGCAATCTCGATGATACAGACGGCTGAAGGCGCTCTCCAGAGCACCCACGACATCCTGCAGAGGATGCGCGAGCTCGCAGTTCAGGCAGCCTCCGATACCAATGAGCAGATTATTGACCGCGGCGCGCTGCAGCAGGAATTCGCTGCGCTTAAAGCGGAAATCGACGACACCGCCGCCAAGACCCGTTTCAATGACCAGAACCTTATCGACGGGACTTTCCAAAAAAAGACTTTCTCACTGGGCACCGCGCTGACCGACATCGGAGCCAAGGTCAACGGAGTAAGCGTTCAGGCTGCAACAGTGGCCGGCACATATGCTTTTACAGCGGCTATAGTTGCTCCGGTTTTGGCGTCAACAACGACAGGCACTGCGGCGGCTATCAGCAACATAGCTGACTTCAATGCAACAGGCACCGCAGCAGAGAATGTTATTGTGACGACCGCCGCCGCTTTTACGGGCATTATGACCAGCGACCATAATAATAACTCGTATACAATAAAAGTAACAGGCGTCGGAGACGCGCTGACCATCAATCTGATCGACAGCAATAACAAAGTGGTTTCGTCAATCCAGAACGAGGACGCATCTAAGTGGTCAGGTCGCGTAGAGTTGTTCTTCAAAGGTGTTGGAACTATGTCCTTCACTCTTGACACCGCGTCCTCCGTAACTGCGGACGCGACAGGTGGAGGAGCTGTAGCGACGCTTTTGGATAATAAACAACTGAAGTTTAATGCTGCTGGCGTGACCCCCGCAACGGTTGACGCACAGCAGGGGCAAATTAAACTAACGCTCAACGGCGAATCTGTGTTTGTCGGTAAGGGCGACACAACGGCCCGCTTTAACGACTCCGGCATCACCATCTCGTTCAAGGAAATCGCCGATCTGGACTGCGGGTACATAGCATACAATTCTGCCGGAACTGCCAGCGTGCAAGCCGGAGCACTTACCAACGCGTTTGAAGCTACCTGCAATATCATTGTAAACGGTATGAACGGGCAGAATTTTATCGTACAGTCCGGCGCGAATCAAGGCGACGAGTTGTCAATCAATATCGACGCTATGAACACCGCGCGACTCAACATCGCGTTCTCAAAAATCTCCACTCAAAAAGACGCCTCCAAGGCCATAACCGAAGTCAATGACGCTCTGAATAAGGTATCC
>WRJA01000015.1 GCA_009782435.1 Oscillospiraceae bacterium
GTCGTGGCTGATATAAGCCGGTACAAAACATTCAGTGATACAACCGAGTTCTCGGGCGACGCATACGAGGTTCTGAACAACAACTACACGAATTCCATCGTTACGGATGAGGGTATAGAGTGGATAATCAACACAGACACCAAATTCGTGCAGATAGACCTCAAAGTGACCCATCCGGCTCAGCGCCAGCTCTTTGACCACGCCAGCACGAACAACGCGCGTCCGGGAGACGAAGTCGTTGTAGTGCCGAAGGGCACTACCGGCAACGACGCCCGCACAGCCAAGGAAGTGTACATCATTGTCAGGCCGGGTGCGGCTGCGGACAGCACCGACGCGACACTCGCCAGCTACACTCTCAGCGGAATTACATCCGGCACTCTCGGAACTCCGGCGGCAACGTGGGGAGCTGTCACAGTGCCCGGAGCGATCACATTGCAAACCGTGTCACCGGCGACTTCTGTTGCGATTGTCACTACAACGAACGATTCCGGCGCCACGGTGAGATGGGCCTACACACCGGATGGCATTACTGCACCGATCTTCGGAACAGTAACCCCCATAGCTTCGATTGCCAATAACGGGTTCGTGTACATCGAAGTCACTGCGGAGGACGGAGCGACCACATTGATCTACAAAATACAAGTTACCGTCGCGCCGTAACCGAACCGCACCGGCATAAACCTAACCAACAGCAAACACAAGGCCCGGGGTTTCCCCGGGCCTTGTGTCTTCGGAGCCGACAGGGGCTGTAAGGCTGTCGTCTGCACTCTTAATTCTCCGATCATGACTTTTTGCATTGACAATTATACGGTATGATTATATATTAAGTAACGGCGCTTTGCGCTGAGAACCGGTCAAAGAGGGGGAGGATAATGTCCAAAGAATTGATTCGCCTTGTCAACTGCCGGGTGGAGCTTGACGGCGAGATCATTTTGAATTCTGTAAACTTGGGATTTAACGATAAAGAATTTCTGACACTGCTCGGACCGTCCGGTTGCGGGAAGACCACCACGCTCAGAATCTTGGGTGGTTTTATTAAACCCACGTCGGGCGATGTTTTGTTTGACGGCGAGAGGATAAACGATCTGCCGCCGAACAAACGCAAGGTCAACACCGTTTTTCAGAAATACGCTTTGTTCACCCATCTCAATGTGTTTGAGAACGTGGCTTTCGGGCTGCGTATCGCGGGGGTCACGGAGACGGAGATCAAAAGGCGCGTCGGGGAAGCCTTGGAGCTTGTGGCGCTCTGCGGATACGACAAGCGCAACGTCTCGCGGCTCTCGGGCGGCCAGCAGCAGCGCGTTGCCATAGCGAGGGCCGTTGTGAACCGTCCGCGCGTTTTATTGTTGGACGAGCCTTTGGGCGCTCTCGATTTGAAGCTGCGCAAGGATATGCAAAGAGAGCTGAAACAAATACAAAAACAAGTGGGCATCACTTTCATATATGTCACGCACGATCAGGAAGAAGCGCTTACCATGTCCGATACGGTAGTCGTCATGAACAAGGGCGAGATACAGCAGACCGGGACCCCGACAGATATCTATAACGAGCCGATAAACGCGTTTGTGGCGGATTTTATCGGCGAGAGCAATATAATAGACGGAATCATGGCGGCCGATAACCGCGTTATCATCTGCGGGCGCAGGTTCCACTGCCTTGACAGGGGTTTTGCCCCCAACGAGCCTGTGGACGTCGTGATACGCCCCGAGGATATCGACATAGTGCCCGCCAAAGAAGGGCAGATCACCGGCATCGTTTCGGACGTCATATTCAAAGGCGTACACTATGACACCATTGTTGATTTTCAGGGTTTCAAATGGCTCATACAGACGACTGATTATTCACCCGCCGGAACAAGAATAGGCGTCAAAATTGACCCGGACGGTTTCCATATCATGAAAAAGAGCGCGTATTCCGGGGCTTTCGGGGATTACAGCTCATACTCGGCGGAATATGACGAGTTGTCGGCCGACCCTTTTGAGGAGGGGCGGGAAGATGAATAAGAATACGGCCGCTCTGCCGGCATACCCTTATGTACTGTGGATGGCGCTTTTCGTGGTCGCTCCCATAATACTGATTGTGGTATACGCTTTTACAAATTCAGCCGGCGGCGTCACGCTCGGCAATTTTTCCGCGATGCTGTCCTATGCCGGCGTTTTCGGGCGCTCGCTCCGCATCGCGCTGACGGCAACGGTGATCTGTTTTGTAATCGGCTATCCCGTCGCATATTACCTCAGCAAGGCCGGACCCGTCATATCGCGCATATCCGTGGCGCTGATAATGCTGCCGATGTGGATCAACTTTCTGCTGCGTACATACGCTTGGATGTCGATACTCGAAAACACGGGGCTGATCAACCAAGCTCTCAGGGCGATCGGCGTGTTTTCCGCAGTAAACGGCGTAAACGGTTTTTTAAACGGCGTATTCGGCCTTGACCTGAAAACGAACATCGAGTTTTTTCGCATGATAAACACTTCGGGCGCGGTCGTTCTCGGCATGGTATACAACTATCTTCCGTTTATGATACTGCCGATACACTCCGTGATAATAAAAATAGACCAAAGCGTGGTGGAAGCCGCTTTGGACCTCGGGGCAAGCCCTGCAAAGGTATTTTCAAAAGTGATTTTCCCTCTGAGCCTGCCGGGCGTCATATCGGGCATTACCATGGTGTTTGTGCCGAGCATTTCCACTTTTATCATTTCAAAGCTGCTCGGCGGCGGCACGTCGCTTTTACTCGGCGATCTGATCGAGATGCAGTTTCTCGGAAACGCCTATAATCCGCATCTCGGTTCAGCCATATCTCTCGTCATGATGGTCATCGTTGTTTTGTGCATGACTGTAATGAGCAGGTTCGGAGAAGGCGAAGACCGGGCGGTGATAATGTGAGCGGGCGAAAAACCGGCGTAGGCGGCAGGGCGCTTGTGATCTTGACTTTCATTTTCTTATATCTGCCGATCATCATACTTATTATTTTTTCTTTCAACAGCACAAAGAGCCGCAGCGTATGGTCGGGCTTCACCTTGGAATGGTACGAAAAGCTGTTTTCAAACGAGCTGATTTTGAGTTCGCTGTACACCACGCTTGCGGTTTCGGCTCTCGCCGCCGCTTTTTCCGCGGTTTTCGGGACTTTCGCGGCCATTGGATTTTTTAATATGAAAAGAAGGCTGCGGACCCCCATGCTTACCGTGAACAATATCCCCGTTATCAACGCGGATATAATAACAGGCGTTTCGCTGAGCTTGCTGTTTGTGTTCGCCGGATCGATATTTAAGTTTAATTTGGGCTTCGGTACCCTTTTGATCGCCCACATAAGCTTTAATATACCGTATGTGATACTCTCGGTCATGCCGAAGCTCTACAGGCTCGACAGAAACCTTATCGAGGCCGCGCGGGACCTCGGCTGTACTTGGTTTCGCGGGTTTATAAAAGTGATCGTCCCGGAAATCATGCCCGGAATAATAAACGGACTGATAATCGCTTTTACAATGTCGATAGACGACTTTGTAATAAGCTATTTCACGGCGGGCAGCAGGGTGCAGACTCTTTCCATGACGATATACGCCATGACCCGAAAGCGGGTGAGCCCGGAAATAAACGCCGTGTCCACGCTTCTGTTCGCGACGGTGCTGACGCTTTTGGTCATAATAAACATAAGGGAGATCAGACAGGAAAAACACGGAAAAAAAACAGAAAAGGAGACCTGAATTGAAAAGAATAATCACTTTGATATCACTGTCGGCATTCCTCTTTGCCGTCTTAGTCGGCTGCGGCCGATCCGGAGCAAAACCGCCCGCAAACGCCGGCGTTGTTAATGTGTATAACTGGGGCGAATATATAGACACCGATTTGCTTACCCAATTTAAGGCCGAGACCGGAATAACGGTCAACTACCGCACATTTGAGAGCAATGAGCAGTTGTACTCCGTTCTCAAACAGGGCGGCGTTTCCTACGACGTCATCATCCCGTCGGACTATATGATAAGCCGCCTTATTTCAGAGGATATGCTGGAAAAAATCAATTTCGACAACATTCCCAATCTGTCTCTCATCGACGAGGATCTTCGCTTCATCGATTATGACCCCACGGGAGAATACAGCGTTCCGTATACTTGGGGGACCGTCGGCATTATCTGGAACGAATCGATGATAGCCGACGAGATCACAAGTTGGAGCGCCTTGTTTGACGAGAGATATTCCGGAATGATTCTTATGATAGACAATTCCCGCGACGCTTTCGGAATCGCTTTAAAGTACTTGGGTCATTCGCAGAACACGACGAACGAGGCGGAGCTGTATGAGGCGTTTGACTTGCTGGCGGCCCAAAAACCTCTGCTGCAGCAATATGTCATGGACGCCGTATATGACAAGCTCGAAAGCGCCGAGGCATCTGTCGGGGTCTATTACGCCGGAGACTATCTGACTATGCTGGAGAGCAATCCGGACCTGAGATTTGTTATCCCGAAGGAAGGCTCGAATAAATTCATCGACTGCATGTGCATACTGAAGGGCGCCGAGAACAGAGAAAACGCGGAGGCTTTTATCAATTTCATGTGTTCGACGGACGCCTCTCTCGCAAACGCCGAATACATAGGCTATACCAGCCCGAACACGGAGGTCCGGGACATAATAGAGCTTGACGATCTGTCCCGGGAAATAATGTATCCGTCCCGGGAGATAACAGACCGCTGCGAGTTTTTCATAAATCTTCCGCCTGAAACGCTTTCGCTGTTAGACGAGCTGTGGACGAGGCTCAAAGCTTAAGATGGGAGAGACCGGCGGGATGTCACGGATATGAAAAAAAAATCGGGCAAAAATGAATTAAGACCGCTGCTTGCCGTTTTGCTTGCCGGAACGGTGTGCGCTCTTGCGCTTTGTTCTGTCCGGATCCGAATCGAATCGCGCAATACCAACGCGATCGTCGTCATGCCGGAAGCGAGTTTGGAGCTCATTGAAGGTGAATTGCCGCTCGTCATACCTTTCGTGCCCGGGAAAACAATTCCCGGACCGGAGCTGTGGCTCGGCGCCGGTCATACTTTTGCATACGCAGACGGAGTTACGGCAGGTCTTGTCGAGGATGAAAACCAATACAGCCACATACCCATAGACGGATTTGTCCCCTACAATTTCCCGGCGCCCTCATTCAATATTCCCGTGCCCTTGGTGCGCGTTTTCAGGCTTATCCCGGAATACGCGGCCCGATACGCCGTTTTGGGCTATGACGGGGCCCGGGAGATCGAAAACATCCTCTGCAGGGCGATCACCGATCGAAATATCAGAGTCATTTGGCTGGAGCCCTTTGTCGATTCCCGTACAGGTGAGGTCATAACCGACGCTGAGGTCTATAACGAGACCCTGCAAAACCTCTCCGCTCGGATCGCGGCGCAGGGACTGACGCTCGGCGGCGGATTTTCCGTTTTCCCGGATCATACGCCGAATACGGTTTTACTCATCGGCTGCGGCTTCGGTATTGTCGCGGCCGGGCTTTTTTTGCTGCGCAGCTTATTAAAACCCGGGAAAAAACAAGAGATGTTTTTATTATGCCTCCTGTCGGCAGTCGTCGCGGTCATGCTTTTGACAGCGCCCGGATCAGGCGTTCGGGTTTTGTCGCTTCTTTCTTCCGTAATATTTCCCTGCCTTGCTTTTTGGCATTTGTCCCGGCAATTCGCTCCTGTGTGCGGCATGAGCGCAGGGAGAGTTTGTCTGCGCTTTGCGGCGGCCTTGTCGGCGGCGATAGGGATATGCCTTCTCGGAGGGCTTTACGTGGCGGCGCTGCAGTCGTCGACCCGGTATCTGCTCGCGATCGACAATTTTCGCGGAGTTAAACTCAGCCAGTTTGCCCCGGTGCTGTACGCCGCCCTTATCCTGTATCTCAAGATTTACAAAAAGGAAGGCGTTTTGCGGATAATAAAAGATAAAAAATATGTCGCCCTTTTCTTCGTTATTGCGCTGTGCGCCGGAATCGCGTATTTTATTATCCGCACGGGAGACGGCATGGTCGGCGTCGGCCTTTTGGAGCAGCGGTTTCGTAATTGGCTTGAGTATGTATTGCCGGCAAGGCCCAGAACAACGGAGTTTCTTGTCTCATGGCCCTGCTTTGCCGTCGCGTTCGTTTTGTTTTTGCGCCGCCGCGGCGACTTTGCTTGGCCGTTTGCAGTTTTGATCTCTCCCGGAACGGCGTCTGTCGTCAATACCTTTTGCCATTCGCGCGCCCCGGTTTTGCTCTCATTGGTAAGGACCGTTACGGGCGCCGTCATCGGGCTCGTTATCGGAATGGCGATTGTATTCATCTTCGCGCGAAAAACAGATGAAATAAAACTCCCTCCCGGCCGATAACCGGATCATGTCGCGAAAAAACCTCCGGAGCCCGCTTTACCGAACGGGCTCCGGAGGTTTTTTGTTTATTTTTTTACTTATTGTCTTTCAAAAACTCGGTGTAATCCGGTACGATACAGCGCACGACATTGGCCAAAAACTGCGCCGCCTCGGCTCTGCTGAGGTAAGCTTCAGGGCGGAGACTGCCGTTTGACCCTTGTGCCAAACCGTTTCTCACGATCTCGGACACGGCCTTTAAGTATTCCGGCGCGACGCTTGAGGCGTCGCTGAATCCGGCTAATGCGTCCTCGTCGCCGTCACCCGGGAAAATGAGATAAAATCCGGTCAGGACCTCATAGGTTATCGCGAATATTTCCTGACGGTCGATGGCCTCGTGCGGCTCAAAGAGCCCGTCGGAGTTTCCGCGGACAGCGCCCGAAGCGGCGGCCTTGCACACGCTCTCGTAATACCAGCTTCCCGGTTCGAGGTCGGGAAACGGCATCGGGTCATAGTCCGTCATGTTATAGTCCGTCATGCGCATCAGCATTGTCACGTACTGAGCGCGGGTGACATTGCTGTCGGGCGCGAACAGGCCGTTTCCGACGCCGTTCATTATGCCGCGCGCCGCCATGAAAAGAGCCGCGTCCTGTGACCAATGACCGTTAATGTCGCCGAAGCTCACGGGATTTTGCTTAACGGCGTACCGGCCCTCGTCATTGACGAGAGCATAAACCAAACCGTCGCGGGCGACGCTGCGCGGAATGATCTTTTCGCCGCCGTCCGGAAGCTGTTTATACACTATAAGATCGGTTTCATTGCCGGCCCCTTGCTCGGGCACGCCGAGGATGAGCGGCGAATCGTAGACATACCAATCAAGAGAGCTGCCGTTTGAGGTGACGGAGAGTTTTATACTGCCTTTTTCCATCAGATATGAGATTATCGTGTCGGGCAGGAAAGTGAGTTCTTTCCCTCGTACCTCAACCGTGACGCCGCCCTCGCCTTCATAGGACAAGGCGGCAAGCTCAAGCATGTTTTCGCTCGTGATGGCCATGAGGCCGAGGCTTTCGTTGTACACAAGCAAGGTCATGCCGAGATTTTCCATGAACCAGCTCAGCGGCACGTCGATTTGAAGCTTGTCCAAATCACCGGATACGAACAAGGTCATAACGCCGTTCACTGCGTTTTGTTTCATGGAGTCAAGGTCCTTCGGCGTCAGCGTGATCTTATCGGCCGGCGGCGGAGGGCCGGGCGGGGCCGGCGGGGGCAGAATGTCGCCTCCGGCCTTGACGGTGAACGACAGGGGGATAACGAAATCTTCGAGCATTCCGAAACTGATTATGAGATTATCTTCATATATGCCCTTTTTAAGGCCTGTTACGGGTTTTACGCTGAATTTGAATTCGCCGCCGGCTGTCAGATCCTCTATCGGAACAGACTCTGCCTCGAAATCAAGTCCCGATTCCAAGCTCGCGTCAAATACGCCGGTAATCGTACTTGCGCTGTTATTGGTTACGGTAAAGTCTTTTTTTACGGAAAGCGCGCTATAGCCCTCGCTCGCCGGCTTAAATATGCCGTCCGACGGATCAATGCTGACCCCTATATATTCTGCCGAGAGATCGGTTCCGTCGCCGTTCAGCAAGAACACGCCCCCGTCTTCAGATAATATCGCATAATCTGTGAAGCCATCGAAATTCAGCGCCCCGATTCTGATCAAGGTGATCGTTTCGCCCGGGGCCAAGCCGTTCGTTCCCGTGATCTTGATATCCGCCAAAGGGAGATCACCGCCGATGACGGTCAGCAGGACGCCGTCGCTGCCGACTCCGCTGATATCAAACTCGTATGTACCGATTTCGACCGATGAATTGGGGCGAAGGCAAAACTCATACCCTTTTTTCACGATAAGCGTTTTGGCAATCAGCTCGGATTTGCCCGGGTTCGTAGGTGAGATGTAACCATATCCCAAAAAGATTTTTTCAGCGTCCAGCTTTGAGGCGTCGAATTTCGCATTGCCTCCTTCACCTGCCCACCCTACTCCGCCATTGCCGCCGTACACGGCAAGCAGGGGTAAAAAGGGCGCGTTGTCATTCGCCGCGACAGCCGCGTCGCCTCCGTTGCCGCCGATATCAGATTTGCCGGCATAGCCCTCTTGAACGGCAACGGACGTCAGCCAGGCGGGTTTTGAGCCGGAATTCTTGGGGGCGACGCCGGTTACGCCGCTCGCGTTATCCACACCGCCGCCGTGGTCAACGGTACCCTTGCCGGGGCCTACGATGCCTGCGGCGCCTCCCATGAATGCGCCTTCGCCGCCGCCTATACTTCCGCCTTGCTCCGGAACTGAGCCGTCGCCGCCTCCGCCGAATTCGTAATAGTCGGCGCCTCCGGCATATGAATATTGGACATAAGCGCCGCCTCCGCCGCCTCCGCCGCTGGAACCGGATTGGCCTCCCCCGCCGCCGCCGCCGATAATCAGAAGACCGTAATCGGGTATTGACGGATCGACCGGCATCGCCTCAGCGGAGTTCGGCAAGCCGCCGGCGGCAAGCGCTGAGGCGACCAAAAAGGACAGAGCCGCGCGCCGCGCCTTGCTTGTTTTTCTTCTTGTTTCTCTGTTCATATATGTTCTCCTTATATCAAACTCATTTTCACACTTACCGGCATCATTATACCGGATAGTTGTCGAAAATATAACTACCGTTTTCCGCGTTTTCCCGCCAAAGCCTGAAACTGTCCGAGAAGCGAGCCGTATTTTTTCTCCAAAGCGCCGCAGTCGAGCCGCAGCCGGGCGATTTCGCTGCGCAGCCGGACATTTTCCGTTTTAAGATCCGCCCCGGATTCCTCCGGCGCTTTTAAAGGGTCCTCACGTTTTAAGATCTCGGCGGCGGCGGCGGTGAGCAGTTCTTTGGTCCATACCGGATCGTCCGGCCCGAGACCGGACCAATTTCGGCTGATGTCTTTGTCTGTCATGTTTGAGAAGATCCTTTCCGAAGCGGTTTTGCCGGAAACTCTCGTTTCCTCGAGCGTTTTCACGAAAAGCCGCTCCCACATATCGAATATGACGCTGCCGCCGTAATTTGCCCGGAATGTTTCACGCGCGTTTTGCCCCGCAGCCTCGCGCTCTTCGGGAGATAATTCCATCAGCTCGCGCAGAGCGCCGGCCAAAGCCTCCGGTGTGTTTTTGCCGTCATCACCGGCCGCCAGAGCGCCCATGCCCGGGCCGATCAGCGCGCGGGACGCCGCGCAGGAGCTGTAGCCGACCAGCGGCAGAGCATAGGCCGCGGCCTCAGGGAATACCATCGGGAAGCCCTCCGCCTCAAAGGACGGCAGACAAAAAATGTCCGCACTTTCGTAGTGCGGGCCGACGTCGTCAAGAGCGCCTGTAAAATCCGTGAGTTTTTTAATGCCGAGTTGCTCGGCCATTATGTCATAGAATTCCCGATACGGTCCGTCGCCCGCGAGTTTGAGCCTCCAATCAGGAAATTCTCCGGAGAGCATGGCGAAGGCCCGCAGTAAAAAAGAAAAGCGCTTATCCTCCTCGTTGAAACGCCCCGCCGATATTATCGTGCGGGTCGTTTTGGCCCGGCGCGCTGACAGATCGATATCGGCCGGCTCGGGCGCGGGATTGCCGATCACCGCCGCGCGCTCTCGCAGCGCTTCCGGATAATAGGGGAGATATTGAGGCAGCAGCGTTGTAAACGCGTCGGCGGAAAAAAGCGTCCCGTAATGCTCATAGGGCTGCCATCTTTCGAAGGTGTAGACACGCGGGTCGGCGGGTTCTCCCAATATATAAGGGATGCCGCTCCCCGAAAACAGCAGCGGCATGTACATGACCAGAGTGGTTCCGACGGATGCGGCGCATATGTCCAATCCGGACGCCTTTATCTTTTCTTTCGCTTCGCCGCGCCCGGCGGGGCCGCTGAGATCCAACGCTATAAGCTTGTGCGGATACGCGAGAGCGGACACGGGTATTTTTGAGGAGCGCCTATCTCTGTTGTCGAGCGCAATGACGGTAACTTCGTGTCCCCTCGCGGTCATTTCGGAAGCTAAGCGGTCGATAAGGCGTGTTATGCCCGTCCAATCCCGCAGATGATCCAAGCTTACGAATCCGATTTTCATACGTTCAGGTTGCTCCGCCGGCTTTTTTCTTTTTGCGGGCAGTG
This sequence comes from Oscillospiraceae bacterium, assembly GCA_009782435.1. Lineage (GTDB taxonomy): Bacteria > Bacillota > Clostridia > Oscillospirales > Oscillospiraceae > WRJA01. The sequence continues at coordinate 10,470 of WRJA01000015.1, forward strand.
AAAATAATTACCGGGACCGTCAAAATCATCAAGCTGCACATGGCTCTGTAACCGATGCTGTAACCGGCGTTCTCCGTCACGATACCCATGAGCACGGGGGCGGTGCAGTGCGCCAGATCCGTGCCGGCGAAGACGGTCGCGACGGCGATTCCCCGCCGGGAGGGTTCCACGGCGCGTATGGCGGCCGTCTGCACGGTAGGCGTCGAAATGCCGTAACCCGTTCCCATAAGCACGGCGGCGACCGCGAGTACGGGAAATGAATTTGCAAAGCTGATAACGATCAGCGCGGAGGCGCAGCAGACGCAGCAGGGATAGAGGATCAAGCGGAAGGAATAGCGGTCTGTGAGGGTGCCGCTGTAGATTCGCGTCGCTATCAGGACCAAGGCAAATACGGTGAAATAGAAGCCCACGTTTGTTATTCCTTTTTCCAAGCCGTATAAAACCATGAAATTTGTAACCGAACTTGTGACTCCGGTAAAGAACATGGCTATACAGGCAAAGCCTATCACATCGGGAGCCGCGATGTTTTTGATCGAGAATTTCCTTCCGCCGCCGTTATCCGCGCCGTTTTTCAGGCCGGCGGTATTTTTCGATAGGACAGGCACAAGCGAGGCGGCGAGCGCCGAGATGCCGGCGGTGATAAGGAAGAGGACGGGAAAGCCCCAGCGGTTCACAACGGCTATTCCTATTGCCGGAGCTATCGCTTGGGCCCCTATGCCGGTTATGCCGAAAATACCGACGCCGCGCCCCATTTTACTCTCGGGAGTGACGGCGGACGCCATGGTCAAGGTCACGGTGGTGTTCAGGCCGAAAAGTATGCCGTGAAAAAAGCGTATGCCTATCAAAACCGGCGGAATTGACGCAAATTCAAGAGAAATAACTGCCACCGAGGTCATAAGCATGGAAATAACGCATATTTTTTTGCGATTCATCGTGTCGGCCATCGGACCGGCGAAAGGGCGCGACAAAAGCGCGCCGAAAGCCAAAGAAGCCACCAGAACCCCGATAAGGCTTTCGGAAAACCCTATTTGCCGCGCGTAAACGGGCAAATTCGGCGCAAGGATCTGAAAGCTGAGGCCGCATGTGCCGTTGATTATGAGCAGCAGAATGAAATCCCTGCTCCAAATCGAGACCGTGTCTTTGTTATTCATTTATTCTCCTGCACTCAAGGTAGTAGCGCTTATCCTCGGCGTGACCTATCGAAAAGCTTTTCTTCGGGAAAACCCCGCTCTTTGCGATCGACGGATAGAGTTCGCTTTTTTCCGGTTTCGGAAGGATGACCGCGGCGCAACCGGGGCGCTTCGCCATATCCAAAGCGGCGGCGTCGCCGTGGATAAAGTCGATCTTGCCGCCGTGTTTTGAAACATAGTCGTCGCAAAACTTTTGGATCGCCGCGATCATTTCCCCGGACGACGGCCAATTCGCGCAGATCGGCACGGAGCCTGAAGCGGAGATCATTCGAATCTCCGGTCCGTCGCCCGCAGCCTTTTTGAGGTCCTGCGTGAATTTTGAGACCTCTTCCGGGAAAGCGGCGGTATCCGTATTGAACATTACCCTGTGTATCGCTTCAAATTCCACCGAATCGTCGTGCAGATTAACAAGCTCCGCGAGACAATACCGAGCCGGATGCGGGCCGTCATCAGAGCCGAGCGATTTTTTTATGCTCTCATAATACAGCTTGGCGGCCGCGAGACTGTGGTTGCCGTCGCCCACGGCGTATAAGAAGGGCGCCGCCGCGCCCGGGAGAGAAAGCGCAATCTCCGCTTCCGAGAGCCTTTCGCGCAAAGATAAAGCGTCGCGACCGAAGACCCGCCGGCCCGTTATCCCGCCGCCGCCCTGCATGAGCTCAAAATCATACAGCTCGGGCAGAGTGTCCTTCATTTCGGCAAGCGGCTCAATGACCCGTTGACAGGGATCGTTTATAAAGATCACGATATGAGGCATTTCAAGCGCGGCGCGTTCGCGTATTTTTACCCTGGGGGGAAGCCTGTCCTCCACCGTCGCCTCAGTCGGCCGCACGGCCGCGGGAGCCCCGGGCTTGAAATCGTATTGCTCCAAGTCCAAAAGCCCCAAAATGCCTTTTCTTACTTTACCGCCCGACAGTCTTCGCTCAATGTAGATATATGAGTCCGAAAGGGTTTCAAATACTCCGGAGCCGATGTATTCTTTCATGTTCGCATTGATTTTTATTATCTCCTCTTCCGGGTCTCTCGTTTCCAAATACGCTTCCGGAAGCATCAAACGAAGGGTCGAAATCGATTTTCCGACTGTCGACTCAGCTTTTTGCCAGTATTCCGGCTGCGAGGAGAATTGGTCGCAGGCAATTACGCTCCATTTGCTCATGTCGGCGTTTCGGGGCAGCATTATATCTCCCGGTAAAAACACTTCTCTCGGCATGACGGCTCCTTTACGTATTCCCGTTTATGTGATAAACTGAATAAAAACCGCAATAATACTGTTTGATAAACTATCATAAATATCCGTTAATGTCAATTAACGGGGCCGCCGCCGCGATCGAGGCTGAAAAGGAGCGTTTGTATGACCGGCATTGTATTTGAGCTGATACTGAATCTTATCAACCGGGACGGAAAACCGGTCACGGTCGCTGTCGACGGAGGCTGCTGCACCGGCAAAAGCTCTTTGGCGCGAAGCCTGACCGAGCGCTTTAACGGCAATATATTTCGGTGTGATGATTTTTATCTCACAAAGGAGCTGAAAACTCCTGAAAGGCTCGCGGAAACAGGCGGGAACATGGACAGGGAGCGGCTTTTAAGGGAAGTCATTATTCCCGCGGCGGCCGGAGAGACGGTGACGTACCGCGCGTATTCGTGCGAGACTTGTGACTTTTTGCCTTCGGTAACGATAAGCCCTGCCGGGCTGAACATCGTTGAAGGCGCATACAGCCATCACCCGGATCTGGCGGGATACTACGACCTTCGCATTTTTATGAAAGCTCCGCGGGAGCTGCGGCTTTTAAGACTCAAACAGAGAGAAAGCGAAAAATATGATCTGTTTGTCAATAAGTGGATGCCTGCCGAAGACGCGTATTTTTCGAAATTCCGCATTGAAGAAAACGCCGATATCGTATTGGAGTCGGAATTTGATTGACTGTTCGTTTGTAAAAATGTAATTGCCGGGCGATTGATTATTTGATATAATCAAAATACAAAAACAACGGGAGGGAAGAAAATGGCAAACTACATCGATGAGGAAACCGGACTCGGGCGTTTACAGGGAAACAAGGGGCTTTACAAGCGAATGCTGAACCTGTTCGTTTCGAGCAAAGAGCCGGCTGCCTTTGAAGAGGCGCTCGCGGACAACAACAACGAGCAGGCGTCCGCCGTAATGCACAGCATCAAAGGCATTGCGGGAAACCTTGCCTTGACCTCTCTTTTTGAAATCAGTTCCGTATTGATGACGGAGCTGAAGGACGGGATCGTTAATACCGATTTGATTGAACAGTACCGCGAATCGCTGAAAAATACGACAGCCGCCGCGGAAGAATTGATGGCCCGCTTGGGATAGGGCGATAAAAAAACGATATAAGGCTTCCGGCGACATGCGCGTCGGAAGCCTTATATTGGAGCAGAATTAACAGACATGGGAGATTGCGATGATCACTGTTGAAAATCTGTCGCTCCGATTCGGGGGACAAAAACTCTTTGACCGCGTCGATCTGCGGTTTTCGGCCGGCAATTGCTACGGTATTATCGGCGCCAACGGCGCCGGAAAATCCACTTTTCTCAAAATACTCTCCGGGGAGACGGAGTCGTCCGGCGGGCATGTGTACGTCGAACCGAAATGCCGCATGTCCGTACTCAGGCAAAACCGGGACATGTTTGACGAATACGGCGTCATCGAAACCGTTATCATGGGCAACAAACGCCTGTATGACTGCGGGCGGGAAAAAGACGCCGTATATGAAAAAGCCGATTTTACCGACGAGGACGGCATACGCGCGGCAGAACTTGAGGAGGAATACGCGGAATTGGGCGGATGGGAAGCGGAATCCGACGCCTCCAAGATACTTCAGGGACTCGGCGTCGACACCGATCTGCATGAGCGCAAAATGTCTGAAACCGATTCCGCGCAGAAAGTAAAGGTGTTGCTTGCTCAGGCGCTTTTCGGGCATCCGGATATTATACTCTTGGACGAGCCCACCAATAACTTGGACCTCGCCTCTGTCGTGTGGCTTGAGGATTTTCTGCTCGATTACGACGGAACGGTTCTTGTTGTAAGCCACGACCGGTATTTTCTGAACACGGTCTGCACTCATATAGTCGACATCGATTTCGGCAAGATAAAAATGTATGTCGGTAACTATGACTTCTGGTATGAATCGAGTCAGCTGATACAAAGACTGATAAAAGACCAAAACAAAAAAGCGGAGCAGAAGATCGCCGAGCTTCAAAGCTTTATCGCCCGTTTTTCGGCTAACAAATCAAAATCCCGGCAGGCCACGAGCCGTAAAAAACTGCTCGAAAAAATCAGCGTTGAAGAACTTCCCGCGTCCTCGAGGCGATATCCGTGGGTGGGCTTCAAAGCCGACAGGGAACCGGGCAAGGACAGGCTTTCCGTAAATGACGTTTCAATAACAATAGACGGCGTCAAGGTCTTGACCGGCGTCAGTTTTATTATGGGAAAAGAAGACAAGATCGCGATCATCGGCAAAAATGAGATCGCCGTGACCGCGCTTTTTGATATCTTAGCCGGTGAGACGGAACCTGACGACGGCGTCGTGAAATGGGGAGTATCTACCTCGCTTGCTTATTTTCCGAAAGACCACAACAGTTTTTTCGACGGCTGCGACTATAACCTGATAGACTGGATGCGCCAGTTTTCCGCTGATAAAAGGGAGAGTTATTTGCGGACTTTTTTGGGCCGCATGCTGTTTTCCGGCGACGACGTGTATAAAAGCGTTTCAGTTCTCTCCGGAGGTGAGAGAGTGCGCTGCATGCTTTCAAAAATGATGCTGTCCGGCGCTAACGTGCTGCTTTTCGATCAGCCGGCGAACCATCTCGATCTGGAGAGTATCGCCGCTTTAAACAACGGCATGGAGGCTTTCCCTTTTAACATAATTTTCACGAGCCACGACCACCAGCTTACCCAATCAACTGCGAACCGCATAATCGAAGTGACCGACGACGGCATAACAGACAGGCAAGTGACTTATGACGAGTATATGAATCTTGCGGGCAGTAAATTGCAGGATTAAGAAAGAAGCGGCCGGCGGCCGCTTCTTTCTTAATCCTCCGTAACAGCCCGGTAATCCTCCGGGGTGTTTACATTGAGAAGAATCTTGTTTATATCCCACCTGCAGAGCAAGCTTTCGTCGATATAACGGACATTCAGCGCCTCGAGCAGTTCCCGGGCGGCGCGTTTGTCGTGCGTCAGAAAATCTCTGACTTCATTAAAGCAGCTTCGGGAATACGCGGCGAAAAGAGGCTCGACATAACCGTTTGCCCTTCTTATCACGCAGGCGTCATAACCGTTCAGCCCGTGAGCGAGATATTCGGCAAGCCCGGCGTCTCCGAAAGGGATATCCGTCGCGGTCAGAAAAACATATTCCTCGTCTGTTTCGGAAAACGCGGAATACAGCCCGTTGAGAGGGCCTTTGCCCGGAAACTTATCGACCAGTTCAACGGCACCTTCGCAGTCGAACCTTCCGGCAATGTCCACGGAAACGGCAACATTGCCCAAGGTCTTGTATCTTTCCGTCAGGGATGATATGAAAGTGCCTCCCTCAAACGGCAAAAGGGCCTTGTCCCGTCCCATGCGTCTGCTGTTTCCGCCGATGAGTATCACAGTCAGCAATCGCTCCACCTCCGCCCCCGCGATTATACCTTTTTCCCGGTCATTTTTCAATTCATGTTTTTTTCGGAGGCTTGATAGTGGCCGATCTCAATTCGGAAGTGCGATACATAAAAGGCATAGGAGAAAAACGCGCGAAGCTGCTTGAAAAGCTCGGCGTTCAGACTTTATTCGACCTTATTCGGCACTTTCCGCGGGCCTATGAGGACAGGACCGTCATAAAAACCGTTGCGGAGACAGAGCCGGATGAAACTGTTTGTGTCAAGGCGACCGTCACGGGGGCTCCCGTTTTCGCCCGCAGCCGCAGGGGGCTTGAGTTTGTTAAGCTGAGGGCGGCGGATGACACGGGAACGATAGATATAATTTTTTTTAACCGAAAATATATCAAAGACCAACTCAAACCGGGCGCAAGGTATATATTTTACGGTAAAGTCGCAGGCGCGCTTTCGCTGAAGACCATGACAAATCCGGTGTTTGAACCGGAGGATAAGCAAAGCGATGTGACGGGGCGCATCGTGCCGGTCTACCGGCTGACCTCCGGAATATCCGGCCGGGTATTTATGAATCTCATGCGGCGGGGATTGGATATGTGCGGCTCCGGCATACCGGACATACTGCCGGATGCGGTCAGAGCCGAAAATAAACTCGCGGAAGCGGTATTCGCTTATGAAAACATCCATTTTCCGGCTGATCCGAATTCGCTTGATTTTGCCCGCAGGCGGCTTATATTTGAGGAACTGTTCGTGCTCGCCTGCGCTCTCGGACTGCGCGGCGGCGAGCGCCGGAAAGCAAGCGGGATAAAACTGCGCCGCTCGGATCCGGATGAGTTTTACGCTTCGCTTCCTTTCTCGCCGACAGGAGCTCAGATGAGGGCGATAAAAGCGGCTGAACTCGACATGTGCTCCGGGAAACTCATGAACAGGATGATACAGGGCGACGTCGGTTCCGGTAAGACTTTGGCGGCCGCGGCCTGTATTTGGCTCTCATATAAAAACGGCTTGCAGAGCGCTTTCATGGCGCCGACCGAAGTGCTTGCCGCTCAGCATTTCAAAACGCTTCTCGGTTTTTTGTCGCCGTTCGGAGTCAGGGCCTGCAAGCTCACGGGCTCAATGACGGCAAAGCAAAAAAAAGAAACCAAAGACGCTGTCGCCTCGGGCGAGTTCGATCTTGTTGTCGGAACGCACGCGCTGTTGAGCGAGGACGCGATCTTTCCGTCTCTCGGCCTTGTCATTACGGATGAGCAGCATCGTTTCGGCGTCGGTCAGCGCGGCGCTTTGAGCGGCAAGGGCCAAAACCCGCATGTGCTCGTTATGTCCGCCACGCCGATACCGAGGACCCTTGCTCTTGTGATATACGGGGACCTTGACGTTTCCGTTCTGGACGAGATGCCGCCGGGGCGCAAAGCGGTCAAGACATTCACGATAAACGAAGAATTGCGCGCGAGACTTTATGGCTTTGTCCGGAAGCTCGTTTCGCAGGGCCGTCAAGTCTTCGCGGTATGCCCGGCGGTGGAGGAAAACGAAGACGCGGAGATCGAACTTCGCTCCGCCGAGGAGCATGCGCGGGAACTGAAAAAAGAGTTTCCGGATCTGGCGGTAGCCTGTGTTCACGGCAGGATGAAACCGAAGGATAAAGACGCCGTTATGGCCGCTTTTTCGTCCGGGGAAATTGACATACTTGTGTCCACCACCGTGATCGAAGTGGGTATCGACGTTCCCAACGCGGCGCTCATGATAATTGAAAACGCCGAAAGATTCGGGCTTTCCCAACTCCATCAGCTGCGCGGCCGCGTGGGCAGGGGCGATTCGGAGTCTTATTGCGTTCTCATATCCGATCCGGAAAGCAAAGAAGCCCGAAAAAGACTGAAGATCATGTGCGAAACGTCCGACGGATTTAAAATAAGCGAAGAGGATCTGCGGCTGCGCGGCCCGGGTGATTTTTTCGGCTCGCGCCAGCACGGTTTGCCCGACATGCGGATCGCCGACCTGTGTTCGGACGTAAGGATACTCGATTTGGCCCGGACGGAAGCGGAACGGACCTTAAAGCGCGATCCCTGTCTGACCTCCGCCGAGAATTCGAAGCTGCTTCAAGGCATAAACGAATTGTTTAATATAAAAGGAAAAACCTTCAACTGATAACGACCCGCCGCTTAAAATACGCCGAGCGGCATATAAAAAGCGGCGGGCCGGTTGAAAAGACGCGGGTTAAGCCCGGTGATCAGGACAGGGGATGGGACTGAACGACTAACATTTTGGCCGCTTCATGTCCCGTGTTAACACAGCTGCGCTTGGTGCCTTTTCCGAAGTGTACCGCGTCGCCGGCGGTAAGTACGAACTTTTCTATCTTGTCGTTATCGTCATAAAGCTCAATGGTCATTTCACCCGAGATCATGTAATAGACCGTCTCCATTTTAGCGGGAGAAACGTTGGCGCCGCCGCCCGGAAGGAAGTGGGACAGGCCGAGAACAATGGCGCCGTCGTTGACGTCGTCCGGATTGCAAAGTCTGGTGGTCCTGACGTCAAAATGGTTGGGGACCTCATAGCGCGTAGCTTCAGCTCTCCTGACTACTTTGTAACTCATTAATATTTTACATCCTTTCTGTGTTAGAAATTGAACAAAGAATTTCCGCTTGGCTGCATTTTAGCATCATTTGTTTTTATTTTCAAGACCGGTTTGCCGGTTTGCTCCGAAATATTATATAATGATCATAATGCTTTTAAACAGAGGGGGAAAACACCGTGCCTTTCTATGATCTGCACTGTCCGGTTTGCGACAAAGAGTATAATATCTCAGCTTCGATGGATGACAAGACCCTCAAACGTATCCCGTGTCCCGACTGCGGTTCGTTTGAACTTGAAACCGTATACAGGAATTCGCCGGCTTACATAAAAAATACGCAAGCCGCCGAATGCCCGAACCGCGGAGCCTGCTGCGCGGGATGCCGTTTCGGCGCGTGATAAGGGCGCGTGACAGGGGTTCAGATATATGTTATTTTCCCGGGATCGGGTTCGTGAGGGGCTGTTTTGCTTTTTGCCGTTCCGACCAAGACCGATATCACGAATTCATGTCCGGCCGGAAACCGGAGGCGCTTTTTTAATTCCGCCCCGCGGGGACCGTTAAGCGGAACGGCCGCCAAGCCGCATATTACGCTGCCGAGCCCGAGCGACGCGGCGGCGAGCGCGATGTTTTCGGCGAGTATGCCGCAGTCGATCGGAACGTAACCCGAAACGCCGGGGTCCGCCGATATGATCACCATGCACGGCGCGTTATAGAGCATCCTGCCGCCGCGCGAACTGATTCGGTTGAAATCATACTTGTCCTGCGGATCGGAGGCCATGATCCTGACGCCTTCGTCATCTGTTTCGTCTATGAGCGACTTGTCAGTGACGATGATCACCTGCCAGGGCATAAGGTTTCTTGCGCTGGGCGCCGCCAAAGCCGCGTCCGCTATTTGTTTGATCATATCGTCGGTAAGCGGTTCGCCGGTAAAATCCCGGCAGGAAAAGCGCTCTTTTATTGTTTTTAATACTTCATTCATGCGGATCACCCCTTTGCCGCTTTTTATGTTTTGTCGTATGAGTCGAGTACGGCTTCGAGGCATGACGCTATCCCGTCAACGCCGTCCGTCATAAGGCTTATCATCACAGCGCCGCGTACTTCCTCGCGCGTTGCGCCCGCTTTTTTTGCCATGCCGGCGTGAGCGGCTGCCGAGTTGACTTCACCTTTTGACGCCTTGATGCCGAGATAAACAAGTTGAAAAGTCTTCGAATCCAGACCGCCGCTTTCTTCCAGAGCAGTGACGAGCCCGCGAAACGCGCTGTTGACCTCGGGCGTTTCTTCCCTCATGAGTTCAATAAATTTCGGTTCCGCCATTAGTATAACTTCCTTTCATTATTTGATCGAACAGATGACCGCCGCTATAAATATAAACCGGGTTTTCGGGAAAAGCAACCAAATCGGCCGGTTATATGCCGACAACAGCGGGCCGGAAGGAATAAAACCCGGCTTTAAATAAAAATCTTGCAGACCGGCAAGCAAAAGAATATACTTATATAAATAAAGAATGATTATCCGGAGCGGCGGCTTATGCTCCGGAAACTGTTGTCAGATTCACAAAGGAGGCTTCCGGAGTGTCGACCAATAAAAAAGCTTTGTCAGTCTTTGTTGCTTCGGCGTTGTTTTTTTCGCTTATAATACCTGCCGGCGATCCGGCGGCCAAAGCGAGCGCAGCCGCAAGTTCAGCCCTGTATTACAGCGACATACCCTATGTGACGCAGAATGAGATAGACGCGATAGAGGCGCTTAAAAGCTCCGTAGATAAATTCATTTACGGACAAATGCGTGAGACGGAGGCGTTTGAACTCAAAGACGGGACTGTTTCGGGATTTGCCGCCGAATTTTGCAAGCTGCTTACCGGGCTTTTCGGCATCGAATTCTCGCTCGAGCTTCAAGATTGGGAGACTCTTAAAAACGGTATCGACAGCATGGAAACGGACTTCACGGGAGATTTGACTCCGACTCCCGAGCGAATGCTCCGGTATTTTATGACATATCCTATCGCGGAGCGCTCGCTTCGGATATTTACATACGCGGGAAAGTTCGAAATACTGACGGAAAGAGATATAAACGGGCTAAAGGTCGGCTCGCTCACAGGAACCATTGACACAGAACATGTGATGCAGTATTATCCCGAGTTGATATTCACGGTGGTTGATGTCGAGAGTTTCGACGCCGCTGCCGATATGCTGAAAACAGGCGAGATCGACGTTTTCATTTCAGAGGGCGTGATAGACCCGATATTTGATGACTACGGCTTTATCGATTCAAAGGAATTCTTCCCGCTGGTATACACATCGGTTTCTCTTACCACGGCAAATCCGGAGCTTGAGCCGATCATAGACGTCGTGAATAAATTCTTGTCGGCCGGCGGAATCGATACGCTGTATGATTTGTATAAAAAAGGCAACAAAGAATACGCGCGGTATAAGCTGAACAAATCGCTGACCGAAGAAGAGTCGGAATACCTGAACGATTTGATACGGCGGAACGCCACGGTTAAGATCGCTCTCGAGCAAGATAACTATCCGATTTGTTTTTATGACACAACAGCAAAGGAATTTCACGGCATAGCCGTCGACGTCATTGAGGAGATCAGCCGGCTCACCGGCATAGAGTTCGAGGTCGTGACGGACGAGAACACTCCTTGGTCGGAAGTGCTTGAAATGCTGAGGACAGGAAAAGCGTCCTTAGTTTCGCAGCTTTTGTATTCCGATGAGCGCAAAGGCAGCTTCCTGTGGACGGAAACTCCTTACGCTTCCTCGTATTATGCCTTGCTTTCCAAATATGAGCATCCGAGTATCGCGAGTTATCAAGTGGTCAGGACCCGCGTCGGAACGATCAATAAGTCCGCCTTTGAAGATAAATACAGAGAATGGTTTCCCGAAAATGATAACCTTATCCCGTATGACAGCCAGATCGACGTGCTGGACGCCTTGGAGGCGGGGGAAATCGATCTTTTGATGGGCTCCGATTATCTGCTGCTTATGCAGCAGAATTTCCGGGAAAAACCGGGCTTTAAGATAAACATCAGATTTGGGGCGCCGATGTATTCATATTTCGGCTTCAATAAAGACGAAGCGATATTGTGTTCCGTGATAAACAAGACCCAGTCGTTTGTCGATCTGACAGAGATCGCGGATAACTGGACAAGCCGCGGATATGACTACGCCAAAAACATTGCCCGCCAAAGAGCGGTATTGTCAATGTCCGTCGCCGGCTTTTTGTCTGTTTTGCTTCTTCTGACAGTATTCTTTCTGATCAGAAACAGAAGACTCAACCTCAGCCTTGACAAAACAGTCAAAGAGAGGACCAGCGAACTTGAGTTGAAGGACAACCTCTTAAATACAGTTAACGGCGCGGCCGAAATACTGCTGCAATCGGAAACAGACGTGTTTGCCGAGAATCTGCTGCGATGCATGGAGATGTTAGCCGGACCGGCGGACGCGGACCGCTTGAGCATTTGGAAAAACCGCGTCGACGCCGAGAGCGGCAAACGGTATTGCGTCCGTCAGTTCGAGTGGTCAAAAACTTCCGGCCCGCGGCAAGACAAAACAAACTCAACAAGCATTTCTTACGACGAATACATGCCGATGTGGGAAGGAATGCTGGCAAGGGGAAACTGCGTCAACGGGAGTATTAAGGATATGACGGGGCCTGAGAGGGCATTGTTGGAAAAACAGGGCGTATCGTCTGTTTTGCTTGTTCCCATTTTGTTGCAGGAGCTGTTTTGGGGTTTCGTCTCTTTCGCCGACTGCCACGGTGAGAGACTGTTTTCGGAGAATGAGGAATCAGTGCTGCGCTCCGGCGGTATGGTGATAGCCAACGCTCTTTTGCGCAATGAGATGACTTTAAAAATACACGCTTCGGCGGCTGAAATGGCGGCGGTGCTCCGCAATTACGCGGGCGTTATATGGAGCGTGGATACGGACAACACTATCACGCTTTTCGATGGGCTGTATCTTAAAGAGATCGACCTCTCGTCCGACTCCTTGACGGGCAAAAAATTAGAGGCCGCGCAAGAGAAATACGTCGGTTTCGAACTTTCGGAACACGTCAGAGCAACGCTTGACAAAGGTCCTCAGGACTGGATATCCGAGCTTGACGGCAAAATGTTCAGCCTGCATACCAATCCCATACGAGATGAAGCCGGCAATATATCCGGGGTCGTGGGAAGCATCGACGACATTACTGAAACGATACGGCTGAGGAAGGAATTGGAGATCGCTCTTGAAAAGGCCGAAGCCGGGGTCCACGCGCTTGAGGCGGCAAAACAGACCGTGGATGCCATGTTCGGAGCAAATCCCCATATGAATATCCTTTTTGACAACAGTTTTAAAGTTGTTGACTGTAACCCTGCGGCCTACGAGTTCATGGGATTTTCGACAAAAGAAGAACTGCTGACCGGCTTTATCGAACGCATGACGAAAAGTATTCCGGAATATCAATCGGACGGACGGGTTTCCATATCGCTTGCGGAAAGACTCATGACCGCCGCCAAGGAAGGCTGGGCGAGATTTGAGACTGAGCTTGTCATGGGCGATCTGACGAAGATACTGAACGTGGAATTCAAAAGGATACCGTATGAGAAAACTTTTGCCGTTGTTGCCTATGTCTTTGATATGACAGAGATCCGAGAGCGGGAAAAAGAGCTTATAGAGCGCGACCGCCAGTTGATTGAAGCCGTGGAAGAAGCCAAGGCCGCCAATCGCGCCAAGAGCGAGTTTTTGAGCAATATGAGCCATGAGATACGCACTCCGATGAACGCTATCTTGGGCATCACGGAGATACGGCTGCAAGACGAGTCGCTTGACAGGGAAACAAAGGAGTCGCTCGACAAAATATACAGCTCGGGCGACCTCCTGCTCGGGATCATAAACGACATACTCGATCTGTCCAAGATCGAAGCAGGAAAGCTTGAACTTATCGTGACCGATTATGAGGCGGCGAGCCTTATCAACGATACGGCCCAGCTGAATATGATGCGCATCGGCAGCAAACCGATAGAATTTGAGCTGTCTGTCGACGAGAATATGCCGTCTGTTTTGACCGGAGACGAACTGCGCGTTAAGCAAATAATGAATAATCTGCTTTCCAACGCTTTTAAATACACTGCCCGGGGCACGGTTAGGCTGTCTGTCGGCGCCGAGCCGTTCGAGGACGGCGCTTCGGAAACGGACGTTATGCTTGTTATCGGCGTCAGCGACACAGGGCAGGGGATGACGGAAGAACAAATAAGCAAATTGTTTGACGAGTATTCCCGGTTCAATCAGGAGGCAAACCGCACAACGGAGGGGACCGGGCTCGGCATGAGCATTACCCGGAATCTGATACAAATGATGAACGGCGAGATCTCGGTGAAAAGCGAGCCGGGCAAAGGCTCGGAATTCACCGTGCGTATACCGCAGGGCAGCCCGGCGTCCGGGTTGATCGGGCGGGAATTGGCCGAGAATCTGCAGCAATTCCGCATGAACAACAGCACTCAAATGAAACGGGTGCAGATAACCAGAGATCCCATGCCGTACGGCAGCGTTTTGATAGTGGACGATGTGGAAACGAATATTTATGTGGCGACCGGACTTATGATGCCGTATGAACTGAAGATCGATTCTGCCGACAGCGGATTTGCCGCGATCGAAAAAATCAGGGAAGGCAATGTGTATGACATTGTGTTCATGGATCATATGATGCCGAAAATGGACGGTATAGAAGCGACGAAAATAATAAGGGACATGGGCTACGAACACATAATAGTGGCGCTTACGGCGAACGCCGTGGCAGGTCAAGCGGAGATATTTTTGGCGAACGGCTTCAGCGATTTCATATCAAAGCCTATAGATATCCGCCAGTTGAACGCCGTTTTAAACAAATACGTGCGCGACAAACAACCCCCGGAAGTAATTGAGGCGGCGAAGGCCGGAAAGCGGGAAAAAGAAGCCGGGAAACCGCAGGGGGACGCCGGCGGAGCTTTAAAGCAAACGCCGGCGCTCGATCCGCGGTTTGCGGAGATATTCGTGCGGGACGCGTCGAAGTCTCTCGCCGTTTTGGACGATTTGATCAAAAAAGGCGGCGCTTTAGGGGAAGATGACCTGCGGACATATACCATCAACGCCCACGGAATGAAAAGCGCGCTCGCGAATATCGGAAGATCGGAGATGTCCTCTTCGGCGATGAAATTGGAAGAGGCCGGCCGTGCCGGCGATACGGGCGTGATTACAGAGCATACACCCGCTTTTCTGAGCTCCTTGCGTGAATTGCTCAAAGAACTGACGCCGAAAAAAGCGGAAAACGCCGCCAAAGGCGCGGAGGACGAGGACCGGGCGCACCTTTTTGAAAAACTGGCGGAGCTCAAAGCGGCTTGCGAAGCGTTGAACAAGAAAGAAGCAAAAAACATAGTATCGGAGCTGAGGGAAAAAAATTGGTCCGAAGCGACAGGGGATATGCTGGGAAATGTCGCCGAACACCTTCTCCACAGCGATTTTGAAGAGGTCTTGAGAGTTGTGGCGGATTTTGGTTCGGACAGTTGAATTAAAATAAATAAAGGACGGTCATGATCATGCAAATCTTTTTACTCGGAGATTCGCTTTCGAGAGGTATAATGTTTGATAAGGAAAAAGGGCGTTTTTCGCTTTTACGTGAGTCGTTCTGCAATTTGATGCGACCGAAACTCAAAACCGAAGTGGTCAATATCTCCGGTTTGGGCCGAACATTGGACGCCGCTTGCGATGCGTTGGAACAGCAGCTTTTGGTCAGCAAACCGCAGGCTGTTGCGATCGAACTCGGCGGCAATGACTGCGATTACAACTGGGCGGAAGTCGCCGAGGAGCCGCATGCCGCTCATGAGTGTAAAACGTCCTTCGCGCGGTTTGAGCAGGGTATACGCGAATTGGTCGCGCGGCTTCGGAGGGAAGACATTTTATCTGTTCTGATTAACCTTCCTCCGATCGATGCGGACAGATACTTCCGTTTTATTTGCCGCGATGACCCGAAGATGGAAAAAGGTATACTCTCATTTATCGGAAGCATTACGCATATCTACTGGTGGCATGAGCGGTTTTCAAGCGTGATCGGCAAGATCGCCGATGAAATGGGTGCGCATTTCATAGACATCCGCAGGGCTTTTCTTTATCAGGAGGATTACCGCGAGTTCATTTGCGACGACGGGATACATCCCAACGCGTCGGGACATAAACTGATCGCCGAGTGTATTAATGATTTTGTGGCTAAGCATTATTCGTATATGCTCATTCCGGGTAATGCATAAAAATCCGGTGAAAAGACAGAAACGGCGCGTGAAAAAGTCAAAGGCTTTAGTGTATTGAATTTATGAACACAGACGTATATAATAGGCAACACACAGCGTTTACGATATATTCGGCCGGCCGGCGAGTTTCGCGTCGGTATCCGGTCTTATGCTTGTGAGGGGAAGGAGACGGTAATGAATAACGACAGAGAAACGGTAATAATGGTTGACGACGACATAGTAAACCTGACGGTCGGGAAAAATGCTCTTTCCCAAAAGTATAATATTTTTACCGCTCCGTCCGGAGAAAAACTGTTTATGATTCTCGAGAGAGTGACCCCGGCGCTGATACTCTTGGATGTGGCTATGCCCGTTATGGACGGCTATGAGGTTATCAAAAAGCTGAAAGCCAACGCGCAGACCGCGCATATCCCCGTGATATTTTTGACCGCGCGTATAGATCCCGAGAGCGAGGTCGAGGGATTGAATCTCGGCGCGGTGGATTATATTACCAAGCCGTTTTCAAGGGAACTGCTGATAAAACGCATAGATTTGCACATACAATTTGAAAAACAGAAAATAGAACTGTTGAGTTACAGCCGGAATTTGGAGGGTGAGGTCGATCATAAGACAAAAACAGTCCTTGAACTGCAAAACGCGATCCTTAAAACTGTAGCCGAACTCGTTGAATGCCGCGACAGTATTACGGGAGGACACATCGAAAGAACGCAGCATTATTTGAGCCTTCTTGTGGATTTCTTGTTGGAGCACGGCTCGTATTCCGATATGATTTCATCTTGGGATATCAATTTGTTTATAATGTCCTCACAGCTTCACGACGTCGGTAAAATATCGATAAAAGACGACATATTGATGAAACCCGGCAAGCTGACCGATGAAGAGTTTAACGAAATGAAAAATCATACGCTTTACGGTGTGGACATCATAAGGCGAATTGAGGAAAACACGACAGAAAATGAGTTTTTGCAGTATGCCGAGGTGCTGACGGGCACGCACCATGAAAAATGGGACGGAACCGGCTATCCCTCCGGACTTAAAGGCGATGAAATCCCGCTTCAGGGCAGATTGATGGCTATCGTTGACGTATATGACGCTCTTACCAACGACCGCCCGTATAAAAAGGCGTTTTCCCATGAAGAAGCGATAAAGATAATAAAAGAAGGAGAGGGAACGCACTTTGATCCGCTGATCTGCGATGTTTTTCTGACGCACGAGGAAGAATTCAATACGCGCGAGATAAAGTCGATCTCGCACCACGGCGCGTTCGGCAATCCGGAAACTGTGGATAAGCTCCGCTCGACCATAAAAATGGTGGCGAATATAGTTGACCTCCGCGGAGGTGCGGATAAGGGCCACACAGCCGTTATTCAAAGTTTTTTAAAAGTTTTTCTCAACGCGCTGCTCGAAAATGAGGATTACAAGAGTGAAGTCATTAATTGGGACGTCGATCTTTTCCTTATGTCAGCGAATTTGCACGATGTCGGAAAAATAGCGATACATGACAGCCTCATAAATAAGCCCGCGGAATTGACCCCGGTCGAATACGAAGACTTTAAAACTCACGCGGATTTCGGTGTAAAAATCATCCGGCAAATCAAAGAAAACGTCAATAATGAGGGATTGTTGAACCACGCCGAAGCATTTGCCGGCAGCCACCATGAGAGATGGGACGGTTCGGGGTATCCGCTGGGGCTGAAAGGCGAGGGCATACCTTTACAGGGCAGGATCATGGCAATAGTTGACGTTTATGAGGCGCTTGTAAATGACCGGCCGCACAGGGGCAGGATAACGCACGAGGAAGCGGCAGAGCTGATCAAAAACGGCAGCGGAACGCAGTTTGACCCGGGTTTGGTCGCTGTTTTCCTTAAACATGAAAAAGAATTCAAAGCAGTGATCGAACAGGCGTGATCATAAGACGGAAACCCGGCGAAGTATGATGCCGGTCAGCCGAAAAGCGCAATAATTACAACGCCGCCCGTGATCTCATGATCATGGGCGGCGTTGACTCGTTGACCTTTATATCCTGCGTCGGGTCAGGTCAAGAAATCCCTTAATTTTTTGCTTCTGCTGGGATGACGCAGTTTCCTGAGAGCTTTTGCCTCGATTTGCCGTATACGTTCTCGGGTCACGTTGAACTCTTTTCCGACCTCTTCAAGAGTGCGGGTGCGGCCGTCTTCAATACCGAAGCGCAGGCGCAGGACTTTTTCTTCTCTGGCGGTGAGCGTTGACAATACTGTCATCAGCTGTTCTTTTAAGAGTGTAAAACTCGCGGCCTCCGATGGCTCTGAAGCGTCCTCGTCCGGGATGAAGTCGCCCAGATGGCTGTCTTCCTCTTCGCCTATCGGAGTTTCCAATGAAACGGGCTCTTGGGCTATTTTCAGAATGTCCCGCACTTTTTCGACGGGAAGGTTCATTTCGTCCGCGATTTCTTCCGCGCTCGGATCGTGCCCCAGTTCCTGAAGCAGCTGCCGTGAGACTCTGATGACTTTGTTAATGGTTTCGACCATATGAACGGGAATGCGGATGGTGCGGGCCTGATCGGCGATGGCTCTTGTTATCGCCTGACGTATCCACCATGTGGCGTAGGTCGAAAATTTATATCCTTTGGTGTAGTCAAATTTTTCGACCGCCTTGATAAGACCGAGATTTCCCTCCTGTATGAGGTCTAAAAACAGCATGCCGCGGCCCACGTAACGTTTTGCGATGGAAACGACCAAACGCAGATTTGCCTCCGCTATCCGGCGTTTTGCGTCCTCGTCTCCGACTGCCATTCGAATGGCGAGCTGTATCTCTTCCTCGGGGGTCAGAAGATTGACTTTCCCGATCTCTTTCAGATACATCCTGACGGGGTCGTCGGTCGAATAAGTCTCGGCAATGGCTTCAGTTACCTCTTCTATCTCTTCCTCCGTGACTTCTTCGATTTCTTCGAGTTCCTCAAGAGCGGGCAGAACGTCTTCGTCGATGGGGGGCAGATAGTCGTCCCCCGTGGTTTCGATTCCGAGTTCCTCGAGAGCGTCATAAAAGCGGTCTATCTGCTCCGGATCCAATACCATGCCTTCCAAGACGTCCATAAGTTCCTTTGAGGTCAATTTCCCGGTTTTTTTGCCTTTTTCAATAAGCTCGTGGATTTTTTCCTCATCGGTTTTTTCTTCGTTATCTTCGTCGGAGATATTTTCCCTGATATCATATGAAACTTCGATGTCCGGACTGTCGGCGCAGTCTTCAGGGTATTCTTTTTCCTTATCCGGTTTTGAGAAATCCGGTTCGAAAGCTTCAGCGGAAATAAAATCGTCGAATTGTCCGTCATGTTCCTGCGCTTCCGGCCGCTCGTTTGAAAAGTTGTCGTTTTCGGTCATGCCTGTCCCCCATATCCCTTTTTTTCTCTGTATTTTGCCGCGATCGTCCTTAAATCGGCGCCTCCGTCGGATTTTTCTTTTTCTGTTTTGATTATTTCCGCGTAATCCGTAAGGGCTTTTTGCATGTTCAAAGGGTCCTCCGGTTTTTGCATCAAAGCGGTCAGTATCCCGGTTTCCTCGGCAGACAAGTATTCGCCGGCAGCGGATATCATATCTTTGCCGCCGAGGTGTTTTCTCACAGTCAGTTCAGAATATATGTGCCTGAGTTCCGGGGCCGAAAAGTCTTCCGGTTTCGGGAGTTCGAGTCCTTCAAAAAGTGCAGGCTCCAAGCAGAGCAGTCTGATGAGCCCTTCTTCCGCCGCCGCCGAGCGGGCGTTTGAATAGCGTATCTTTCCGGCGCCGGGCCAGGTAAATCTCGCGGGATGCATAGTTTCGCGCTCCCTCGCTTTTTCGGCTTTGCCGAGTTTTTGCGATCGGCGCCTTTTAACTTCGGATTCAACAGCCGCTTTTGACACTCCGGCCATCTCCGCCGCGCGGGAAGCATAGACCTCTCGCTCGACGCTGCCCGGCAGTTCGGCCAAAATATCCGAAGCCTCTTTCAGGAAACCGACTTTCCCGCCGTCTGACTTGATATCATATTTGCCGAGCGCTGAAAACAGCTTGTATTCCACGTGTGTTTCGGAATTCTCGAGCATTTTGCGAAAAGCGCCCGCCCCGTTCTTTTTGATGTATTCGTCGGGGTCCTTTGCGCCTGCCGGGCGCAGTACCCTGACTCTGACGTCGAGGTCCTTAAAAATCCTGATAGCCCTGTCCGTGGCGGCGTCGCCGGCCGGGTCGCTGTCGAAAGCAATTATGACCTGATTTGTATAGCGGGAAATGAGCTTTGCCTGTTCAGGCGTGAGAGAAGTTCCGAGAGAAGCCACGGCGGAGTCAAAACCCGCCTGATGCAGTGTGACGACGTCAATATTTCCCTCTGTAAGGATGATATGGTCGTCTTTTGATTTTTTGGCTGTATTCATCGCGAACAGATTGCGGCTCTTGTTGAATACCGGAGTTTCAGGGCTGTTTAAATATTTGGGTTCTCCCTCGCTGAGCAAGCGCCCGGAAAAACCGACGACCGAGCCGTTTATATCAATAACCGGAAATATGAGCCGATTTCGGAAAGCGTCATAGATTCCCGCGCCTTTTTTTCCTCGTTTGGCTAATCCCGCGTCCAAAAGCTCCTCGTCGGAACGGCCTTTGTTTCTCATGGCGCAGACGAGGCGGTCCCAAGCGTCGGGGGCATAACCGAGCCCGAATGTTTTGATCGATCCCGCCGAGATCCCGCGTTTATCGACATATGCCCTCGCGGGAGCGCCGCCGGGGGAAACAAGCTGTTCATGAAAGAATTTCGCGGCGTCTTTGTTCAGTTTCAGAATGCTCTCTCGGCGCATGCTCTGCTCGTCGGGTTTATCGTCAGGCATATTCATTCCGGCGCGTTTTGCCAAAAAACGCACAGCCTCCGGATATGAAAGGTTTTCGATCTCCATTATGAAGTTGATGACGTTTCCGCCTTTTCCGCAGCCGAAACAATGAAAGATATGTTTATCGGGAACTACGGAAAAAGAAGGAGTCTTTTCATTATGAAAGGGGCACAGCCCGAAAATATTGGCGCCCGTGCGTTTTGTGAGTTTGACGTAAGCTGATACGACGTCCTCGATATCGTTTCTGTCTATCAGATCCGTAAGAAAGCCGGTAGGAAACGGCATAGGAGTTATCATCTCTTTCGGGGGTTATTGATAAAGCGCTCCGGCGCCGCCTTATCTGACGGACCAGGCCGTCGGAATAAAAATATTACCGTATTGAAATATCGCGTATTTATCCGTCATGCCGGAAACGTAATCGCAGGCTGCGCGCTCCGGGCCTTCGGTTTCGCTGATTTTTGCGTACTCGCCGGGCAGAGAGCCCTTGCCGCCGGCATAATGCTCAAAAATCCCGCCGATGATGCCGTCCACCTTATCTTCTTCTCCTTTGGCCTTCGGGTTGCGGTAAACGGCTTCATACATGAATTCATGAAATTGATCGACGACTCGGCGCATCTCGTCGGAAAAGGATATTACTCCTTCGGCGCTGTTTTCGATCAAATCAGATACAATTGAGTTGATACGCAGGCTGTTGCGGTTGCCGCAGCGTTCCCTGATGAGTTTCGGCACGTCGTTTTCCGTCAGTATGCCGGCCCGTAAGGCGTCGTCCAGATCATGGTTTATATAGGCGATCCTGTCCGAAAGCCGGACCACGGTCGCCTCTCGCGAGTCTTCCGGCGACCCGTGGGTATGGTTCAATATGCCCATGCGGGTCTCAAAACAAAGGTTGAGGCCGCGCCCGTCTCTTTCAAGATGGTCCGCAACACGCAAGCTTTGTTCATAGTGGAAAAAACCTCCCGGCATGAGTTTATTAAGCGCGCGTTCTCCCGCGTGACCGAAAGGCGTGTGACCGAGATCATGCCCGAGCGCTGTCGCCTCGGCCAAATCCTCGTTCAGCCGCAGAGCGCATGCGACGGTGCGCGCCAGCCTTACAACTTCCAAGGTGTGCGTAAGGCGGGTGCGGTAGTGGTCGCCTTCGGGCTGCAAAAAAACCTGGGTTTTGTGTTTGAGCCGGCGGAAAGCCTTGGAATGGATTATTCTGTCGGTATCCCGCCTGAAACAGGTCCGTATTGAGCAAGGTTCTTCATATAAGGCGCGGCCCGCGGAGTCGGCGGACAGGATACCGAACCGGCCGATCATCCCGCGCTCCGCGGTTTCTCTTATTTCTCTCGGACAAGGCATTGATACCTATTCCTTTCTTTTCCTGAATCACATATACGACGCCGGCGGACATTTTTCCTTTTTTTAATAAAAAAATCATTAAAAACCTGCGCGCGGGCGGAAACCGCGCGGTTTTTATATTAATTTTTCTCAAACAATAAATAAACACAGCTTAAACACCGGACGCTTATGATGGGGCCATTAAAACTTTAAGGAGGATACATGCAGTGAATAAAACAACATATCTTTTAACGGGTGCGGCCGGATTTCTCGGGAGTAATATCTCCCGTTCACTTATTGCCCAAGGCCAAAAAGTACGCGCGCTCGTCTTAGACGGCGATCCCGCGGCGAAATCGATCCCGGACGGAGTTGAGATCGTACCGGGCGATCTGCTCGATCCGGATTCGCTTGAGCGTTTCTTTACGGTACCGGCCGGCGAAGACATGATCGTTTTACACGCCGCGAGTTTCGTGACAGTCGTTCCGGATTGGAATGAGAAAGTTTGCGCCGTCAATGTCACGGGTACGAAAAACATTGTAGACCTTTGTTTGCTGCACAATGTCAAAAAACTGGTGTACGTCAGTTCTACAGGCGCTGTTCCCGAACTGCCTCACGGCACGAAGATCAAAGAACCGGAACGGCTTGACCCGGACCTCGTGCCCGGATGTTATCAGAAGACGAAGGCTATGGCGACGCAGATCGTTCTTGACGCGGTACAAACCTACGGATTGGACGCCTCTGTCATCTATCCGAGCGGCATATGCGGCCCGAATGATTACGGATATTCCTTTGTGTCACAATTTATTACTGATTACGCCCGGGGAAAATTGCCCGCCGGAATAAACGGCAGCTTAATTCCGTTGATGTACGCGATCTCGCGGACGGCGTGATCGCCTGCGCGACAAAAGGGAAAAAGGGCGAAGGATATATTTTGAGCAACTGTTTTGTGACCATACGTGAATTGTTCGACAGTATACACAAATACGCCGAAAGCCCGGAAGTCAAGATAATGCTGCCCATACCCCTCGCGCGTTTCATGGCGCGCATCGCGGAAGCCGCAAGTAAAATAACGGGAAAACCCGC
Organism: Oscillospiraceae bacterium; assembly: GCA_009782435.1. Taxonomy (GTDB): domain Bacteria; phylum Bacillota; class Clostridia; order Oscillospirales; family Oscillospiraceae; genus WRJA01. Next base: position 33,323 of record WRJA01000015.1, read on the forward strand.
GATCCTGACGACATTTTCGATACATAACCTCGCGCGGAACAATGACTTTGACTGCTCAAAGGCTGTGCGGGATTTAGGCTATAAATGCCGCCCGTTTGATGAAACGATCCGCGACACTGTGGAATGGCTGATTTCGGAAGGCAAGATCGAAGCTTCATATGAAAATATCGGAAGAGGCGATTTGAAGCTCGGCGTTTTGAGGCTTTCCGCGGAGGAGAATCGGGCGTAAAACACCAAACGAAACCGAAAGGCGAAAAACCCGCGCCCTTTTGATTATTTGCATTGAAAAGCCGTCCGAGGCATGGTAAAATAAAAACCGGCACATAAATCATTTCGCCTATTCTTCGCCGATGAGCGCAATGCGGAGGACCAAAATGGAAAAAAGCGGTGTGATCTCGGTTATTATTGCAGTTATCGGAAGTATTCTGCTTGCTTGCGGCATGAGTATGTGCATTCTGCTCGAACGGCCTTCGATACACCCGGGTGCTGTTATGGCGGCTTTCGGTTCATGTATACTTTTAGTTGCGGTACTCGTCGGAACGACCTCCGGCCCTGAGCCCGAAGAGGATCTGATCGAGATCGAGGATACGGGGCTTTCAGCGGATGATATGCTGATCGAGGGGGAAGCCGAACCTTGGATTGAGGGGATCGAAAGCGCCGCTGAGGACGAACCGGACGCGATTTAGGGCCGGTACAAGCTGAGAGGAGTACCCTTGAAAAAACTCACGGCAATGATATTATGCCTTGTGATGTTCCCGGCGTTTTCCGGCTGCGGCAATGATACAGAGGGCGTTTTTACCGGAACCGGCGAATCTTTAAACAATAATCGTGAAAACCTATCCGGCAGCGGCGGCACAGACGCGGGGAACCCGCCGCCCTCGCCGGATTTGCCGTTTTTGCCGGAATCTTCCGATGAACTCTCCGGAACCGGTGCGCCTTACGAGCGGCAAAGCGGCGCTTTCCCGCTCAAATTCACAGCTTCGGATATATACGGGAATACCGTTACGGAAGACGATTTGGGTGAGAAGCAGTTGTTTTTTGTTCACTATTGGGCGACTTGGTGCGGCCCTTGCGTCCGTGAAATGCCGGATTTGGCCGAAACAGTTTCAGTTTACGGCGACAGGGTGGGGTTTATAGCCTTACTTGACGATTACAACTCCAATATGAGCGGCGCTGTGAGGATGGTCGAAGAGGCCGGCGTCCCGTCCGAATTCATAATGGTGGACGCGGGGACCCCGGATCTCAGGGATTTGCTGGCTGCGCTCCAAACGGGGTATGTGCCGACGACGGTTATTCTTGAGCCGAGCGGAGGTATTTATGACCCTCCGATAATAGGGGCGCTCGGCCCGAGGTATGCCGAACTCCTTGACCTGCTGCTTTATTATGAGGATAACTCGGGGGAGAAGAAGTGAGAGGACGAAGCCGTTTTTTTCTGCCGGCAGGTATCTTTTTGATCGGAGTTATTTCGGCCGCGGCGGGGGTTTGGCGGGGCGAACTCAGCGACATAATGCAAAAAGCCGTTGTTGTTTGTCTCGAATGCATAGGGATCGGATAGCTCATGTTCAAATCAAAACGGACGGGCGCGCAGCTTTTTTTCTTTCTGCTGCAAAATCCGCTGCTTCTTAATTTTTTCACCGGGAAAATCTACCGCGGCAGATTAAAAATGATTTGCACGCCGGGACTGAACTGTTATTCCTGCCCCGCGGCGATAACCGCTTGCCCTGTCGGCGCGATGCAGCTTTTTCTTGCGGGGGCAAATCACGGGATCAGTTTGTTCGTGACCGGGTTTTTAATTTCCGTCGGCGCGGCGTTCGGCCGGCTGATTTGCGGGTATGTCTGCCCGATGGGTTTTTTGCAGGACCTTTTGTATAAAATAAAAACGCCGAAACGTATTGTGCGGCTGCGTTTCGCGCGGTATATAAAATATTTGATTTTGCTGTTTTTTGTTTTGATTTTGCCCTTCGCGGCGCTCACCGGATTGTCCGGCTTGGGAGAACCGTGGTTTTGCAAATATATATGCCCTTCGGGAACTGTTTTCGGCGCCTTGCCTTTGCTTGCGGTGAATGAGTTATTATGGGAATTCGCGGGCGCGCAATTCATCATTAAGGTATTATTTGCCGCAGGGACGCTCATAGCGGCGGTCGTGGTTTGGCGTCCTTTTTGCAGGATATTTTGCCCGTTGGGCGCTTTTTATTCGCTGTTCAATAAGATCGCTTTCATTAAAATGCGCTGCGACAAAGAAAAATGCACTTCCTGCGGAAGCTGCTCCGAGGCGTGTCATATAAGACTGAACCCTGCGAAGCGACCAAACTCGCCGGAGTGTGTCCGTTGCGGGAACTGTGTCTCCGCGTGCAAAGCCAAAGCGCTGCGTCATGATTTTCGAAAAACATGATAAAAAGTATATGTGCCGCTCAATCACGGTGAGATTTGCGCCGTCATCCACTTGTCAAGTTCGGATCTGAAAAATACACGCTCAACGCCGTTTACAGTGGTGACCGGCATCGCGGGAGAGGGTGCGCCTTCAGGCACAGGAAACATTTCGGCATAAGCCTTTTCGTCAGGTACCGTTTTTTGTACAGGCATCTCGATATAAGTGCCGTTGAGTTTGCCTTCGTTCAGAAGTCTGTTAAAAGAATCGTAATCAATGCGTATGTAGCCGGCAGCTTCCCACTCGTACATATACTCTGAGGCTTGTTCTGTTTTGACCTCAATGCTTGAAGGAATATTTGAAGTTACGGCAAACGGTCTGTTCCGGATGGCATTTGACAGAGTTATCAGCCCTGCCAGGATTAAGACTGCACCAAATATAATACTTATCGGTAAAATGATCCGTTCTTTCATTAACTTACCTCTTTCCGAAATACAGACTTTCTGCTGCGCGTCCGTTTCTTTCCGAGCGCATGTTTTTCTTACAGACAGACGTAATTCTTAATAACCTCTGTCCGGGTATTGCTCAATAAGAATTATGTAACAATCACTGTTATCTTCATTTTCATTCAATTTCAGTTTTTCGCCAAGAATGTGGTGGTACGGCAGTCCGAAATATTCACTTGCAGGGATCACAAATCCGTAAATGCGATTGCTGAAAACTGAAAAATCCGGTTCCTTCATTTGTCCTTCGCATTTAACAAGCATAGCTGCCCAAGAGTAAGTCACTGCTCCCAAATCAAGATTATCATAACCCGATGCACTTTGTAACACTTGTATTTCTTCCGATAGAGATAAATCATCTAATGCCGTTTCAAGTTCAAGAAAGTTTGGTTTTCCTTTGAACGGATCATCTGTCATAATGAATGCAGTTGTTAAAAGTAAAAAAACCAATACGCAGAGAGCCGCGTGCTTTATTATGGTTTTTGTTGATACAACTCGCTTTATTGTCGATCTTCGATTTATCATCGCAGCCTCAGAAAATATAAACAGAGTCTGCTGAAAAGTTCTTCAAGCGGCGGCTTGACCGGGAAGAATACGGTCTTTTTCAGCAGAGCCTATTTTTTGTTTTGCGGTAACGCTTTCGTTTCAAGCCGCAAGCAAACGGAAATAATTATTTCACAGCCAAAAGTCATAGCTTTACCTCATGGCCATGGCCTATGGTAAACAGTGGCTTTTCATGTCCCTGTTTTATTGTAACACAAGCCCCGCCGCCGCTCAATTCTTTTCTGCGAAAGTGCCGTCTGAGACTTACTTGCTGCTGCCTTTTTGTGCGGGCTTCCTGTGAAATCCATGATTTTCATATTCTGTTTTGCTCCTGTTATCGTTTGTTCATTTGTACGAACAGCCGTCTGCCCGTTTTTGTCACCGGTTCTTTTCCGATCGCGCGAAAAAGAACGTCCCGATAATGAGGCAAATAACCGTCAATGCCGTGATCACGGCAAAATTTACGGTCGGGTTGAACATGACGACGCTGTCGTATTCCGGCGAACCCGCATACAGCACCGCCCGCGTCAGATCAAGGCAGTATGTCATGGGCATGATCCGATTCAGTACCAACAGCGCTCCGCTCGTGTTGTTTATCGGAATAACAGCGCCGGACAGAAACATTTGCGGCATTGTAATGAGCATCACGGCAAGGTTAGCGGTCCGCTTGCTCTTGATAAGACCGATTATTATCATTGCCAACGCCCCGCCGGACAGGCACATCAACGGAGACAGCGCGAGGATCAATAGCAGCTTGCCGACAGGCAGAGTGATCCCCATTATCAATCCGATGATAAGCGTGCCCGCCATGCTGATCACAGCGGCGAATCCCGCGCCGAGGATTTTCCCTGTGACCAGTGAATAACGCGATACAGGCGATATCAGCATTTCCTGATTGAAATCGATTTCGTGATCGTCCACGAGCGAGGTCATGCCCATCGTCGTGACCATAAAGAGCATGTTGACCAACATGCCGACAAGCATGAATCGGCCGAACTCGAAACCGAGGCCTCCGGTCATATTCTGAATAAGGTTCCCGCCGATCATCCCCATCATCATCAGCGGCATGGCGAGGCTCATAATGGCTGTGCCGGGCGACTTGAAAAAAATCGTTATCTCCCTTGCCGCAACAGTAACGATGGTGTTCAACTCCCGAAAAACACGGGATTTTTTCCGTGTCAATACCAATTCGTTCACGCCGCTTCACTCCCGTGTTTATTCAGGAATTCAACATACGCATCCTCCAGCGAAGG
>WRJA01000016.1 GCA_009782435.1 Oscillospiraceae bacterium
ATCAAAATCATCGGCGCCGAATGACCGAAAACCCGCTTCTTTCATAAGCCGGACCGGCTTTCGGGCGCTGTTTACTCCATAGTCCCGACATTGTTTTCCAATATTTCAAGCTGCCGCAAAAGCTCTTCCGGAAGCTTACCGCCGAACTTTGAGTAAAACTCCCTGATTTCCCCGCATTCGGACTCCCACAAGGATTTGTCCGCGGACAAAAGCCGTTCAAGCGCCTCCGGCGAAATATCCAATCCGTCTGTATTGATATCCGAGACCTTGGGGATGAAACCCAAAGGGGATATGTCGGCTTCGACCTCGTCAAAGCAACGGGCCAATATCCACTCCAGCACGCGAATGTTTTCTCCGAAACCGGGCCAAATAAAACTGCCGTCGTCATTTTTTCTGAACCAGTTAACGCTGAATATTTTCGGCGCTTTTTCAAGCCCGGCTCCCATATTGAGCCAATGCCGCCAATAATCTCCCATGTCATAACCGCAAAACGGCAGCATAGCCATGGGATCGCGCCTTACGACGCCCACGGCGCCGGCCGCGGCCGCGGTCGTCTCGGAAGCCATGATCGACCCTGCAAAAACCCCGTGCGTCCAATCCCGGCTTTGATAAACCAACGGGGCGGTTTTTGTGCGCCTGCCGCCGAAAACAATGGCGGAGATCGGCACCCCGACCGGGTTGAAATATTCTCGGCTCAAGCACGGGCAATTCACGGCAGGCGTCGTAAAGCGCGAATTCGGATGCGCTCCGCTGCTGCCGTCATCCGGGTCCCAAGGCTCTCCTTTCCAGTTGACGGCGCCGCGCGGCGGGTTCCCGTCAAGCCTTTCCCACCATACGGTGTTTTCTTTTGTTAAAACCACGTTCGTATAGAGCGTGTTTTTTTTGATCGCGGCCAAAGCGTTTGGGTTGGATCTCTCATTCGTTCCGGGCAGCACTCCGAAAAAGCCGTTTTCGGGGTTCACAGCCCAAAGCCTTCCGTCTTCACCGGGCTTGAGCCAAGCTATGTCATCCCCCACGCATCTGATTTTCCAGCCCTTGTCGCGATAGATTTCAGGCGGTACAAGCATTGCGAGATTTGTTTTTCCGCAGGCGGACGGAAAGGCCGCGGACAAATACCTCACCCTGCCTTTGGGGTCCTCGACCTCTAAAATAAGCATATGCTCAGCCAGCCGGTTTTCATCCCGGCCCGATACGGAAGCCATGCGCAAAGCGAAGCATTTCTTCCCGAGCAGCACGTTTCCTCCGTACGCGGAATTCACCGATATGATAGTTTTATCCTCGGGAAAGTGAGCTATATACCGCTGTTCCGGGTCAAGTTTCGCTTTCGTGTGCAGCCCCTTGATAAAATCCGAGCCGGAGCCGAGCGCCTTATAGACCTCTTTTCCCATATGCGTCATTATCGCCATGGATAATACGACATAGACGGAATCCGTCAGTTCTATGCCGTATTTTGCAAATTCCGAGCCGATGACGCCGAGGGAATAAGGTATCACATACATGGTACGGCCGCGCATGGCTCCTGTGCATATATCCCTCAGCTTGCCGTACATTTCTTCGGGCGCCATCCGGTTATTTGTGGGCCCCGCTCCACTCGGGTCTTTTGTGCATATGAACGTACGCTCCTCAACGCGAGCCACGTCGCGGGGATCGCTCCTGTGCAGAAAACACCCGGGCAGCTCCTTTTCATTGAGTTTGATGATCTCCCCTGTTTTTACAGCTTCAAGGCGAAGCTTTGCAAGCTGCTCTTCGCTTCCGTCTATCCACACCGTTTCGTCGGGCTGAGTCATTGCGATAACTTCGTTTATCCACTCCGTCACAAAGCGGTTGTCAGTAAGTTCCACGCCGCACCTCCCGTATTTCTGTATATTATGTTTCTCCCCGTGCTGATCCCGCCGCGTCCGACATCCTGTCAGATAATTCGGCAAATTCCGGAATACCGAGCGTTTCGCCCCGGGCGTCCGGAGCTATACCGCATGATCTTATCGCAAGTTCGATATCCGCTTTTAAACACTCGGGAAATCCCGCGGCAAGCGCGTTACGCAAGGTTTTGCGCCTCTGCCCGAAAGCGCTGCGTACCGTTCTGAAAAACATTTTCTCGCTGACCACCGCTCTCGGCGGAGATTTCCTCGGTAAAAGCCGTATCACGCTGCCGCTGACCTCAGGTTTGGGTATAAAACATTCGGGCGAAACGTCAAACAGCATTTCAGTCTCGGCGTGCCAATTCACAAAAACCGTAAACGCCCCGTATTCGGGCGTTCCCGGCGCGGCGCATAAACGCCGCGCCGTTTCGCTTTGTATCATGACCGTTATTTCTTCAAACAAACCCGATTCAAGAATCTTCGTGAGCAGCGGTGAAGTGATGTTATATGGCAAATTGGCGCACACCGCAGGCCTGAGTCCGTTAAAAGCGCGTGAAACAAGCTCTTTGATATCCGTTTTTAATATGTCGCCGAAAATCAGTTCAACATTGTTCAGCCCGGTTAAGGTCTCGGCAAGAATCGGCTCAAGCGAACGGTCTATTTCAACCGCAACGACTTTATCGGCCGAGCGCGACAGGACCCGGGTAAGGCAGCCGATCCCGGGACCGACTTCAAGCACGCCGGTTTGAGCGTCCGTACCGGTCAGAGCGACCATGCGCTCCGGAATCAGAGAAGTTATAAGAAAATTCTGCCCTTTTGATTTTGAGAATCTGAAGCCGTGCCTCGAAAGCAGTTCGCGCATCTGTCCCGCATTTTCCGGAAACACGTCAACTCTCCGCTCGCGCTCTAAAAGCGGCGCCGACAGCCGTCGCGCAGGCGGCATGTTCGGCAATAACATATTCAATGCCGTAGTGTTTCTCAAAACCGGCGAAAATATCGGGAGCGGCTTTCAATTTTGTTAAAGCTCCGGTTATTACGGCGCGTCGCATGCCCGCGCCGTTGCAAGCCAGCATCGTCATACTCCCGACGACCTGAAGTATCATATTTATAATGCCGCAGGCCCAGTCTTCATTTGACGTTTCGCGGTTTGCTTTTGCCAGATTTGACGCCGTAAGGCCGGGATCAAGGGTGGCATCCCCGGGAAACAGGTCTCCGATGAGAAGATCGGTATTCTCCGGCCTGCCGTTTTCTGACAGCTTATCGGTCAAAGCGACGTCCCGAAATCCCAAAATCTTCCCGGTAAGGCCGCACAGCGTCCCCCCGCCAATTCCGGTGCCGCCCAAATGCAGAAAGACGCCGCCCCGGGACAAAACGAACGCGGTTCCGGTCCCGACAGCGGCGATGACCGCGTCTTTTCCGCCGGAGAGTCTGGATCCGCCTTCTCCGATTGCCTCGACCTCGGATATTTTAACTACATGTCTCCCGAGACCGGCAAGATCGGCCCGCCCCGAACGTATCCCCGTCAGCGCAATACAGCCGATCTCCGAAAGATCGATACCTTCAGCGGAGAGCAGATCGCACAACAGAGTCCGCGCGGTTGCAACTCCGTTCATCTCATAGCGCGTAAACAGCACTTCATCGCCTGCCAGTCCCGCTATTTTAACGGCGGACGCACCCATGTCAATGCCGATTATCATATTTCATGTCCTCCGGGCCGCGTTCTTTTTGTATTTCCTCAGAAAGCAGCTTGTCGGTTTCGGTCGCCGGAATAAATTTTTCAAACATATCCGGCCTTTTATCCATCGTACGCATAATACTGAGTTTACGCCGGAAGCGATCAGTGGCGGCGTGATCTCCGTTTCTCAGTATCTCAGGGACGGCGCGTCCTTCCCAGACGCTCGGCCTCGTATACTGCGGATATTCCAACAGCCCGTCCCAATGACTCTCACCGGTAAAGCATTCCTCGTTTGACAAAACGCCCGGGATCATCCTGCAAACACAGTCGGCAAGAGCCATTGCGGCGATCTCCCCTCCGGTCAGCACAAAATCTCCGAGCGATATTTCTTCGTCGACGCACTCCTCGACGAAGCGCTCGTCCACGCCTTCATAGTGACCGCAAACAAGCACCAACCGGTCATAATCCCGGGCAAGCCGTTTCGCGACTCCCTGCGTTAGTGTTTTTCCCTGCGGGGACATGAATACAACGCGTGTTTCGTATCCCGGGGATTTGGAAAGGATGTCGTCAAGGCACGCCTTGAGAGGCTGCGCCATCATCACGCATCCGCGGCCGCCGCCGTAGGGGTAATCGTCGACCTGACGCTGCTTGTTGTCGGTATAGTCCCTTATCTGCACGCAGTTTATTTCCAATATCCCTTTTTTTATCGCCCGGCCGATTATACTCTCGCCGAGTACCGCCCGCATCGATTCGGGAAATAAAGTTAAAATATCTATTCTCAAGCCGTCACCCGTATTACATCCCGTCTATCAGTCTGACGGTGACAATACCCGACTCAATATCGGTATTCATAATGAATTCCGGCGCCGCAGGTATCAATATTTCTCTTTTACCGCTGACAACATAAACATTGCCGCCCGGCAACACCGATACTTCCGTTATCTTTCCCAAATTATCGCCCGTTTCGGTGACAACGTCCGCCCCGATTATATCACACAGGAAAAACCTGCCCTCCGGCAGGCGAGCGTCGCCGCGGTCTATGCAAACGGTTTTATTTTTCAGCGGCATTGCTCCGTTAACATCCTCTATTCCTTCAAAAGCGGCAATAAGGAAGTTTTTCGAGACTCTGCTTTTTATCACAAAGCGCGGCTCTTCATCAATGTAAAAGACTTTAAAATCCAGCAAAAACCGAGCGCTGTCAGCCCAAGGCATGATCTTGACCTCGCCTTTAACGCCGTGCGGACCGGTCACTCGCCCCGCCTCCAAAAGCCTTCCTTTCATGCCGGTCACGTTAATCGACAATCTCTACCGATATTCTTTTGCCCTGTCTTTGTGCCACGGCTTTCATAATTACTCGTATCTCCTTAACTATGCGGCCGTGTCTGCCGATGACCTTACCCATATCATCATTTGCGACTCTGACTTCGAATACGGTCTCAGCGCCGACTTGTTTTTCGGTTATCTTAACGGCGTCCGGGTCATCCGTCAGGTTTTGAACTATGTAAGTCAAGAGTTCTTTCATGTCACATACCGGGCCTCACAAGACTTCCGCTTTTTTCAGCAGAGTCTTTACCGTGTCTGTGGGCTGCGCGCCGACGGAAATCCAATACTTGGCGCGCTCCGCATCGACCTTTATGTCTGAGGGGTCAGTGAGAGGATTGTAAGTTCCGATCTCCTCAATGAATCTTCCGTCGCGAGGGTCATGTGAATCTGCGACAACTATCCTGTAGAAAGGATTCTTTTTCGCGCCCATTCTGCGAAGTCTGATTTTTACCATTTGTATTCACCTCAAAAAATATAGTATGCCCGTTGTTCATGTTGCGTGAAAATATATGTCAGAAGCCGAAAGGAAGCATTCCGGGTTTCCCGAACCTTTTGGATTTCTTACCCCCGGCCATCTGTTTTGCCATAGTTTGCATCATTTCAAATTGCTTGAGCAGCCTGTTTATGTCGACCGTCGACGTCCCGCTGCCCGCCGCGACGCGTTTTTTCCTGCTGCTGTTCAAAACACCCGGGTTCTCGCGTTCGTATTCGGTCATAGATTGGATTATTGCCGCCGAGCGGATAAGCATTTTTTCATCGATCTCGGCTCCGGCGAGCGCCTTGGTGTTGACTCCCGGCAGCATTCCGGCAATTTCTTCCAAGCTTCCGACAGATTTCATCGATATCAGCTGGTCATAATAATCCGTCAGCGTAAATTTATTCTTCATGAGTTTTTCGGCCGCCAATGCGGCTTTCTTCTCATCGAAGCTTTGCTGAGCCTTTTCTATCAGTGTAATGACATCGCCCATGCCGAGTATACGAGAAGCCATACGTTCGGGATGGAAAGGCTCAATTTTATCAAGTTTTTCTCCGACGCCGATGAATTTGACAGGTTTTCCGGTAACCGCGCGGACGGACAGGGCAGCTCCGCCTCTCGTGTCGCCGTCGAGTTTTGTCAGGATCACGCCGTCTATCCCCACGGTTTCATTAAAGGTCGAAGCCGCGTTGACGGCGTCTTGTCCCGTCATCGCGTCAACAACCAATAAGATTTCTGTCGGATGAGCGGCATTTTTAATGTTTTTTAATTCTTCCGTCAGAACATCGTCGGTATGGAGCCGTCCCGCCGTATCAAGCAGCACAAGATCATTTCCGTGCTTCGCGGCGTGTTCGATCGCCGCCTTTGCGATAACCGCGGGTTCAGCCCCGTCTTTTTGAAATACCGGGATCCCGAGCTGCTCTCCCAAAATTTTGAGCTGCTCCGTCGCCGCGGGGCGGTATATGTCGCATGCGACAAGTAAAGGGCGTTTGCCGTTTTTTTTCATGAGCGCCGCAAGTTTCGCGGCGTTTGTCGTCTTCCCCGCGCCCTGCAGGCCGACAAGCATGACCACGCACGGCGAACCGGAATCCGTGTTAAGTTTGACGTTTTGCGATCCCATAAGGGCGCAAAGTTCCTCATTGACGATCTTAATGACCGTTTGAGTCGGGGTCAGACTCTCCAAAACATCAGCGCCGGCGGCCCTGTCGCCGACAGTCTGTATGAAATCCTTAACAACCTTATAACTGACGTCCGCTTCCAACAGGGCAAGCCGCACCTCACGCATGGCCTCTTTGATGTCGGCCTGTGTCAGCCGGCCTTTGCCGCTGAGTTTTTTAAAAGCCGCGGACAGTTTATCGGACAGGCTCTCAAACGCCATCGGAGTCTTTCCTTTCTGCCTGAAAAAGAACCGAAAGTCCGCGCGCCGCGCGCGATTTCCTGTTCGCGGCGCAGGGTCACAGATTTTTCAACTCTTCAAGCCGTTCGTGTATAAGGTCGGTCAACTCTCGGGCTTTTCCGTTCGTCATGTCCCGCAGAAGACAAAGCTCATCGGAGGTCCGGGCAATCAGTTCCCGCCGCTCCTCGTATTTTCGAATAAGCCCCGTTTTCTCTTCCGTTTCAAGCAGCGTGGTTTCCGCGCGCTTGATTATATCCCACACTCCCTGACGCGTAACACCGTGCTGCTGCGCTATTTCGGCGAGGGACAGGTCTTCGTTGTAATGGAGGTCGAAGTATTCTCTTTGTTTTTCCGTGAGCAGTTCCCCAAAAAAATCAAACAGCATCGTTCTTCGCAATGTGTCGTCGAGCATGAAAATCCTCCGCAAAAAAGCTATACACTGCGTTACAGTATATGTCCTTTGCGGAGTGGTGTCAAGTGTTTTTGTTTGTCAGCTGTGTCCGGATGTAAAAACAGCATTTTTTGCCGACGGATCTTCTCGTTTAACTCGGATTTCGCTTAATACTTACCGTAATCGCTGCCGGAAGACGAAAAACCGGGATTCGACCTCGGGGCGTCGTCCTCCGAATCTTTTATTATTGAACGGCCCTTACGAGAGCTGCTTTTTATGAGGCGGCCCGGTTCGGAGTCTTTGAGCCTAAACTGCGATATCAATTCCTGAAGCAGACCTGACTGACCGCTCATCTCTTCGGACGCGGCGGCGCTTTCCTCGGCCGTCGCGCTGTTTTGCTGTATGACCTGCGCCACTTGGTCTATGCCGATATTGATATTGTTTATACCGGAGGATTGTTTCTCCGACGCTTCGGCGATCTCCCTTACAAGCCGGCTGCTCTCGTTAATGCCGGTAACGATCTCCGAGAGGCTTTCAGCGGTCTCGCCCGCTATGCGCGACCCCAATTCAGCTTTTTCTATCGAGTTTTCTATCATGGAGCCCGTTTGTTTGGCGGCCTCCGCGCTCTTGGACGCGAGATTGCGAACTTCCTCGGCCACAACGGCGAAGCCTTTGCCGTGCTGCCCCGCCCGGGCGGCTTCCACGGCGGCGTTCAAGGCGAGTATGTTCGTTTGGAAAGCTATGTCGTCTATTACCTTGATGACATTGCCGATGCTTTGGCTGGCCTGATTGATATCCCTGACGGCCGACATCATCTCGTCCATATGGCGGCTGCCTTTTTCGGCGTTGTATATGATCGACTCAGCGAGCTTGGCGGTCCTTTCCGCGATAGCGGCGTTTTCCTTTGTCCTCTCCGCGATCTCCGCTACGGAGCCGGAAAGCTCTTCGACGGACGCCGCCTGCTGCGTTGAGCCCTGCGCGAGGGCCTGCGCGCCGCCCGCGACCTGCTGCGAGCCGCTTGATACCTGTTCTGTGGAAGCGTGTATCTCCGAGAACATATTATTAAGGCTGTCCGCCATATGCTTCAGTGATCTCCCCATAACGTCGGCATCGGAGAGAAGTTCGATATCCGCTGTCAGGTCTCCGTTCGCGACGGTTTCAAGTTCTTTAGAAATATTCGTGACATGACCGACGAAAGCGGCGATACCTCTGCTTAAGTCCGCGATCTCATCCTTTCTCCGGGTAAAGCCTGCGATCTTTTCGGATTCTTCGGGCCTGAGAGCGACATCTCCCGTAGACCCCGCTTTTTTCATATAGTCGGCGATAAAAATAATGGGTTTGCTTATTATGCCTGAGATATAAAGTGACATGAAAACGCAAACGACCACGGCGATTACTATCAGGACAATATTGATGCGCTGCATCAATTCGGCAATGTTTATACTCTCATCGTCTTTCATATTGACCAAATCGATGTAGCGCTCCTGCATTTCGGATAATATCGATATGACTTCCTCTGTTTTCGGGTAGATGTCTTCTTCGAGATAATCCGCAGCGGCCGTATTATTTCCCGCACTCAGGTATTCCACTACGATCTTCGCATCGTTATGCATAGCCATATGAGGATTGTCGATTCTTTTCAGCAAATTCAGCAATTCCGGGTCTCTTATATTCTTTGCCGAATCACTGTCATACCAACGGCCGAGAGCACAGGTACCGCCGTCCAGCGAACCTCTGAATTCACTGCCGTACAGGATCGACTCCGTCAGGTCCTGCCTCCATACGTAATGCGCGTTCAGCACTTTTAAAACGCCGTCGCTCTCAGTTTGCAGTTCTTTCAATTCCGTTGAAATGCCGTCGAGCATAATTGTGGAAATCAGGCCGACGGCGCCCAGAAGAACGGCGACAACAGCCATTACAATAAATCCGCTGAGTATCCTTGCTCGAATTTTCATTTTTTTACCTTCTTTCGGTCAGAGCAAATCGAGCCCGCTCATTTTCACCGTTTTCATAACTATATCATATGTTTAATCATTGCGCAAGCACGCAGCCGAAGCATTTTAACAGTTCTCGGCAGGCGCGGCGTTGCGTTTTACCGATCTCATGCGATAACAACCGCAAAGCGGTCATTATACGTTTATTTAAATCCTTTCGCTCTCCGCTTGCGCGGAAACCGCGAAAGATGATATATTATACCATGCAAACATGGTATAATAACAACCGCAAAGCGGTCATTATACGCTTATTTAAATCCTTTCGCTCTCCGCTTGCGCGGAAACCGCGAAAGATGACATATTATACCATGTGAACATGGTATAATAATGATATAAGCATTTTATTTTCTGCGCTCAAGCCGGAGGCAAAAAACGTATGGACGTTTTGGTCGGTGATATCATAACCTTAAAAAAAAAGCATCCCTGCGGCGCGGTACGCTGGCAGGTGCTGCGCGTCGGCATGGATTTTAAACTCCGGTGTACGGGATGCGGACATGAAATTATGAACGCAAGGGGAAAAGTTGAGAAAAACATAAAAGAGCTCGAACGAAACGGGGCTCCGGTCGACATAAGAAAAAAGACATAGACCTTGCCGGCCTGCGCCGGAATCATCCGTCTTTTTCAAGGGGGCGCTCGAAATCCGCGCGGATGCTGTCGACTCTCAGCCCGTCCATCGCAGTGACCGTAACAGTCATGTTGCCGAAAACAAAGCTTTGACCCGGTTCGGGAAAACCGCCGAACATCTCGATGGTCCACCCGCCGACGGTCGAACTTCCTGTTTCAAAGCCGGCTTCATCGTATTGTATCAGTTCAAGAAAGCTCGGGATGCTCATGTCTCCGTCGATCTCACATGAGCCGTCCGGAGCTTTTATGACGTCGTGAACGATCTCATCGGTCTCGTCCCATATTTCTCCCACTATCTGCTCCAAAACGTCTTCCATGGTAACAATGCCCATAGAGCCGCCGTATTCGTCGGTTACCACGGCAATATGAGTTTTGGCGCGTTTTAATTCTCCGAGAACGGCCGGGAGCTTAATGGTCTTATAAACATAACACGGCTCAATGAGCAGCCCGCGAATATCCGGTTTTTCATTTTCCGTCAACGCTTTAAAATAGCGGTTCAGGTAGAGTATTCCGATTATCCGGTCGACGCTGTCTTCATAAACAGGTATGCGCGAATACGACGCGTTGTCAACGGCAAGCGCTATCGCGTCTTCGGGGTCGCCTATATCTATAGCGACCATGTCAACGCGGGATGTCATGATCTCGGAAACGGACACTTCAGAGAAATCCAGCGCGGCTTGAAGCAATTCGCTTCGATCCACGTCAATGACCCCCTCGTCCTCAACGGTTTCAATGATAGACTGCAGTTCTTCGACAGCCGCTTCCCGGTCGGGTCTCGTCTCCGCGTCTTTAAGGGACCCCATGATGAGCTTAACGGCGCCGACAGCGATGATCGTCAAGGGTTTAAGAACGACAGTCAGTGCGCGAACGGCAAACGCAAAGGATATCGCGTAACGATTGGCGTTTTTTTTGGCCGTTATTTTTGGGATGGCTTCGCCGAAAACAATGATAAGCAACACTACGACCGCGGCGGCGAGCGGCGTATAGGCTTCCCCGGCAGCGACAATGGCAAATACGGAAGCCGCGGAAGCCGCGGCGATATTCACAAAGTTATTTGCTATGAGTATCGCCGACAGGCTGTGATCATATTTGTCTATGATCGAGCAGGCGCACGCGGCCCGTTTCGACCCGGCTTCCGTCGCGCTCTCCAGCCGCAGCCGGCCGGCAGATGAATAAGCCATTTCCGACGCGGAGAAAAACGCTGAGAGGACAATACAGACCGCGATGCACGCAGCGTAATACCAAAGCTGCATTATTGCTCACCGCCTTCCGGCTCGTCCGAGGGCAAGGCGGCGCGTATATTCAGTTTCATTATCCTGTGCTGTATCATTTTTGAAACTGTTACGGCAAGGTCATTATACATGAACCGGTCGCCTTCCTTAGGCATCAGGTCAAAATGCTCATATGCCCATTCGCCTATGAGTTTGTGCTCAAAATCGGTGTCTTCCGGGTCGTCGTAATCCATCATGTCAAACGCGTCTTCCATATCGACTCCGGCGTCGATCTCAAAACTGCCGTCCTCGCACACGGAGAATTTTTCGACGACTTCATCGTCCTCGTCCCATATCTCTCCTACAAGTTCTTCGAGTATGTCTTCAACCGTAACTATGCCGAGCGTACCGCCGTAATTATCGGTAACCACAGCGAGATTGAGCTTTTTTCGGCTCATTTCCGAAAGCAGCTCGTTTATTTTAATGCTCCGGTGAACAAAATAAGCTTCATCAAGCAATTCCTCAAGATCGACGCCGCCGCCCGGGCGAAGATAAGCCTTTATATATTTTCTGATCTGAAGTATGCCGATGATGTTGTCTATGCTGTCTCTGTAAACAGGCAGTCTGCTGTGTTTTTGTTCCTTTATGAAATTCAGTATCTCCTCATGATCATCGGAAACGTCAAGGGCTTTAACATCCACGCGCGCCGTAAGCACGCTTTCGGCCGTAACATCCGCGAACATTAAAGCGGAGTGCACCAAATCGCCGCGATCGGCGCCGAGATCGCCCTCGTCTTTCATGGTTTCGATGATATCATAGAGTTCTTCTTCGGTCACCGTGACCTCAGCGTCGCCCGGCGTCAGTTTTGCCGCGGCGGACCCCAAAGCCGTCAGAATCTGAGTTACAGGCTTAAAAATCCTCATAAAAAAGCACAGCGAAGCCGCGCAGCCGAGCGCAAACTGTTCGCTGTATTTTTTTGCGACGCTTTTCGGGAGTATTTCACATACAAAAAAAACCACAACGGTCGTGATCACCGTTCCCAAAGCTGCGAACGGCAGACCGAAACGCCGCGTTATAATGACAGTCACCAAAGCGGCGGCAGACATTGTAACGATATTTGTACCCGTCAGCATCGCGCTTATCGCGATGTCAAAATTATCGAGTATAAAGAGGGCTTTTCCGGCGCGCCTGTCGCCCTTTTCATACCTGGTTTTCAATTTGATCTTATTTGCAGAGGCATAAGCGGATTCCGCAGCGGCAAAATATGCTGATAAAACCAATAAGACTATTATCAGAGATAATAGACTGCCGTCGTCCATTTAGACAGATACACTCCTTTAATTCGCTTGATTCGTTTTTTAAGATATTTCCGGGCCGCCGCCATTATAGCATGCAGCGGGGGCGGAGTCAACAATATCGGCGGCGGCGAGCGCCGCTTTTGCATTTGGCCCGGTTTTCAGGCGGAGCGCCGGGAGAGCTTCTGTTCACTCATAGTATTCCGGAAATTTTTTACAGTCGTACCATTGATTTGCGTCGTGGCATATCCACAGCTTCCGTCCCGTCTCCTCTCTGTAACGCTTGAGCATTTCGGTCTGCCGAACGGCCAGTTCCAAGCTCCAGGGATTCATTATGTGACGCGAATCATAGAGTTCATCTTCCGAGTGCGTCGCGTCCATTGTTAAGAGCATCTCATTCCCGCTTTCAAAACGCACGATAAAAGACTGGTGTCCCGCCGTATGACCCTTGGTGTCGAGGCTTATCACGCTGCCGTCTCCGAAAATATCATACTCCGGCACATCAGGTATAAGCTCAAGCTTAAGGTCCCGGACCTCTTTCGCGAATTCCTTGGCCATATCGCGGTCGAATTTACCGTATCCCGGGGTGGCGGGGTCGTTGACAGCTTCCCATTCGTTTTTGCGGATATGAAAGGTCGCTTTCGGGAAGAAAACATTTTGAGCGCAATGGTCCCAGTGGAAATGGCTTATCAATACATGTTTCACATCGTCTGCTGTTTTTCCTATTTCCGGCAAACACTTAGATATCCCGGGACGGATACAGGCCATGATCTCAAGTTCTTCCTCCGGTATTCGCGACAGCTCCACTCCGGTGTCGATGAGTATGACGCCGTGTTCCGGATGCTCAAGCACATAAAGTGAAATAACGATAAGCTTTTTATATTCGCGCGTCGTATTCGGCGCCGAAGGAAAATGATCGGGCGTTACAATATTTCCGCACTTTTGCATATACAGCTTTTTTATCTTTGCCATAAATGACCCTCCGTAATGTCTGTTTAGTCTCAGGGCAGGTCTTCTGTCTCGAAAACGCTTTCAGATCACGTCCGTACATTGCGCAAGAACCCCCGGGGAGATCCCGGAGGTTCCTTCTTTTCGCGCGGTCTTGTCAGACGCCGTACAGCGCCGTAGGCAGCCATGTGGCGATCGCCGGGAAAGCCATGATCAATACCATCGCTATAAGTATACATATAACGAACGGCCAAACGCCGGCGAATATCGTATACAGCGGGACGTCTTTGCAGAAGCCTTTCATAAAGAAGCAGTTCAGGCCGACGGGGGGCGTTAGCCCGCCGAGTATGAGAACAAAAACTATCAAAACACCGTACCAAACGCCGTCATAACCGAGTCCTCTCAGAATGGGGCCGAATATGGGGACGGTTATGAGGATTATGGCAATACCGTCAATAAACATGCCCATTATGAAATATATAAGGATTATGGTCCCCAATATCACCCATGTGGCGACGTCAAGTCCGGTAACGAACTTCGCCAGTTGCGCCGGTATTCCCGAAAGGGCGAACATACGCCCGAAAAGGCCGCCGCAGGCAATCATAAAAAACACCATCGCGGCAAGTTTAGCGGAAGAAACAAGGCAAAGCATCAGTTTTTTCCAAGATACTTTCCTTTCGATCAACCCTATGACAAGCATACCCATTGCGCCGACGGAAGCGGCCTCGGTCGGAGTGAACCAGCCGACGAACATGCCGCCTATGGACAGCAGAAATACGATCAGGACTTCGATCAATCCGCCCTTACGCAAAGCGGTAAAGCGCTCGGCCCATGTGGCCTTCTCCGCCAGAGGCGCTTTCTCGGGGTTTTTTCTGACCACGAGCCATATGGCGGCTATCTGCAGAATCATAAGCAAGAGGCCGGGGAATATTCCGGCAATGAACAGGCGGCCTATGGATTCCTCCGCCGTAACGCCGTATATAATCATCGTCGCGCTCGGCGGGATAAGCACCGCCAACGACGCGCCCGCCGCTATACAGGCCGTGGAGAGGCTGGGGTCATATTTTCTTTTGACCATCTCGGGATACGCGACTGTGACCATTGTGCCCATGGTAGCCGGTATGGAACCGCAGATCGCTCCGAAAAACGCGCAGGCGATCTGAACGGAAGACGCGATACCGCCTTTCATATGGCCGATGAATTTGTCGGCGGCATTGAACAGGCTTTCTCCTATTCCGGAATAGCTTGCCAGAAATCCCATAAGGCCGAATATGGGCGCGACCGTAAGAGTATATGACGCGAAATTCTGGAAAATATCCGAAGAAACGGCTTGAAACGCGGCTTGCGGAGATCTTATTATGATTATTCCCACCACCGCGAAAAACATCATCGAAATGGGAACGGGAAGGCCCAAGAACATAAATACGATAAATCCTATGAGTGAAATCACTCCTACAATAACAGGCGACATATTCTCAGCCCCCCTTTAAAATTCGCTTTTGATGACGGCGTCTGCCGCCAGCTGGTCTATCGTCAGTTTTTCATTCTGCAGGGTCTTGTGTTTTTCTATCATATTGTAGATTTTTATCAGGAAGGACACGATGAAAAAGAAAAATCCTATACAGATGATTATTACCAATATCCAGTGCGGCAGCAGCAAAACGCCGGTCACCGCGCCGTTATTGTATTTCTGCCCCACCATCAAAATCTGGTTGTACAGCACATAAGCCATACCGAGCGCCGTCAAAACATACATTGTAATGCCGAATATATTGGCAATACGCGGTCTCATTTTATCAAGCAGGACGCTGACAACGATGCTGCCGCCCGTCAGTTCGTTTTCCGCGAGCGTAAACGCCACCACCGTAAGCATACCGTACTGCACTATCTCATAGACGCCTGACACCCCGGAATTGAAAAATCCTCTCAGGATAACATGCACACAAACCGTGATACACAACAGGAGTATCACTATTCCCGACAGTTTTGAAAGCAAAGACGCAAAGGTCGAGAAGGCCGAAATGAATTTTTTCATATTTTGCCGTTACCTCTTTCTCCCGGTATCACGGAACCGGATTACTCGGATATCGCGATAACTTTCAACTTGGGCTGTATCCGGCATAAGCGGCGGCCTGCGCCGCTTATGCCGTTATCCGGTGCAAAAATAAAACTTGAACTGCGATCAATACACAGCGTTGTATTTAGCCGAGAGTTCCCTGTACAGCGCCAATGCCTCAGGTCCTCCGTTGACGCCTTTTGCGTAATTCTCCTGAATGGGAGAGTTAAGTTCTCCCATTTTTGCTATGTCCTCGTCGGAAAGTCTGAGTATCTTCAGTCCGTTGTCCGCGAAAATATCAATGGCTATAAGAGCGTCGGCGGCCCTGCCGGGCGCGAGAAAATCGTTGAACGCGTCGTCCGTGGCGGCCTCGATGGCTTCCTTTTGGCCGGCGGAAAGCGAATTCCAAACGTCTTTGTTCATAACCATTATGTATGAACTGATAAAATAAGGATCCAACGTGACGCAGCTTGTTACCTCATACAGCTTTGCGACGTTCCCGGCGTGCATCATGCCGTAGAAGCCCTGAACGACGCCTGTTCGAAGCGCCTCATAAACCTCGGAAAAAACCATAACGGTCGGGAAGATGCTGTATGCTTCAAAAATCGGCACAAAAGCCGCCATGCAACGGATCTGTTTGTCGACGAGATCGTCAAATCTGTCAACGTTAAAAGTGGTCATAAATCCGCCGTTGCCCTGTCCTATTGCATAGAGCAGCTTGAAATCGGACAGCTCGGGAAGATCGAGAACATTGAACCATTCTCTGAACGCGTATGAGGCGGCTTTATCGCTGTTAAAAGCAAAGCCCGGGTATTCGAGGATGGAAGCTACCGGCAACTGTCCGGCTCCGTAAGCCACGGGGAAAAAAGTGACGTCAGCCAATCCGCTTCTGACGGCGTCGAGTTCCTCGTCGCCGTTGCAAAGCGTCTGGCTCGGATACATGGTGTAGTCGACGGTACCGTCGGTATAGTCTCTTATCATGTCCAGATAGTGAGCGTTATCAAGCGTCGTCGGATCCGTGTCGCCCAAATAGATAGCGAAGGTGAGATTGATATTTACGGGTTCGTCCTTCGGCGCCGGGTCATTGGTATTTGACCCGGAAGCCGGCGGCGGTGTTGCCGCCGAGCCGCCGGAGGCCGGCGGCGGTGTTGCAGCGGCGTTGCCGCCGCCTCCGCCGCCGCAACCGGCAAACAGCGCAAGAGCCAAAACCAAAACCAATATGATGCTGATCGGTCTCTTCATATACCTGCACGCTTCCCTCTCTTAATACACGGGCATTATGCCGTTCCATTTAGCGGCAAGCTCGACCAAGAGAGCAAGCGCCTGAGTCCCGCCTTGGACGCTCGCTGCGTAGTTGCTCTGCAACGGAGCGTTGAGTTCGCCCATCTTTTTTATGTTTTCATCATCGAAGCGGATAGCCTCAACGCCGGCCGCCGCAAAGTCGGCCAAGCAGGGCTCAACTTCAGCCTGACGTCCGGGAGCGATGTATTCCGTCCAAGCGCCTTCCGTGGCGACAGTGACGGCTTCCTGCTGATCGGGCGTGAGAGAGTCCCAAACTCCTTTATTAAGGATCATGATATAGGAACTCATGTAATAGGGGTCCAAGGTGCAGTACTGGGTGACCTCAAAAAGTTTGAACGTATGCGCCGCGGCAACCATGGCGGTCGCGCCCTGAACGACGCCGGTACGCAGAGCCTCATAAACTTCGCCCATCGTCATCGCCGTCGGGATCATGCCGTAGGCTTCCATGACCGGGATCAAAGCCGCGCTGGTGCGCATCTGGACGCCGGTAAAATCTTCGACCGTCCTTAAAGGAGTGGTGGTGATGAAGCAGCCGTTGCCCTGTCCGTACGCGAACAGGAGATGGAACTCACTCAGTTCGGCAAGCTTCAGCGTGCTGTGCCATTCGGATATCGCGTGAGCCGCGGCTCTGTCGTTGGCATAACGCACGCCGGGGTACTCCAGCATGTAGGTCAGCGGCAAAAGGCCCGCGTGATACGCCGCGCTGCAGAAAGCTACGTCGCCCAACCCGCTTCTGACGGCGTCGACCTGTTCGTCAGCGGCGCAGAGGGTAGAACTTGCATATAAGGTGTAGTCGACCGTGCCTTCGGTGAATTCTTTTATGGCTTCAAGAACGTTGCAGGCATAAATCGTCGTGGGGTCAAATTCGGGGAGATATATCGCGAACTGGAGGTTAACCTTCGTCGCGTTTGAGAAATCCCATCCTTCGGCTTCCGGCGGCGGGGGCGGCGGGGTGGCCGGCGCTATTGTTTGGGTCGGAGCGGCGGCGGGCGGCGGGGTGGCCGCTGTGTTTCCTCCGCCTCCGCAGGCGGCAAGCAGCGCGAACATCATGACCAACGCTAAAACGATACATAAGGTCTTTTTCATCTGTTTCTATTCTCCTTTTCAGTCTTATTTATTTCGCTGAGTTTATCTGTCCGCAACATATTGCGGATATATTCCGTTCCATTTTGCAGCCAATTCGTGAATCAGCGCAAGAGCTTCGTTTCCGCCCGGAATACCGGCGGCGTGATTAACTGCCAAGGGTGAGTTCAGTTCGGCCATCTTCGCTAAGTTTGCCTGGTCAAAATAGATGACCTCGACTCCCGCCGCCTCAAAATCGGAAATACAGCCTGCCATTTCATCTTCCCTGCCGGGGGCGATGTATTTACTGAAAGCATATTCCGAGGCAGCTTCAACGGCTTCCTGCTGATCGGGGGTCAGAGAATTCCAAACATCCATATTGAGCGGCATAACATAAGTACTCAGGAAATACGGGTCCATGGTGCAGTAGTCCGCTATCTCAAACAGCTTGAAAGTGTGCGCCGCCATAACCATAGCCGTCGCGCCCTGAACGACGCCGGTCCTCATGGCTTCATATACCTCGCCCATGGTCATCGCCGTCGGGATCATCCCGTAGAGCTCCATGACCGGGATCAAAGCCGCGCTGGTGCGCATCTGGACGCCTTTGAAGTCTTCGACTGTCCTCAAGGGGACTGTGGTATGGAAAGCGCCGTTGCCCTGACCGGAAGCGAACAGGATCTTATAATCCTTCAGCTCGGCAAGATCCAGCGTTTTGTGCCATTCGTTGATCGCGTTGGCGCGGGCCAAGTCGTGAGCGTAATTCACGCCCGGGTATTCCAGTAAATAGGAAACAGGCAGCGTGCCCGCATAGTACGCCACATTTGTGAACGCGATGTCCGCCAGCCCGCTCTTAACCGCGTCCAGCTGTTCTTCGGCGGCGCACAGAGTCGCCGAGGCGTGCATGGTGTAATCGACTGTGCCTTCGGTATAGCTCTTGATCGCGTCAAGGAAATTGGCTGTGTATATTACCGTGGGGTCAAAATCCGGCAGCCATACCGCGAATTGGAGATTCACTTTTGTCGCGTCTGAGAAATCCCATCCTTCGGCTTGCGGCGGCGGGGGCGGCGGTGTGGCCGGCGCTATTGTCTGGGTCGGGGCGGCGGCGGGCGGCGGTGTGGCCGCGGTGTTGCCTCCGCCTCCGCAGGCGGCAAGCAGCGCGAACATCATTACCAGCGCCAGAACGATGCATAATGTTTTCTTCATCTTTTCTTTTCCTCCGTATAATATATTTATTTATTTTTATTCGGTATGCTGCTTAAAAATATTCGGGATATATAGCGTTGTATTTCGCGGCCAGTTCCCGCAGGAGCGCGAGGGCTTCGGTACCGCCGGGAACGCTTGCGGCGTAATTACTCTGGAGAGGAGCGTTGAGGGCGCCCATTTTCGCTATTTCTTCATCGCTCATATAGATGACCTCTACACCTTTTTCTTCAAAGAAAGCGAGGCACTCAGGCACTTCCCCCTGACGGCCCGAAGCGATATATTCCGCGAAACCGAATTCCGTTGCGGCCTTTACGGCTTCCTGCTGATCCGGAGTAAGTGAATTCCATACATCCTTGTTCAGAGTCATTACATATGAGCTGACATAAAAGGGATCTATGGTGCAGTATTTTTGAACTTCAAAAAGATTAAATGTGAAAGCCGCCGGGATCATGGCCGTTGCGCCCTGAACGACGCCGGTCCTCATAGCCTCATAGACCTCGCCCATGGACAGAGCGGTCGGGATAAAGCCGTAGGCCTCCAATACCGGGATCAGGGCCGCGCTGGTGCGCATCTGCACGCCTTTAAAATCTTCGACCGTCCTGATGGGAACGGTGGTGTGCAAAGCGCCGCTGCCTTGGCCGTAGCCGTACAGAAGATAGAAGTCTTCAAGTTCGGCAAGTTTCAGGGTTTGATGCCACTCGTTCATGGCGAAAGCGGTCGCCCTGTCGTTCGCATATTGCACTCCCGGGTATTCCAGCATGTAGGTCAGCGGCAAGCTGCCCGCGAAATAAGCCGAAGCGTTCATCGCAATGTCGGCCAAGCCGCTCTTGACGGCGTCGAGCTGCTCATCGGCGGCGCACAGCGTCGCTGAGGCATGCAAAGTGTAATCAACGGTGCCCTCGGTGTATTCCTTTATCGTCTCAAGGAAATTGCAGGCGGCAATAACGGTGGGGTCGCCTTCGGGCATATAGAGCGCGAATGCGAGATTCACCTTTGTCGCGTCGGAGAAATCCCATCCTTCCGCTGCCGCGGGCGGCGGCTGCGTGCCGGAGTTTGAAGGCTGACTTTGAGTCGGAGCGGCCGCCGGGGGCGGCGGCGCCGCTGTATTGCCTGAGTTACCGCCGCAGGCGGCAAAAAGTGCGAAAGACAATACCAACGCCAAAACGATGCACAGTGTTTTTTTCATCTTTTCTTTTTCCTCCAAAAATATTTTATATTAAACCCTTCCCGGTCCCGGCGCGCTGCTTTTCGTCGCTGATACGGCGCTTATGACTTTTTTGATATACGGGAAGGAATAATATACAAACACCGCAACGACCGGCAATTTGCGTATCGCCGATCATTTGCTGTTACGTATTCATTTGTTATTTTTTTTCCGGAATTTAACATTATATATCATTTTATATGACAAAAATAAAAATTACAATATAAAAATACAAAAAACACGTCATAAAATCAATAAATATTAAAAATATATTAATATTTTGTTAAACAATTCCTTAAACCCCCTCGATTTCGCCGGTTTTCGGCCGTGATCCGCATTTCGGTCAGAACCTGTCTCTCATGAGATAGTACTGCACCCGGTCATATTTATCGAGCAGATATCCGAGGTCAGCCGGTATTTCCTCGGTCAAAACACCGCCCGACACGACCGTTTTGGTCTTATGGACGAGACTTGTATGTTCTTTCAACTCACGGTTTTGCTTCATCAGCTCATTCCCGCCCCAACCGGCCGAGTCAAAAATAAGCGTCATAAAAAAGCAGGGCGAGATATCACCGCCGCGGCCGATGAATTCTTTGCCGAGAACGTCTTTTGCCGCGCCGTTAGCCCAAATAACATACGGAGTGCCGTAGTAATTGTAAAAACCGTCTTCCCGGCTCAAATCGAGATTTATCCCGAGCTCCTCATAGATCCGGGCCCCTTCTCCCATCCACGGCATATGATCGCCGAACAGCGCAATAATGACCGGCTCGTCCGACCGGCGGAAGTATTCGATAAAATCGCGCAGGGCCTCGTCCGTTTCATGTATGCCGGCGAAATAGTTTTCCGCAATATTGCGCCCTTCCTCCGACATATCGGCATTCGCGATATAGTCAACGCCGGATTGTCTGCGGTCGCTCTCATAGGGGCCGTGATTCTGGTATGTCACACTGAAGTTGAAATACGGCCGTTCTCTTGAAGTCGCCTCCTCAAACAGCTTTACCAAATCTCGGAAAAACTGCCCGTCGTGCATCATGCCCCATCCGTCCGGCATGGTATAGCGCGTCTCAAAGAAATAAAGCGAATCAAAGCCCAAATACTCAAATACATTCTGTCTGTTGTAGAACCACCCGTAACACGGATGGCAGAATTCCGTAAAATATCCCTGCTCGCCGAAATAGCGTGCGTAGGAAAAAGCCTTTTTCCTGTATTCGTACTTTACCGTGCTGCCCGTAATAAATGTGCGTTCGGTATCTATCGTGTCTCCTGCAAAGACGTTCGTAATAAGATTTCCCGATATGCTTTCATCGCGCAGTACCCGGAAATACTCATAAGGATCGGCGCCGAACTCAACGCCGAGCGCGGAAAAGTCGCCGTACGCCTCCAACTGCAGAATAATCACATTGACCTTTTTATTTTCCGATATATCGTCATATGCGTAAGACGCGAGGATATTCTTCGCCTCGGACCTGTCATAGCCCTCCGGTCTGCCGTCTCCGAGCCGGACGGTGCTGTTGATGAACGGATAAATGAAACCGCGGCACACATATTGATCGGTTTCGGACCATTGCGACATAACCTTCCCGTTTGACATCCGGATATCCAAATTCGAGGTTTTTTCATAGACATCCGGGCTCCTGTAAACAGTCGCATAAAGAAAAAAACCCGAAACCAAAAGCGCCGCCAACCCCGCGGCGCGGCTCTTTTTCCCCGGCATCCGGGCTTTAAACAAGAAATATGATATCGCCGCCGCCGCGGCAGTTGTTATTATCACCGCGATGACAGACGCTTCGATAAAAATATAGTTTCCGCTGATTCTCGCCGCCTCGATCATATACACGGTGTCCGACGCCAAAAGCGGGTCGCCGCGGGCGGCTATTTTGAAATAATTTATAAGAGAGAAAACGATTACGATGAGTCCGGACAATAAGACGCTCATCCAAACTCTGTTTGCGGCCATGTATAAAACAAATACCAATATGAGGACGGGTGCGAAATTCAAAAGAAAAAGAGACGCATTTTGAAAGTATGAGAAAAAAAGCTCCCTGCCGTAGCCGTGCCGTGCGAAATACAGGCTCACAGAGGAGAGGCCGGCCGACCATATGAGCAAAACGCAGATATTCACCGCCCAATGCAGGCTGCGGTACAATCCGTTTTTTTCCGCCGGGGGCTTATAAAATAAAACCTTAAAAACCGCGTTCATACCGCTCAATAAACTGTGCGTTCCGCAATATACTCTCTTATTTTTGCAATGGGAATACGTTCCTGAGACATGCTGTCGCGTTCACGCACGGTCACCATGCCGTCCGCGGGGGAAGCGTCGTCGCCCACCGTTTTAAAATCAACGGTCACGCAAAAGGGAGTGCCTATTTCGTCTTGTCTGCGGTATCTTTTACCTATGCTGCCCGTATCGTCAAAATCCGCCGAGAAGTCCTTCAAAAGCCCCGAATATATCTCACGCGCCTTATCCGTCAGTTTCTTTGACAGCGGCAGCACCGCGCACTTGAAGGGCGCGAGAGCGGGATGGAAACGCAGCACCGTACGCATATCCTCTTTTCCGTCCTGTTCGATGATCTCCTCGTCATAGGCGTCCGTGAGGAAAGCGAGCAGGACCCTGTCCGCGCCGAGCGACGGCTCGATTACATAAGGAATGTATTTTTCATTGGTCTCAGCGTCGAAATACTCCTGATTATCTCCGGACGCGGTTTGGTGAGCCGCAAGGTCAAAATCAGTGCGGTCGGCGACCCCCCATAACTCCCCCCAACCGAAGGGAAAGGAATATTCAAAATCAGTCGTGGCTGCGGAATAGTGAGAGAGTTCCTCTTTTTCGTGGTCGCGAAGGCGCAGATTCTCTTCCGACATGTTGAGCCCGAGCAACCAGTCGCGGCAGAAGGCCCGCCAAAACTCAAACCACTCCGTGTCCGTTCCCGGCTTGCAAAAGAACTCCAATTCCATCTGTTCAAACTCGCGCGTTCTGAATATGAAGTTGCCCGGCGTTATCTCGTTTCGGAAACTCTTTCCGATTTGGCAAACTCCGAAAGGCAGACTTTTACGGGTAGTGCGCTGTATATTTTTAAAATTCACAAAAATCCCCTGAGCCGTCTCGGGCCGCAGATATATCTCCGAGGAGGATTCCTCCGTCACCCCTTGGGCGGTCTTAAACATCAGGTTAAACTTGCGAATGCCCGTAAAATCCGATTTCCCGCAATGAGGACAGCATATTTTGTTTTCCCGTATATACGCTAAAAGCTCGTCATTGTCCATGGTCTCGACTCGGACACTGTCAATGCCTTCCGCCCTGCAGCGCTCTTCGATGAGCTTGTCGGCTCTGTGCCGCATCTTGCAGCTTTTGCAGTCAATGAGCGGATCGTTGAAATTGACGACATGCCCGGACGCGGCCCAGACTCTCGGATTCATGAGTATCGCCGAATCCAGCCCGACATTATACGGACACTCCCGCACAAATTTTTTCCACCACGCCGCTTTTATGTTGTTTTTCAGTTCAACGCCCACGGGGCCGTAGTCCCAAGTATTCGCGAGTCCTCCGTATATCTCGCTGCCGGGATAGATGAACCCGCGGTTTTTGCATAAAGCAACGATCTTTTCCATCGACTTCTCAGAGTTCTTCATCGGTTTTTCCTTTCTATGCCGCAGTTAACGCGCAGAGCCGGTTTATTTTCAGAGTTTAGCACGCCCGTGACCAAAAGGCAAGATTCAACCGCTTTGGGTTTGTAAACGTATGACAAAATGTATATAATGGCTCAGGTGATATTTGCCCTGCGCTGACAAGAGAAAAACCGAGGAGGAGGGACCGGGTACGCAGCGGTTGAAAACGCTTGCAACGCGCATTTTGCATCCCAACACTTTGTTGATATTCCTTTTGGCGCCGCTCAGCGCCGCGGCACTGATCTTTACTTTTACCGCAGGCCGTGAAAACACGGTCATCGGTTATATTTCCTATGCTCTCTCGGCATATGCCACCGCTGTTCTTACGATCAACATTCCCGAAGTATCGGCCCGGGCAAGAGCGCTCGTCCGCTCAAGCAGGATTTGGTCGCTCATATACGGCAATAAATACGGAAACCGATTTATAACGGACTTGCCCTACAGAGCGATCGTATCTCTGTATATGTCATTATTCATGAACACGCTTTATGCGGCGTTCAAACTGATCGCCGGTATCAGGTACGCCTCCTTCTGGTACGGCGCTGACGCCGTATTTTATTCCGTGCTCAGCGCGGCCCAATTTCTGATGCTTCGTCATGTACGAAAAAAGGAGACCGATTTGGAGAATGAGTACAGGCAGTACCGTTTTTGCGGTTTTCTTCTCTTTGCGCTGAATACCGCTTTCACGGGAGTTGTCTTTCAAATCGTACGGCAGAACATGGGATACCGATACCCGGGCCTTATGATCTACATTGTGGCTTCTTACGCTTTTATCTGTATGGCCGTCGCCGTTGTCAATGTTATAAAGTACCGCAAGCTGAACAGTCCGGTCCTGTCCGCGGTCAAAGCCATACGCCTCGCCAAAGCTTCAGTGGCGATGTATTCGCTCCAAACCGCCATGCTCATCTCTTTCGGCGGGGAGGAAAGCGAGGCTTTCAAAAATCTGATGAATGGTCTTACCGGCGTCGGCGTATGTCTTTTTATATGCGGGTTGGCTGTGTTTATGATCATTCGGGCGAACAATAATCTAAAGAAACACCGACATTAATAATTCAGAAACAAAACTCAAACATTTCTCTAACGTCATGCAGCTATTATGAGTCCCGAAGATACCGAAAGGAGGCTGCGATCATGGTCAATATTTTAGTGCTGGAGGACGACGTGAAACTCAGCCGGCTTATCTGCACATATTTGAATGACAGCGGCTTCAAAGCAAAAGGCTGTCTGCGGGCCAATGACGCCTACGATGAGATGTACAACACTCTGTACGACTTGATCATTTCGGATATTATGATGCCGGAGATCGACGGCTTTGAGTTTGCGGAAACCGTGCGCCGGGTAAATAAGCACATCCCCATACTGTTCATGTCGGCAAAAGACGATCTGCCTTCCAAGCAAAGGGGCTTCAGACTCGGCATTGACGATTACATGGTGAAGCCGCTTGAGCTTGACGAGCTTCTTCTCCGAGTCAGGGCGCTGTTACGGCGCGCGAATATAGAGACGGACCGCAGGATAAAAGCCGGAGATCTCGAATTGGACGCCGACGCCATGAGCGCCGCGGTTAAAGGAGAAGAAATCGCCGTGACCACGAGGGAGTTCAATATACTGTATAAACTCCTGTCCTATCCGAACAAGGCTTTTTCAAGGTCCCAACTCATGGATGAATTTTGGGGCATCGATTCCGAAACGACGCTGCGCGCGGTCGATGTTTATGTGACAAAACTCAGGGACAAATTCTCAGACTGCACCGGTTTCAGGATCGTTACGGTGCGCGGGCTCGGGTATAAGGCGGTGCTTGAATGAGAAAAAGGCCCGACGTCCGGCGCATGAGAGCGAAGTATTTCCCCGTAACGATCTTCATCCTTACATTGGCCGTTATGGTCATCATGACGACGATACAGAATTTTTTATTACGCGCCCATATCGATTATGACTCCATATCCCCGCGCTCAGTCATAATAATGGTGACTTTTTGGCTCCTGATCTCGGCGGCCTTTACCGTATTTACGCGCCGGCAGATCAAAAAAAGCTATGACGGTCCCATGCAAAGACTGGCAAAAGCCACAGAGGCTGTGGCGAGCGGCGACTTCTCGGTATATGTCAGGCCGCTGCATACAAAAGACAAAGCGGATTATTTGGACTTTATGACAGAAGATTTCAATAAAATGGTAGCGGAGCTCGGCAGTATCGAAACACTGAAAACCGAGTTTTTCTCAAACGTATCCCATGAGATCAAAACCCCGCTCTCCGTCGTGCAAAGCTACGCGGAACTGCTGCAAAGCGACGGCTTGACGGACGAAAAGCGAAAGGAATACGCGGCGGCCGTTTTGGCGTCCGGTAAAAAGCTGTCCGGCCTCATAACAAACATCTTAAAACTGAGCCGGTTGGAGCAGCAGAAGATCCGGCCTGCGCCGCAATGTTACGACCTGTGCGCTCAACTGAGCGAATGCGCTTTGCAATTCGAGGACATTTGGGAAGAAAAAGGCATAAATTTTGAAGCTGACTTGGAAGACCGCGCCTTGATAACAGCGGACGAGAGCCTTTTGGAGATCGTTTGGAACAATTTACTGTCCAATGCGATAAAATTCACCGAAAAAGGCGGCTCGGTGTCGCTTGCGCAAAGCTCAGCGGATGATGAATTCATCGTATCCGTCTCCGACACCGGCTGCGGGATGGACGAAACCGCGCTGAAGCACATTTTCGACAAGTTCTATCAGGGAGACACTTCTCACGCCACGGAAGGCAACGGGCTCGGTTTGGCGCTCTCGCTTCGGGTGCTGCAATTGTCCGGCGGCACTGTCACAGTAAAAAGCGTACCGGGCGAAGGCTCTGAGTTTACCGTCCGGCTGCCCGTTGAATACGAAAAATCCGAAAGGGGCAAAGAATTATGAGTGCCAATGAAGTCACAAGAGACAGCAAGGATTATGTCGGTTATGATTACAAGACCTCGGTCGTTGACGGCGACAAGATCTCCATGTACCTCGACGCATACGAAAACTTCGGTTGGGTCACGGACGATTCGATAGCGCCGAGCCGGTTCATCGGAGCGGTCACACTGAAATTAAAACGCGACCGAAAGATACTGAACAAACCGGAACTGACGCGTCTGCAGCAGCATTTTGAGGCATGTATGGATGAAATCACAACTCTCGAAAACTCAAAGGCAAGGACAGCGACCGTTATTTCAATGGTGACAGGGATAATAGGCACCGCTTTTATTGCCGGCTCCGTTTTTGCCGTAACCGCCGAACCGCCGGTCATTTGGCTTTGCATTGTTCTCGGTATACCCGGCATAATCGGCTGGGCGCTTCCGTATCGCCTGTTTAAGTATTTTGTTAAAAAGCGGGCTCTGGCGGTAACGCCGCTAATCGAGCAAAAATACGAAGAGATACATGAAATCTGCGAGAAAGGCAACGCTCTGCTCCACTAAAGATGACCTGAAATCATGACGCAAGGAGGGGAAAAAAATGTGGCGTTGGATCATAGGCATTGCCGCCGCGGCTTTATTGGCCGCCGCAACCGCAACCGTGGTAAAAAACCGAAAGACCGGCACAGACTGATGTGTCGTGACCTGTCCGGACCGCCCGTGTTCTCAACAGACCGGGCGGCTTTTTTTTATGCAAAATCCGAAATATTCGTTTTAATATTTTTTAAACAAATCTCTGACAATTCTCAAACACGGGCGCTTTAAGATGCGATCATCAGCCGGCTCCCGACCGGCCGCAAAGTCGGAAATAACAAAGGAGAGGGAAAAATGAACGCTATAGAAACCTTTGGTTTGTCAAAGACATTCCGTAATATCTATGCTGTCCGGGACTTGAATCTGCATGTTCCGGAAGGATCCGTCTACGGTTTTATCGGCGAAAACGGCTCCGGCAAATCCACTACGGAAAAACTGCTTTGCGGTTTGCTCGTGCCGAGCGCCGGAGAGATCAGTCTTTACGGCAGACCGTATACCGACGCCGGAGTGCGCGCCCGAATGGGAGTATTGATCGAAAATCCCGGCTGTTTTCCCGAGAGTACCGTATATCAAAATCTACTGATGCAGGCGATGAATCTCAATATCAGCAAACCCAAATCGGAAGTTGAGCGCGTCTTAACGCTTGTCAGCATGGCCGGCGCCGCCGATCGAAAATTCAAGCAGTGTTCCCTCGGCATGAAACAAAGACTCGGCGTGGCTCAGTCGCTTCTCGGCAGGCCGAGGATGCTGGTGCTGGACGAGCCCATCAACGGCTTGGACGCAGACGGTATGAGGATAGTGCGTGAAACGCTGACAGAATTGAACCGCGAGGAAGGCGTCACCATTCTGATCAGCTCCCATATCCTCGGCGAGCTTTCCAAAATCGCCACACACTACGGAATCATCAGAAACGGCACGCTGATAAAAGAAATGCAGGCGAGCGAAATGAGCGAGGAATGCCGCGATTTCGTGTTTTTGAAAACGGGAAACGATATGCGGGCCGTCAGCATACTGTCGCAAAAATACAAGGAGATCGAGCAAAAGGACGGGGGCGTCCGCGTCTATGATGAAACGGAAAGCTCAAACGTCGGCAGTTTGATGTACGCGAACGGAATCCCCGTCAACGAGATAGCCTTTAACAAAATCGGCTTGGAAGAATACTATCTTAAAATAATGTCCGAAAGAAAAGGAGGCAACTGAAATGAACGCTCAGTATACTAAAGCCGGCAAGGACGCATTTGAATCCCCGACATTTGTCAACCGTGTAAAATCAATGCTGAAGCTCGACTTTTACAGGCTGTTCCATACCCCGGCTTTTTACATCATGCTTGCCGTTGCCGCGATCATCCCCGCGATGATTATCGGGACATCCGGCATGGACCCTCAGGGGGCAAGCTCAGGAAGTCCGGGTCATTCCACCGCGCCGGCTGCCTCCGCCGTCGAATTCACCAACGTATGGCAGCTGGTCGAATCGACCGGCGGCTCCGCCGTAGCCGATGACCCTCTTGATTTCGCGGGTTTCGCAAACATAAATATGCTGTTTATTTTCGCGGGGCTGCTTATGGCGATCTTTGTCGCCCATGATTACAGCTCGGGTTTTGTCAAGAATATTTTCACCGTTCACTCCAAAAAGACAGACTATGTCATCTCAAAAAGCGCGGCCGGGGTCTTCGGCGGCGCGGGAATGATAATCACATACGTTGCGGGAGCGGTCGTCGCGGGGCTGCTTACGGGGAAAGCGTTCGACGTCAATTTAAGCGGCCTTGTACTGTGCCTGATCTCAAAAATGTTTTTAATGGGCGTGTTCTGCTCGCTGTTTTTGGGCATAGCCGTGTTTTTCAGAAATAAGCTTTGGCTGACCATAGTTTTCACCTTCCTGTTCGGAATGATGCTCTACCCTGCTGCAAGCGTCGCAACGCTCAGTTCGACCGTGATAACAGCGGTTCTCACTCTGGCGGCGGGCTTGATCGGCGCCGGCGTATTCGGCCTTATATCCGGATCTATACTTAACAAACGCGACTTGGCATAGAAAAACCGCGGCGCCGCCGAACTTCGAAATGCGCCCCGCGGTATTTATATCGGCTGCCGCTCATCTCCCGCGGCGTCACATTAATATTTTTCTGACAATTTCCTGACAATTTCATAACAATCAAGCTCTATACTGCGATCGACCGGCGCAATACTGATTAACGAGGAGAATCGACATGAATGTAAAAGAAAAAATCAGCAGTTTTGTATTGGACAAAGCGATGGATCATATATCCGGCGATCCCGAGACAAACCTTCCCGTACTGTTGGAGCGGATCGACGCGCTCGGCATCCCGAGTTTTGAGCCGCAGTCAAAAGTGTTTCATGAGGTCTTGGACGACACGGATAACAACTGGTACAAATATATCATGGGCCTGTGGCGCGATACGGATAACGACGTTCTCAAATCCGTATTCCGGAATTTTGCGTTAAAATCCGTTTTCGGTCTTCCCAAGCAGAAAGCCCTGTCGGAGAAGTACGGCTGCAATATCCCCATATGGAGCCTTGCGCGTTTATCCACTATTCCGATTCCAACATACACGAAAAGACCGTGCTTGAAGCCCTGCGATCCCCGCTGTTCATGGCCTATCATGATAATCAGCCGTTCAACGAGAATCATCTGAGGGTTTGTCCCCTGCTTGACAATCCCGACGCATTGATCGAAATGGTCGAAACGTCAAACGCAATATCCACCGATATGCAAGATCCGGAGAATGTGCGGGAGCTGAGCGCGAAATGCGAAAAAGCGGCCGCGAGTTGGGCAGTCGCGGCAAACGGACTGTGGGCCTCTTCGGGGCATTGCGCCGGGTGCAAGGCAAATAAGAGCGCGTGAGGCAAAATATGAAGAACAGAATCGTTGTTGACAGCTGCTGCGACTTGACGCCGGAAATGAAAAGTGAGATGGGCGTTGTAAGCGTCCCCTTGATAATGATGTTGGGGGACAAAGAGTTTCATGACGATGAATCTCTCGACGTGGTCGGGTTCATGGAAGAATTGAGAAATTTTTCCGGCAAACCCGGCTCGGCCTCCCCGCCGCCGTTATTCTACCGGGAAGCCATCGAAGCCGCGGACAACGCCTTCGTTGTGACATTGTCCGAGAAGGTCTCCGGGTCCTACAACAATGCCGTCGCGGGAAACGATATGGCGGCGGAAAACGGAAGCGGAGCGGCTTTTGTCTTTGACTCCAAGAGCGCTTCGGCCGGCGAGACGCTGATAGCGGTCAAGCTGCATGATTTGATCAGAAGCGGCATGTCAAAAGAAAAGATCATTGAAACCGTAAATCGGTTTATCGGCAACATGAAAACATACTGCGTTTTTGAAAACTACGATAACTTACAAAAAAACGGGCGGCTGAACAAAATAACGGGATCTTTGATACAAGTGCTGAATATCAGGCTTATAACGGGAGCTGACAGCAACGGTGAATTTGCCCTGTTTGATAAATGCCGGGGCGTCAAGAATATGATACAACGGCTTCTCTCCCTTATTGAAAACAGCGGGAAGGAAACTCAAAATGAAAACCTCGTTATAACTCATTGCAACAACCGCGGCTTGGCGGAGCAGCTGACGGCTTTGATCAAAGAACGGTTTGATTTTAAGAATATCTATATCGTGCCGACCGGAGGGCTGAGCTCTCTTTACGCGGACGACAAAGGGATCGTTTTGGCTTTTTGATTTTGCACTTTTTTTCACGTTCCTGTTCGGGAAAACGCTTCATCCGGCGGCAAACATCACTGAGCTCAGTTCGTCCGAAACCGGCGCCGGCGTATTCGGCGCCGGCTTCGGATTTATCCTTAACAAACGCGACCCGGCACAGAAAGCCGCGGCGGCGCCGTGCTTCGAAATGCGCCCCGCGGTAATTATATCGGTTGCTTTTCATCTCCTGCGGCTTCATACACTTTTTGCTTTACAGCCAAGAAAACCATGTCACATTTAATATTTCACGAACAATAAATAAACAAAACATAAACAAAACGCCTGTATGATCGGCATGTAAAGCGGATGAAAAATCATCCCGACATGAAAGGGGCAAATAAGAATGAAAAAGAGTAATTTTATCGCAATGATCACGGGAGCCGCCGGAGGCATACTGTTCGCCGTGGGAATGTGCATGTGCCTGCTGCCCGAATGGGAAGCGTTTGACCCCGGCTTGGTCACGGGAAGCATCGGCGCATTAATACTTTTGCTTACGCCGGTCGTATGGCGCAAGGCCGAGGGCAAGACGCTTCGCCTGAACGCAAAGACGGTGGGCGTCACGCTGTTCGGTATTGCCGGCTCGCTCGCGCTCGGCGTCGGGATGTGTTTTGTAATGCTGTGGAACAGCATCATCCTCGGCATGATCATCGGCGTCGTCGGTATCATCATGCTGCTTTCCCTGATCCCGATGATCAAGGGTTTCAAAAAAGTCGGCGCGGAGGTGCGGTCATGAACAAAATTATGAAAGCGGAGAAAAAGATCGAGAATACGGTCGTGTCCGGCTATAATGCGATCGAGGGCGGCGTTACGGCAGGGTACAAAAAAATAGAGGACGGCGTTGTGGCGGGGTATAAGAAAATCGAGGACAAATTTGTCAAAGCGTTTTTGACGCCGGACGGGGAAACCCCCGAAAAACAGGGCAGAAGCGCGGACTGAAGCAGCCCTCACTCCGGCAAAACGGCAACAGCTTCTTGGTCGGCTATGCTCCCCTTTCATTTTTTCAAATCTGTTACGTTCGGATTCAACGCAGTCACGAATGGCGCGGCTGAGTTTTTGGATAGTGGTAATGATAATCGTGTTGTTGTTTTTCTTACTGAGTAGATTGTCAACGAGTTCCCGCTTATTATCAATTCCCACGATAAGCGTATTAGCCGTAACGTCGCCGGAAGTCAACCCCGTGTTGTATTCGGATGCAAACTTGCCAAATTCGTTTTTGGTTTGGCTGTCCAAGTCCTTGCGGTCAACAATCATAACCGTTCGGGTAACGCCTACGGCTGACTGTGCAAGAAGTTTTGTCGCTACGAAACTTGTAATGGTCTTACCCGAACCTGTGGCGTGCCAAATAAAGCCGCCTTCATGCGCCGATGCTTGTTTTTGGATTTTCTTTATTGCGTGTACTTGATATGGACGAAGCACCATCATGAATTTTTGACTTTTCTTGTCGTCTACCAAGATAGTAAAGCGGCTTATCAGTTCATGCGCCATCGGTATACTTAAAACGGTACGAGTGAAGTCAAACAAATCTTCGACCGGCGTGTTGTTTTCTTCGCGCCAATTAAATAAAAATTTCTTTGCGGGCTTGAAATCGTGATTAGAGCTTGGTCGCGCAAAATATTTTGTCGCAACCTTATTGCTCACGACCATGATTTGCACCGTAGCGAAAATGCCATCGAAAAATCCCGCTTGTGAATAACGCTCCATTTGGTCAAAGGCTTGATGGTAGCCGTCTTTGGCGTATTCACTTTTCAACTCTATATGTATGACGGGCAACCCGTTTATAAGCAGGGTAACGTCACCGCGTTTAATATGACCGAAGGTATCGGGTACGATTTGATTAACAACCTCATAGCCGGAAATACCGCCAGCAATATCCCTGTTGCTGAACAACGTAAGCGCAACATTGCCTTTTGAATTATCTTCGCGTTCAATGGAGATTTGTGCAATGCCGTTTTCGCCGCGTAACCATTGGGATGCTAAAAACGGTGATTGGGTTAAACGTCTATATTCGTTTTTCACTTGGGCAAATTCGCTGTCGGTTAAAACCACGCCGTCAAGCTGCGCTATATTGATACGGTTAATATGCGCTCTAAGGTTTTCCCAAAGAGCGGCTTCCGTTTTTATATCGCTTCTATAAGTCCACCGGTTCTCACGCTCGGTCAAGATGCCAATAAACGCATTTTCAATTTGTGCCTCATAGGTCATGAATTATTCCTCCATGTTTTTGGCATCACCGTTATTTTCCGAAACCATTTCTATAACATCGTGAATTTCATAATCAAGCGCATTGCATATCCGTGCAAGCATTTCAATCACAATACAACGCCGCCTGCCTGTTACATCAATATTTGTGACAGGTGAACAAAATTATTTGGCGTGTTTTCGATATTTCATCGAGCAGTTCAAGCGCGCGGTCCCGGCGCTCATCGTCCGAATCCGAAAGAGAGTCGTCCAATATTACGGGGCATATTTCTTTGTCGGGCAGCGCGAGCTCGCAGATCGCGAGCCTTAAGGCAAGGTAGATTTGACCCAAAGTCCCTTCGCTCAAAAACAAAGAATCCCGCGCTGCAACGTCCCCGCTGCGCCGCGCGGCGGCGTTATAGGCCCGGTCGAAAACAAGCTCATCGTATTTCCCGTCCGTGATCCGGCGCAAAAGAGCTGTGGCTCGCTGCCCGAGGAGAGGAGAAAAGCGGTTTTGCATCTCCTCGTTTGCCTCTCGAAGCGTATTGATCGCAAGGTCGAGAGCATCATATTGAAATGTCAGTTCTTTCAGTTTCGACTCAATGCATCCGATCTCCGATTCAAGGACCATGGGGTCGCCCGTGGCTTTACAGCGGCCTTCGGACGCAGCCAATTCCTCGCATACAGCGCTCAAGGACGCCTCTGCTTCGGCGAGCTTGCGCTTTGCCGAAACCGCTTCCGGTGAATTTCGGTCGAACCCCTCGAGGAGTTCGTTCTCAACCGTAAACCGGGAGATCTCGGCCTCTTTCAGCTTTGTTTTCACCGCTTTGCATACTTCGCCGGCGTTAACCCATAAATCGTAGGTCCGTTTATATTCTTCGAGCGAATCGAGAATCTGTTTGCAGTCCCTGACGTTATATTTATTGAGCAGTTCGGCTTTCAGAGCGGCCGCTTTGCCGGCTTTTTTCGAAAGCGCGATCGACGCCGCCGACATAACAACGGCAATCAACGCCCCCGCCGCTCCGACGGGATAAAGCGGCAGCGACGTGAAATAACCCAAAATCGAAGATACGGCGCAAATAACGAGCGGGACCATCCAAAAATAAGCGGGAATCTTTCTCGCGGCGGTTTTTTCCGCGGCTTCGGCGGCACTGATATCAGCGGACGCCTCAAGGCCGGCGTCCTCCGGAGCGCGGCCATAAAAAACGCTCTTTAAGAGCATAGCTTGCAGTTCGTCCCGGTTTTCTTCGGCGCATTTGAGTTCTTTTTCATACTCGGAAATACTCTCCCTTATATCGGACATTTTGAGCCTGATCTCGTCAAACTTGCCGCTCATGCAATCCTCCAAGGTTTTCTTTGCCTCGTCCCGGATCGTATTCGCTCTGTCCGACTTATCCCGGAGCAGAGATCTCTCATCGGCGGCTTCGGCAAGTATTCTGAGTTTTTCCTTTATTTGCCTGTGTTCCTCTTCGACTTCAGGGATCCTGCCGAATTTGTTGAATTTGCGCCGCCGCTGCCTTAACCGCAACTTTTCGTCGGCCTCGGTATATGAGGTATCCTCCTCCCCCGTGGATACAATGGCTGCTATTCGCCGTTCCAGATCCGGACCGGGCGTCACGGCGAGAGCGGATTGGCCGATAAAGCAACTCCTTTCAAATACGCTGCGGGGAATCCCCAAAATCTCTTCTCCGGCGTTTATGCCGTCCAAGCCGAATACCGGATCGCCTGTCCCGGTATATGTCGCTGCGAAATCGCGAAAAGGCAGTTTATCTGATTTTGAAAGGCGTCTCAGTGTTATTTCTCCCCCGGCATACTCAATATCCATAACGCCCTGCATCAAAGACCCGTTCCAGGGCAAATATTTCACCTTATCCGGCTTGAAGCCCGCGCGTTCGCGTTCCGAGTTGTCGACGCCGTACAGCATAGCCCGGATGAACGCGCACCAAGTCGATTTGCCGCTCTCGTTCGGCAGTCTTATAATATTCAGGCCGTCCTTGAGTTCAAGCGAGTCTTTATCCAAAACGCCGAAGGACGCCGTCATTTTTTTGATCTTCATATCAGCGTTTCCTCCTCGCGATTGTCAAGCGCCGCAAGTCCGTATTTCACCGCCGCCGACACGAATTCGCGCTCTTCTTCGGTCTCGGCGGCGTCGAATTTTTGTCTCATTTTCGTGAGGAAAAGCCCGCGAAGAGTGTCCCCTCCCGCTTTTTCCCAAATATCGCGGCGAAGGACCGTCTTATCCGACACGGACAGTTCAAAAAATCTGCCCTCCGTTTCGCGCAGTATGGCGGCGGTATCGGGCTTAACGTCGCATTCGCCGGTCAAAACGATTCGGCAGATGTCGCGGGTTGTGTCATGCAGGGGCAATCCGGCTGAAACGGCTTTTGAAGCAGAGGCGTGCCCCGACACGTCGATTCGCAGTATTTCATATTTTCGGCCGCGCAATGATAAGAATTTCAAGTTCCGGTTTTCTTTGCCTATATCGGCAATTATGACCCCTTTGTCGCCCGTCTCGTCAAAACCGCGGCCCTCCGCGCACCCGGGCCAAGCGTAAACCGTGTTTCCCGCTCTCATAAGACCGCTGAATGTGTGGTTATGCCCGAGCGCGACATAATCCATTCCGCTCGCTTGCAGGTCGCTCTCGGAAATCGGATTGTACGCAGAGTCTTTGACGCCGGCCTCGCCGTGTATCACCATTATATTCAAAAAGTCCGCCTTTTCGGTATGGCAAAAACCCTCAAGCAGCGGCGGAGAGGATCTGTCCGTGAACCCCGCTCCCCAAACGCGGACTTTTTGTTCGGGAAATTCTTTATACTCTATCGCGGATTTTTGAAAGATATGTATATTCGGTTTTTTGTTGAGGCGGGCATACGGGGATTTTGAAGAATAATAATCATGGTTGCCGGGGGATATGAAAACAGGGATCGACAACCTGCCCAAGGTCTGTTCCGCCATTTCGGCCGTATCGAGATACGCGCTGTCGCTGTCGAGGATATCTCCTGCAAGAAGCATGATCTCAGCATGTTCCTTTTCGGCCAAAAGCGCGAGTTTCAGCAAAAGGCCGCGCTGCTCTGAGCGTCTTAACGCCGCTTTCCCGGCGCTGTGGGACTCAAACGGCGAATCAAGATGGAGATCGGCGGCGTGAAGTATCCTGACAGTATTCATGTCAATCTCACCGCTTCCGCTCCCGCGCATTTTCCGGTCTCCGAATCGATCTCAAAAATCGCGCATTCCATTTTAGCGGGCCCCTGCGCCTCTTCATAGCGGCGCGGCGGATCACCCAAGAATTTACCGATCGACTGTTCGGGTTGTATCCCGATGACGGATTCGGCCGGTCCCGTCATACCGACGTCGCTGATGTATCCCGTTCCGTTCGGCAAAACGCGCGCGTCGGAAGTTTGGACATGAGTATGGGTGCCCCAAACCGCCCCGGCTCGGCCGTCCAAAAAATATCCCATCGCGCAGCGTTCGCTGGTCCCTTCCGCGTGCATGTCCACTAAAATTATGTCCGATTCAACGTCTTCGAGAATTGCCGAAACCGCGACGAACGGATTATCGGTATTTGAGTCAAGCGTGTATCTGCCCAGCAGATTAATAACGCAAACACGTCCGAACGGCGTTTCATAAACGCCGTAACCTCTGCCCGGGCATTGCGGCGCAAAATTCGCCGGTCGTAAAATGCGGTCGTTGGCGTCGAGATAGGGCTGCAGCTCTTTGCGCGTCCAAGTGTGGTTACCGAGAGTAATAACATCCGCCCCGGCCGAAAAAATCGCGTCGGCCTGACGCGGAGTTATGCCTATGACGTTGGCGTTTTCTCCGTTGACCACAGTAAAGCGGATATCTTTTTGTTTTTTGAAGACGGACAGCCGATCCTCCAAAAATTCGATTCCTTTTTTCCCGACCACGTCTCCGACGGCAAGAATGTTGACCTTCATGAACAGATCCTTTCAACCCCAATTCCGGTGCGTATTTATATAATAGTATATCACATTTTTCATAAGCCGGCACTCTGAATTTTCCGGTAGCATTCGCCGGAAAAATCCGGTATAATCCGACTGAAAAATTATTTAAGGGGATAGAACCCATGAAAAAACCGGCAGATAAAAACGCTTTTGCAGCAAGCGGCCTTACCCTGAAAACACTTCTTCCCACCGGCATTCTGATAATCGCGATCATTGCCGTTTTGTCCGCCTTATCCGTCCTTGAACTGAATAATGTTTACGGGAGAGTCATCAGCGCCACGACGGACAGATTTGACAGCGAAGCAAGGATCGCGGTGGAGACTGTGATCGGCTCTCTCAAGGCAAATCATCAGCGGTATCTCGACGGCCTCGTCTCCGAAGAAGAGTCATATGAGATCGCGAAAACGATCGTCCGTAACGCAAGATACAGCAGCGCCCCCGGCAAGACAGACGACGGTTATTTTTGGGCGGACATGGCCAACGGTTACTGCGCCGTCCACTACAATCCCGCGAATGAAGGAGCGATGCGCTGGGACGCGCAGGACCAGGAAGGGACGCATTTTATTCGGAATTTCATAAAGCTCGGCGATGAGGGCGGAGGGTTTTCGGATTTTTATTTCGGCAAACCCGGCGATGAGAGCGGTTCT
>WRJA01000017.1 GCA_009782435.1 Oscillospiraceae bacterium
CGGTGCTAAACTCGTAGAAAGCCGCGTCTAGGGATGGTATTGTGGCTAAACAGGCGTCCTTGCACCCCACATCCGAATAGAAGTTGATCTCATAAGGGCCTTCACGTAAAATAGCATCGGAACCTATATGCTCTAACGCGTCGTAAATGCCATAAATGCCGTAGAGCTTGTCCCACTGCGCCAAGTTGAAGGTCAGTTCGGCTTTGCCGCCCTCAATACGCACCTCCGCAAGCCCGTCCGCGTCACTGCGAACCACCGCATTGCCGCTTGCGGCTTCACCCGGATTGACCGCATCGGTTTCTCCGGCACATCCGGCAAACCCCATTAAAAACAAGGCCACAATAACCAAGATTATCTGTCTTTTCATGTACCAACCTCCGTATACCCGCGGTTTTTATTACACTTCCCCTCAGAATTTCATCGCAACGTCTTCACGTTTGTTTTCCTCAGCAACGAAAAATTCCCTTTTCTCCAAACGCTTTGATTTGGCGACAATACTGGCGGGGAATACTACAATCGCCGAGTTGAAAGCTGTTACATTGGTGTTATAAAGACGCCGTGACGCCTGCAGATGCTCCTCCGCGTCCCGTATGCCGGATTGCAGTTCACGAAAGACGTCAGCGGCACGAAGCTCCGGGTACCCTTCCGCCACCGCGAACAGGCGGCCTGCCATCGCGTCCGTCTCACCGATTGCCTTGTTCAATTCTTTAAAAGACATGCCGCTCCGCATTTCCGTCACTTGTGAAAACAGTGTTTTTTCGTGTTCCGCATACCCTTTTACCACATCAAGAAGCTTGGTCAGCATATCATAACGCTTTGTCAGCGCAACCTCGACGCCGGACAACCCTTCGTCGACCTTTACCGCTTTGCGGTTAAAATCATTGCTTTTGATGATCCACCAAACAGCTGCAACAATAATTATGATAAGCGGTGTAATAAGAATTTCCATTTACCTTTCCTCCGTTCCGAATAGATATTCATTTTTCAGCAGCGCATCAAATATGTCGGTGATAAACCGCAGATCCGATTTGAATTTATCGCTCACCCAGTCGAAGTCCGTGGATTTTTTTATTTCGCTTCCGCTTAAATCGAACAAATTCCGTTTGTTCGTCAACGCGATCCGCACGCGGTCTCCGGTAAAGCAGAATTCGGAGCGCGAGTCCGCAGCTTCGTCGGCAGCGAGGATATACTCCATAAAATGCGGCGTCAGTATGTAATACATGGTATGCGGGTCGTCTGTGAATATCTGGAAGTTTTTGTTGAACAAATCGTTATCCGTATACGCTTCCTGCACTTTTCCTCCAAAATGATACGGGCCGTAGTTGAGATTCGTTTTAAGGCCGGTTAATTCCTTGGCTTTG
Source organism: Oscillospiraceae bacterium (assembly GCA_009782435.1). Classification (GTDB taxonomy): domain Bacteria; phylum Bacillota; class Clostridia; order Oscillospirales; family Oscillospiraceae; genus WRJA01. Next base: position 1,362 of record WRJA01000017.1, read on the forward strand.
TTTACTTTTCTCTTCCGTTCGGAATCAACCTTTTCTATCCGCTCCGCCACGTACACGGCGGAAGCTGTTTGCTTGTTAAGCTTAAATTCAATCCACTGCCCTTCCAATTGGGTAATTTTAGCGGTTCTGGAGTCGCCATCCTTGTCGGTATAATCAACCTCTTCGGTAAGCAAGAGGTCGCAAAACGCGAAAGGCACGCCTTTGTACTTCCCTTTAACAAGGTCGCTTCCGCTGCACTCATCAAAACTCTTCAAGTGCGTTTCCCTCAGCTGCTCGGGGCTGAAGAAACCGTCCGGCTCATAGGACTCAAGCTCAAACGCAGTTGCCAGCATTTCCCTTATTTCCGCTGTAAAGCTTGTTTTTATGATTTTCTTTACAATACCTCTGAGGGAATCCCATTTGATTAAAAAAACGGCAGCAACTGCAAGAGCTGCGATAAACAGTACAGGGCCGCCCCCTTCGCCAAGGGATGCGCTTAATCCGATGGCTAAAATGATTCCCAAAGCGATGATCGCGATTGCGAGCCACCCGAAAACCTTAATCTTTTTTTTAATCGCGGTTATAATCGCAGTCAACTCTCCGCGGCTGAACTGCCCGGTCGCGGCGTCCCCTCCTCCCGCAGAAAAATCCGCGCCGCACTTTTTACATTTATAACGGCCATTTTTAATCGGACTCCCGCATAACGGACAGTTTTTCGTCATATTTTCCATAATTTCCTCCCTTTTTTGTCCAAACTGATTACTATTGTTGTATACACTCGCAGCATGATCAATCGCGCGAAAGCAGTTTTCGCACGCAATCCGCGTTGCGCCGCTCTATCTCCGCAAGCCGTCCGGCGTTTTGAAGCAATATCTCTTTTGAGGCTCCCTGCCCGATCGCAAAATCTGTCAACTCCCGAAGCTTTTCGGACTCAAGTTTTTCTAAATCCGCGACCGGCATTTGTCCCATATAATCCGCAAAAGAGTTGATCTTGGGGTCATAGGATATGCCGACGAGCGGGACCCCGGCAACCGCCGCGAATATCAATCCGTGCAGACGCATGGAAATGACAGCCGTCATGCGCTTCATCATCCCTATCGTAATGCCGGCGGGCATGGGGTCTCTCAATATGTGACAGGGTATTCGCAATCCGCCGGCCGCGGCGTCGGCCGCTTCCCCGTCGTTTCTGTGGTTGATCGAAATAAAAACCGGCGTTAAGCCGTATTTTTCATAAGCGTGGTTCGCGGCGTCCGTAAAACATCGGGCTTTGTCCTTGAACCCCGGCCAGCGCCGCAGGGCAAAACAGATGTATTTTCCGTCGGGGTCCATGCCGTATTTGAGGAATTCATCCCTCACCTTTGTTTCTTCCGCGGCTGAAAGCGACATCGCGGGATCGGACGTCAGTATTATCTCAGGTTCGGATACGCCGAAAGCGGACAGTTCCTCCAAGCTTTTCGGTTCGCGCAAGGTGATGACGTCAACATTGTCGTTTATTATTCTCCCGGCAAGCCGCTTGTTGTATCCGCGGATAACGGGGCCAATCCCGCAGCCGTACATGATGACGCGGTTGCCTGTTTTTTTTGCCAGCAATATCGTAAACAGATAGTACCAAAGGCTGCGGCGGCTCGTTATATCCTGAATCAGGCTGCCGCCGCCGTTGATATAGAGTTCGGTTTTTCGCATTTTCCCGTAAAACCCGATAAAATCGAAAGTATGCAAAGAGTCGACGCCGTATCTTTTTTTTGTCTCTTCCGGCCGGCGCGACAGCACGGTGACAGGCATATCAGCGTCGATTTCCCGCATTTGCATAACAACGGCCTCAAGTATGGCCTCGTCGCCCGCGTTGCCGTGTCCGTAAGCCCCGCAAATGAGGACTCCGGCGCGCTTATTTTGTTTTCCGGCGGAAAAGCTCATGTGCGGACTCCAAATCTCAAGATGCAGGCCGTTTATCTTTTTGCCTTGCAAGAAATATAAAAATATTATACAATTCAAGGCAACAGAGGTCAAGCGGAGGATGCCGGCCGGATGAGACGAATTGCGATCTTTCAATGCGACCTGAAGGTCGGAGGAATACAAAAAGCGCTGATCAACATACTCAGCGAGCTGGACTACAGCTTGTGTGAGGTGGACCTTTTTCTGTTTGACGACGAAGCTTTTTTTGAGATGCCGGAACATGAAAACTTGCACATAACATACCTGAAGCCGTATTTTTGGCTCAACAGGCTGGTCTATTTTGAAATACTCAAACGCTTCGCCCCCGTAATAAAATCCGACGCGGAATACGACGTCGCGATAGATTTTAACAGCTATCGCAATGAATGCGCGGTGGGCGCCGTAACGGTCAAGGCAAAAAAGCGTATTATGTGGATACACAATGACGTTGAGATAAAAAAGAAAAACGAAATCAAATATCGCATATTGTGGCACTTTTTCAAGAAAAAACTGAGCTATTTCGATGAATTCGCGGCTGTGTCGCCCGGCATCACGGACGGCTTTCGCCGCTGTTCAAAAATCACCGACAAGAACATCATCTCCATTCCCAATCACATAGACACGGATGAGATCTTCAGGAAAGTTAAAGAGCCGACGGATTTCGCGCCGGATGAGGAATATTATAATCTTTGTTCAATGGGACGAATCTGCCGCCAAAAAGGTTTTGATATCCTCGTTGAGCATATGGTCCGGGTCGCTGAAAAAAGACCGGACATGCGGCTGTACATAATAGGCGACGGCCCCGACAGGGAAAAACTGGAAAAGCAGATCCGCAGATCGGGGCTGGACGGCGTTGTTACTCTGCTCGGCAACCGCAGCAACCCTTTCCCCTATTTAAATAAAATGGACGGCTTTGTATTAACGAGCCGATACGAAGGGCAGGGCCTGGTCATATGGGAAGCCAAGGCTTTGGGCCCCGAAATCTTTATATCCGAAAACCTTGAAAAATATAACCCCTCCATACCCGGAAGGCAAGACATCGCCGAAGCTTTGTGTCTTGCCCGGAAAAAAGAAAAAAAATACGACGATCTGTCGGCTTACAATAAAAATATTGGCGAGAGCCTCAAAAAGCTGTTGGGCCTTTGACGGCTCCCGCGGAGGACATCGATGACAAAAATCTACCTTATCAGGCACGCGGAGGCCGAGGGAAACCTGTACCGCCGCATCCAAGGGCATTACGACGGTAAAGTGACGCGCCGCGGCATGCTTCAGATCGACGCTTTGGCGGAGAGATTTAAAGACATCCCCATAGACGCCGTATATTCAAGCGACTTAAAAAGGGCCATGCAAACCGCCTCCGCGATAACCGGACCCCGCGACTTGAAGCTCGATACAACGCCCCGTTTGCGTGAGGTGTGCATGGGAGTTTGGGAGGATCGGACTTGGGGCGACATAGAGATCGAAGACCCCCGGCAGCTCGCGTATTTCACGAGCGACCCTTACAAATGGAACGTCGAAGGCTCGGAAAGCTTTCCGGAGCTTTCTATGCGAATAACCGGCATAATAAACGAATTGGCTTCAAAACACGACGGAGAAACAATAGCGCTGATCAGTCACGGCATGGCGATAAGGGTCTATCTCTGCGCCGCGATGGGGATCCCCTCCTCCGATATAGGCCGCGTCCCGCACGGGGACAACACCGGCGTCGCTCTGCTCGAAACGGACGAAACCCGAACAGACATCAAATATTTCAACGACAACAGCCACTTAAACGAGAGCATCAGCACATTCGCGCGGCAAAGCTGGTGGAAAGGCTCAAGCGGCGCCGATAAAAACAATCTGCGTTTTGAGGTAATGGACCCCCGGAAAGAAAAAGACCTGTATTTAAAATGCTATGCCGAATCATGGATGGCCGCGCACGGCGATCTCAACGGTTTTATTCCGGAGCTGTATCAAAAAGGCGCAGAAAATCACGCCGCAGCCGACCCCGCGGCGCTTGTGAAGGCTATGAGAAAAGATGAATTTGTCGGTATCGTCGAACTCGACACCGTAACGGACAGGGAAAAAAACTGCGGCAGGCTGTGCCTGTGCTTCATACTCCCCGAACACAGAGGAAAAGGCTACGGAATCCAACTCATCGGCCACGCCGTATCCGTTTTCAGGAAACTCGGCAGAAAGTCGCTTCGCCTGCATGTCGCCGAGAGCAACACCAAGGCCGCTGAGTTTTACAAGTATTGCGGTTTTTCGCAGATAGGCGCGGATAACGGTTCCGGCGGCAGGCTTTTACTGATGGAAACGGAGCTCTGAATACTTATTCGGAGCCCCGGCGGTAATATATCAGACCGGAATATATTCCCGGCATCGCCCTTTCGTTGTCAATTTCCGAAAAACTTGCCGTGTATTGCGGAAACGGCCGTATCCGCGCGCTCCTCATCTATTAAAACAGATATCTTTATCTCGCTGGTCGATATCATATGAATATTTATTTTTGCGTCGTACAGCGCTTCAAACATCATCGCCGCTATGCCTGACGAGCGTATCATGCCCGCTCCGACTATGCTGACCTTCGCGACGTCCGTATTGACGCTCAAGTGATCGAAGCCTATCAATTCCCGGCAGTTTTCCATCACTTCCTCGGCGTCTTTCACGTCGCTTTCGGCTACGGTAAAGCTGATATCGTTCGTCCCGTCCTTGCCGTATGATTGGAGAATTATGTCGACGTTTATTTTTGCCTTGGCGAGAGCTCTGAAGAGTTTAAAAGCCATTCCGGGTTCGTCCGGCACTCCGAGCACCGCGATCCGTGCGACGTCGCCGTCTTTTGCAATACCGCTTATTTTCATTTCTTCCACCGGTTTGACAACCTCCTTAACAATAGTTCCCGGCGCCCCGGTACAGGTCGATCGCACCTCTATACAAATACCGTAGCGTTTGGCCATTTCGACCGAACGGTTATGAAGGACCTGCGCCCCGAGAGATGCAAGCTCCAGCATTTCGTCGTATGTGATCTCCTCAAGCTTTCGGGCGCCTTGCACTTTTCGCGGATCGGCGGTATATATCCCTTCAACATCCGTATATATCAGACATTTGTCCGCGTGGAGCGCCGCGGCGACGGCGACGGCGGTGGTATCCGACCCTCCCCTGCCGAGAGTGGTGATATCGTCGAATTTATTCACGCCCTGAAATCCCGCGATTATTACTATTCGCCGCCTGTCAAGCTCGTTTTTGATTCTCTCCTCCGATATAGACTTTATCTCTGCCGCTCCGTAAGCCGAATTGGTGTTGATCCCGATCTGCCGCCCGGTGAGCGAAACGACGGGGAGCCCGATTTTTTCCAAGGCCATCGCAGTCAGCGCCGCCGCGATCTGCTCACCCGTCGAAAGTAAAACGTCGAGTTCCCTTTTGGAAGGACGAGGATTTATTTCTTCCGCCTTCGCGATCAATTCGTCCGTAGTGTCGCCCTGAGCGGAAACCACGGCGACAACGTCATGTCCCTCACAGTAGACCTCGGTAACGATCCCCGCGACTCTTCTTATTTTTTCGGCGTCGGCAACCGAGCTGCCGCCGAATTTCAATACATAAAGCATAAAACCACCGCTTAATTATATCTTTTGTTAATCCAAAACCCTGAAGACCGAAAGTATATCGAGCCCTGCAAGTATTTTTTTCAGTTCGGCGCCGCCGGTCTCCTTTGTCAGGAAAGCGCAAACGCCGTCCGGAGCGGTCTTATTCCCGATGAACTCCGCGCCGCCGGGGCTGAATAATCCCTTGATATTGCTTTCCGCGCAGCGGGCGCGGACATAAAACCGGGAGCTTAACAGGTCCGAATCGGTCACATAACCCGGAAAACCGTCGTCCCATTTGATGGTTTTGCGTTTTTCGCGATGCTTTACAGTGTCTATAACATCGGCGACGACCGCGCCGGCAGTCGGCAGTTTTCCCGCTCCCGCCCCGTAAAACATGGCTTCGCCCAAAGCGTTCCCGTGAACGACCACACAGTTCATAACGCCGTCGACATTGGCCGGAAGCTTGGCGGCGCTTATCAAATGCGGGGCTGTGTAGGCTGTTATCCTGCCGTCTCCGGTCCTCAGAGCGCGTCCGAGAAGTTTGATCTTATATCCGGCCGCCGCGGCATACTCGACATCCTGCGGCGTAATGCCTTTGATGCCTTCGGTCTTCACATCGTCCGGATCGACATGTCTGCCGAAGCACAGGTCCGAGAGTATGGCTATCTTACGGCAGGCGTCTTTTCCCTCTATGTCCGCTTCCGGGTTTTGCTCGGCAAAGCCTTTGGCTTGCGCGCCGCGCAAAGCGTCCTCGAAGCTTGTTTTTGAATTTATCATTTCGGTGAGGATATAGTTAGTGGTCCCGTTGAGTATACCGTAAATCTCATTTATCACATTGGCCGCGAGACATTGGATAATGGGCCTTATTATGGGTATCCCCCCGCCGACGGAGGCCTCGAACATATAGTTGACATTCTTGTCCTCGGCAATTTTAAGAAGCTCGTCTCCCTTTGTCGCGACAAGCTCCTTGTTGGAGGTTACAACGCTCTTGCCGGCAAGCAGGCAGCTTTTTGTAAAATCATAGGCGATACCCGTTCCGCCTATGGTCTCCACCGCTATGCTCACCTCGGGATCGTTCAAAACGATAGAAAAGTCTTTGATAATCAATTTTTCAAACGGGTCCCCCGGAAACTCCCTTATATCGACAATATACTTGACAGAGATCTCCTCCGCCGCGTTTTTTGAAATGACGGCGGCGTTTTCCGCTATCACCTCAACGACTCCGCTGCCTATAGTCCCGTAGCCCAATACTGCGATTTTCGCCATATTTTTATCCTCCGATTTGCGGAAATATGATACAATATACCATAAAACGGCAAATTTGTAACCCGCGCGGACGCGCGTTTTCAAAAATTTGTAAGAAACGGCAATTTATGTTATATTAAACTCACAATTTTTAGGAGGGCCCGGATATGAACGACCGAAAAGCAACCGAAATCGTCAGCAACTATACGGCAAACACAAAATATGAGCATCTGCCCGCCCGGGCGATCGAACTTACAAAAGCCGCTTTCATCGACTGTCTCGGGGTCGCGGTTGCGGGCTCCGAAGAACCCCTCTCAAGGCATATACTCGAGTATGTCAAGACTGCGGGCGGCAACGAGCAAGCCACCGTATTCGGCTGCGGCCTGCGCACGAGCGCGGAAAACGCGGCGCTCGTAAACGGAGCCATGGCTCACGCCCTTGATTTTGACGACTGGGCTCTGTGCGTTCACGGTCATCCCTCCGTATATCTCGTCTCGAGCCTCATCGCGCTGGCTGAAAAACACGGATACAGCGGCAAAGACATTATTACCGCCTATGTCGTCGGTTTTGAGGTCGTCGCGATGCTGCCTTATTACATAACGCAATCCTGGTTCGATCAAGGCTGGCACCCGACAGGCGTGTCCGGGACTTTGGGTTCCTGCGCCGCGGCCTGCAATATCATGGGTTTGGATGCCGAAAAAATAAAATTCGCCGTCGGCATCGCCTGCGCCGAGGCCGCCGGGATAAGGGCCAACAACGGCTCCATGAGCAAGGCGCTTCACGCCGGCAACGCCGCGATGAACGGCATAAAGGCCGCAAAACTCGCCGGTTTGGGTCTGGATTCCTGCCCGAATATGCTTGAGGTAAACCTCGGTTTTATTAAATCATTCGGCTTCAACGAGGAAGCGGATTGGAATGAAATACTAAAAGATTTCGGCAGGGAATATAAACTTTGCGGCCCGAGGGGGCTGAATATCAAGCCTTATCCCTGCTGCGGCGGCGCCAATTTTGCCGTGGAAGCAACGCTTATGCTCAAGGCGGACTTCGACTTTAAGATCGATGATATCGAGAGCATCGACCTGCTCGTGAACCCGCAGGCGCATCTGGCACTTATCCATCATGACGCGAAAACCGGGCTTCAGGCTAAATTCTGCATGGAATACGTCGTCGCGCGCACCCTTTTGCACGGGCCTTTGACTCTTGCCGATTTCACCGACGAAGCGGTCAACGACGGCGCAGTTCGCAGACTGATGGAAAAGTGCAAATGGGTCGTGCATTATCACATGCCGTCCAAGGAGGGCAACGCCGACGAATTTGACCCGAAAGGCGTCACCCTGCATCTTAAAGACGGCCGCGCCTTGACCCGGGAGTGCTTCGCCCATCTCGGCATGCCTTCCCGCCCCATGCCCGAAGAAATGCTCGAAAAAAAATTCCGCGACTGCGCCGGTATGAAGCTGCCCGCCGCGAAAGTCGAAAAATGCCTCGAATTGCTGAAAAACTTGGAAAAACTCGATAATATCAACGAACTTGTCGCGAACCTCTTTTAAACAGGTCAAATGATTTGGGCTTGCCGGAAGAGAACCCTTTCGGCAAGCTCATTTTATATCGTTTATTGTGCCGTCGGCGTCAACAGCCACATTAAAAGAGATGTTTTCATAGTATTTGTTGATACGCTCCGCCGTTTCTCCCGAGGTAAGCTTTGTTATTCCGCCTCCCGTTTCGCAGGGAACCAGTCGGACCGTCACATCCTCGCCGGATAAAACAAGCTCAAGAAGGCAGCTGTAGGTTTGTGTGCGGCTGAACCAGAAGTTTCCGGTGCTGTAAACGATCGGTTTCCCCTTGTGAAACTCGGCGCCCTGCAAAACGTGCGGATGATTCCCTATAACGGCGTCGGCTCCGGCGTCGATGCATATTCGCCCCAACTCCCGCTGATATGGCTCCGTTACGGACGTACTCTCCACGCCCCAATGTATATTGACAACTGTGAAATCGCTTTTTGAGACCGCCTCGCTTATGACGGCCGAAAGAAGCCGGGCGTTTTTTTCGTCCGCCCGAAAGATTCCGGGAGAGTTTTCTGTCGCGCCCGGCGTAAAGATCCCGTAGCGCTCTATGCAGCCGGCGCCGATATATGCGATCTTCCGCCCCTTGACGATGAAATAAGCCGGAGCGGCGGCCTCGTGTATATTTTCTCCCGCGCCGATGCGGGCTATTCCCGCGTCATCAAGCGTCTTCAAAGTATCCGACAAGCCTTCTCTGCCGAAATCAAATACATGGTTGTTCGCCAAAAATACGACGTCAGCGCCCATTTCGACAAGTATTTCCGCGTTTTTCGGGTCAGCGCGGAAGACATATTCCTTACCCGGCAGCGCCGTGCCTCCCGTCGTAAACGCAAACTCATTGTTCAGCAGCAAGACGTCGGCGGCTCGCATTCTTTCCAAAAGCCCTCCCGCCAAAACATCGGGCAAGCCGTTTGCGGCGGCTCTTAAAACCGGCACTACATAACCGTCTTCAACCAAATTAATGTCCCCGCCGAAAGACAAAACAATATCGGCGCCGGGGCTTTCCTCGGGAAAAAACACGCGGGCCGCCGCCGCCTTGTCCGGATCGTCCGCCAAACCGTAAAATCTGTCCGTCAGTACATAAATGCTTTCTTTTGTGTTTTCCCGAAGAAAATCCCCGAAATCAAGCCCGCCGCAACCCGCCGCAACCTCATCAAGGACGCCGGGATAAACATGCTCCTCCGTCCAAAGCAAAAATTCTTCAACAGGGAAACCCGGCTCGAAAGCCGGCGACGCCGCAAAAGCGGCGTTTTGTATAAGCTCCGCGCGCTCTTTTTGCCGTATTGCGGCGGGATCCTCAGTCGGCAAAGGCCTTTTTTCAGCCGGCGCTGCGGCCGGCGACGGCGTTTCCGGCCGCGGCGGCAGACTTTCTATCGGTTTTTCACCGGCTGCGCCGCAGCCGCATATGATCGCCGCAATCAGAAAAACAGTCAGCGATCCCGGTATTTTTTTCATATCAACACACCGAGGCTTCCGGCGCGAAATCGCCGCCGGAAGCCTGATCACTTTTTTTATGAACCGGTCACTAAAGCTCATAAAGCTTATTATTTCGCGTATTCTATCGCTTTTGTTTCTCTGAGGACATGTATTTTGATCTGCCCGGGATATGTAAGCTCGTCCTCGATCTTCCGCGCGATATCGCGGGCAAGAAGCACCATCCTGTCTTCGTCCACTTCCTCCGGAACGACCATCACTCTTATCTCGCGGCCGGCCTGTATCGCATAGGACCCCGCGATGCCCGGAAAACTCTTGGATACTTCCTCAAGCTTTTCCAACCTCTTGACATAGTTTTCTATGTTCTCGCGTCTTGCCCCGGGGCGAGCGGCGGAAATGCTGTCCGCCGCCTGAACGATACAGGCTGTAACAGTCTGCGCCTCAATATCGCCGTGATGAGCCGCTATGGCGTGGATCACCTCTTCGGATTCTTTATACTTTCCCGCGAGTTCAACGCCGATTTGAACATGGCTTCCCTCGACCTCATGGTCAACGGACTTGCCTATGTCGTGGAGCAGGCCGGCGCGTTTTGCCGTTGTAACGTCAACTCCGAGCTCAGCCGCTAAAAGCCCCGAAATATGGGCTACCTCGACAGAGTGGTTGAGAACGTTCTGGCCGTAGCTGGTACGGTATTTCTGACGACCGATAAGCTTGACCAAGTCCGGATGCAGGCCGTGGATATTCGTCTCAAAAGTGGCGCTTTCCCCTTCGGCCTTAATGGCGGCGTTGATCTCTTTTTGAGATTTTTGTACCATTTCTTCAATTCGCGCGGGATGTATACGCCCGTCCTGAATGAGTTTTTCCAACGCCAAACGAGCAACCTCGCGCCTTACGGGGTCAAAGCTTGATACGGTTATAGCCTCCGGAGTGTCGTCGATAATAAGATCGCAGCCGGTAAGCGTTTCAATGCTGCGAATATTCCTGCCCTCGCGGCCGATAATGCGCCCTTTCATCTCGTCGTTGGGGAGAGGGACAACGGAAACGGTGATTTCCGACGCGTGGTCCGCAGCGCACCTTTGTATTGCGAGCGCTATTATTTCCCTTGCGTTTGCGTCCGCTTCCTCCTTTGCCTGAGCCTCTATGTCCTTGATCTTCACGGCCATTTCGTGAGTTACTTCCGACTCGAGATTCTTTATGAGATAGGTTTTCGCCTCCTCCGCCGTATATCCCGAGATTTTTTCCAGCATTTCAAGCTGACTTCTTTTGATCAGCGCGATTTCTTCTTGCTGTTCTTCCGCCTCAGACAGTTTTTTGATCAGTTTCTCGCCCTTTTTCTCAATGGCGTCCACTTTTCGATCAAGCGATTCTTCTTTTTGCTGTAATCGGCGTTCCTGTTTTTGAAGTTCCGCCCTTCCTTCTTTTACTTCGCGTTCATATTCCGCTCTGCTTTTGTGTATTTCTTCTTTTGCTTCCAGCAAGGCTTCTCTTTTTTTGCTCTCAACGGTCTTAATCGACTCGTTTATAATGCGTTTGGCCTCTTCTTCAGCGCTTGAGATTTCACGCTCCGATACTCTTTTTCTATATAAAATACCAAGCGAAAATGTTGATACGATTATCAGCGCCAAGGCTGCGACAGAGCCTATTATCCATCCGGTAGAAAGAAAAATCATTTTTTATATATGCACCTCCGATCCGTATTTTAGCCGTTCATATTATTTTAACTTGTCTGCAATTTTATGTCAAGTAAAATGCTTGCCCGGCCGGGTTGAAGCCCGTCTCACCGCCGTCAAAAAGCCCCCTGCGGGGGACGGGGGATACCCCCGTCCCCCGCAGGGGGCGGACAGTTTCCGAGGGCGCCCGGATAAAAAGGCAGCGCCGGCGTTGTTTAAAACCTGCCTGTGTTCAGCGCGGTCTCATAGGCCGTGCTTGTTGCCGCCGCTATATTGCCGGGAGTTATGCAGTCGCCCAATATATAAAACTCGGGCGCGGCAAACCGCAGGGCGACCGCCTCGTCGCGAAGCGGCTTTCGGCCGGCGGCGTAAACGACCGTTTCGGCCTCCGTGAAACTCTCGCCGGTCTCGCCGTCGCATAAAACGCCGCTCTTTGTTATTTCGATCGCGCGGGTATTAAAGCTCAACTCAACTCCGTGGTTTTTAAGTTCGATCATGAGACCGTCCCCGTGAAGGCTGTTGCCGCCGTCATTTATTTGCCCCAGCATCTCCAGGACCCTCACCTTTTTGCCCATCCCGGCCAGATACAGCGCAAGCTCCAACCCCACGAGACCGGCGCCGAGTATCGCCACCGTTTTCCCTGTCTCTCCGGCGTTCAAATACGCGTATTCCGCGCTCATGACATTTTTGCCGTCCATACCTTTTACCGGCGGCTTTACAGGCGCAGCGCCGAGCGCGGCTATGATAACGTCAGCGTTCTCCGCAGCCGCGTATTTTTGCGTGACCTCTGTGTTTACTCGAATATCGACCCCCGCGCGCTCCGCCGCCTTTATCTGATTTTCCAGATACATGCCGAGCTTACGTTTGAAAGGGACATATTTTTCGCACAGGATGTTTCCTCCGAGTTCGGGATTTTTTTCGCAGAGTATGACCTTGTGCCCCTGCCGGGCGCAGCGGACGGCGGCCTCAATGCCGGCTATGCCTCCGCCGGCTATCAGGATTTTTTTCCTGACTCTCGCCGGCGGCGGATCGAAGCGGGTCTTATGCTCATAGCCGGATTCCGGATTGACCGCGCAGTATTTTTCACCGAGGGCAAGCTCGTTCGTGAAGCATAACAGGCAGCGCATACACCATCTGATCTCGTCTTCTTTGCCGGCCATTATCTTGTTCGGCAGATCGGGGTCCGCGATAAGGCTTCTGGCCATTTCAACAACGTCCGCTTTCCCTGAGGCAATTATCTCCTCGAGCATCTCAGGTTCCCCGAGGGCGCCGATGGCGGCAACAGGGGTCTTGACATGCTTTTTTATCTCCGCGGCGTATTTGACATTGCAGCCGTCGCCGAGAAACATCCTGGGATGAGTCACGGTAAAAGCGTCTCCGGCTTCATGATTGCCCACGCTGACTTGGATAAGGTCGCATTTGCCGTCCAACTGTTCGGCAAAAGCTATACCCTCCTCGATGCCGTATCCCTCGTCATAGCATTCGCTGCCGCTTATGCGGACTTCTATCGGCATTCCCGGTCCGACGGCCTTGCGTATCGCGTCGCATACGGCCACGGTGAACCTTGCCCTGTTTTCAATATCCGGCCCGCCCCATTTGTCTTTCCGCGTATTCAGCCGGGGTGAAACGAACTGATGCAAAAGCCAGCCGTGCCCGGCGTGCACCAAGACCATGCGGAAGCCCGCGTTTTTTGCCGTTACAGCCGCCTCCGCGAATTTTTCTATGGTTTTTTCTATCATTTCCGCGGGCATGGCTTCAACGAGCCTTCCGGCCATCTCGGTTTCAACGGGCCCGAAAGCCCTGCCCGTGATCTGTCCTCCGTAAAAATTGACCTTGCGGTTGGCGTACATACCGGTGTGCGACAGCTCCGCCGTAGGCACCGCTCCGAACCTTGATACAGCGTTCGCGATCCGGCACATCGGCATGAAAGCGTTGACGTTGTCCGCCCAGACCGCCCTGTCCCGGCTCACGCTGCCGAATTCCCCGTCTACGATGAATTCACAGCTTGCCACGGACGCCGCTCCGCCTTTTGCCTTTCTTGCGTAATAATCGGCCGCTTCCGGCGGCAACACGCCGTCTCCCGTCATATTCTGATAGCCGGTGGGAGCGGCGAAGATTCGATTTCGGAAAAACACGCCCCTCAATACGAGCGGCTCAAACAGATGCGGATACTTTAAACTTCCCATTGTTTCATATCCTCCTTTGTGCGATTAACCTTTTATTCCGTATCACTCACAGCGGCATCTCCGTCTGTTCATATATTAATTTAAGTATATCATACGAGAATATATCCGCAAGCACGAATCGCCGGCAAATCGGAGCTCTTTATAAGCTTTTTCTGAATAATACCCGCGTTTACGGGCAGTTTCCGAGAGGGAAGCAGCCGTACAGCACTGAAATAATGACAAAGACCGCTGCCGGCCGGAACGAAAAAACGAGGAAGTCAACAATGACCTCCTCGCTTTTTATATTTCGGTTCCCGCTTACTTCGGGTAAGCCGGATATGTCACCGCTGTTCAGAAAGCGGGGCAACAGCGCGGTAAGTAATGGCGATTGCTTGCTCGGCGGTCAGATTTCCGTCGGGATTAAAGCTGTTATCGCTGACGCCGCGTATGATGTTCGCTTGTACAGGCCAGCCCAGTTCAGCGTCAACCCAATGACCTTGTACATCAGTAAACGAGTGGGCGTAACCGTCTGAATCGATCCCCATCACACGAGCTGCGCGGTTGATAACAGCCGCTATTTGCGCACGGGTCAATGTTCCGCCCGGGTCGAACCTGTCCTCGCCGACGCCGTTTATGATTCCGAGGGCATTAGCCGCGAGGACGGCTCTATCGGCCGTGTCGGTAAAAGCGTCATTGTTGATCGAAACGCCCTTTGCGGCCATGAAATCGTCAATGGTCTGCCCGGAGGCTTCTTGAAGCAGGTTTATGAACATCTGCGCCACATCTCCGCGCGATACGTCTTTTGTATAGTTTTTTTGAAGGTTCTCCGGCACAAGCCCTGCCGCTGTCGCCGCCTTGACCTCCTCTGCCGCCCATGAAGACGGCTCCTCGGCAGGCGGCGCGGATGAAGCGGTATCGTCATTCACAGCCCATCCGGTGATAAGCCATACTTCGGGAAAACTATCCGATGAGTAGCTGCCGGGGGGTGAAGACACTGCCATGTAGCAATCATCACCAATCCTGATTTCGGCGTCCGCCAGATACAGAATTTCACCTGCCGGTACAAATTTGGTTTCGGAACTACCGTCAGTTACGGCCACTACCTCCATGTCTCTGTCAAATTTAAGCGTACCGGATAAGTCAGTATATATAAACATGTAAACATCCGCGCCTTGCATACGGTCATACACATTCGTAACAGTGATGCCGCCTCTGATGGTGATTTCCGGTATTATTACAGGATCTGACGGTCCGATAAAACCCGGCTCCGCCGCAAAAGCGAATAACCCGATATTTGTGCAAAGCGCGATTGTAAGAATTATGCTGAAGATTTTCCTTTTCATGCGGTTAATACCTCCTGTTTTCAGATCGTTCCGGTATCTGACAATTTTAACAAATCATCATCCGAACTGATATGAACTTTACAATATCATGCTTGTTTTTTATAATCAAGTAAATAATCGGACTAATTTCGGTTCCGGCGATTCTTTCGGTGTTAAAACAAAAAAACATTGAAATGAAATACTGTACAAAAAGCAAAAACAGATATATAATGACACGGATATTCCGTTATTTTTTATAAAAAGGAGTGCAAACATGAAAAAGACTCGAATTATTGCGACAATTCTGATCCTCGTAATGGCGCTCTCCCTCGCCGCCTGCGGCGGCGGCTCATCGACCGGCGGCGGCGCGCCGGCCGAAGACAACCTGACCTACAATCTCACATACAGCTACTTCGGCCCCGAAGTCATTCCCCCCGGGCAGTTCGTTGTGCTGGCTGCCGAAAACGTCAAGGAGCGGTCAAACGGACGTCTGTCGATAGACTGCTATTTTAACGGCACATTACTTAAAACAAGCGACGCGATAACAGGCTGCATCAACGGCACCGCGGATATCGTTTGGGTCGATTCCAGCGTTTTGGGAGAAGTGTTTCCCTTAAGCAACGTCTTTTCCATGCCGTACATGTCAACTCCTCCGGCCAAGACCGGATTGGACGCGTCTTTTAAGGAGCTTTTGGCCACCTGCCCCGAGCTGGGTGACGAATTGGCGGCGCAGGGACTTATGTATCTCGGCGTTATGCCCGCCGGAGGCTTCCATCTGCACGGCGTCAGCGAATTATTCGATTCCCCGTCCAAACTCGGCGGCAAAACGATAGACGGTCTCGGAGAAGGCGGCAACCTTATAACCGCTTTGGGCGGGAACGGCATCGTGCTTGACACGGGTGATTACTATTTGTCCCTGAGTACGGGCCTTGCAAGCGGTCAGCTCAACCACTTTGCCTCCATACACGGTTTCGGGGCGGACGAACTCCTCACGACTCACGTCGTTTTTTCCAACAGCAAAGACCCGACCGACTATGACTCCATGTTCGGAGGCGGACTCTACGCCGTTTTGATGGGCACCGCCATGAACCTCAACTCCTTTAACAGCCTGCCGGCGGATCTGCAGGAGATACTTGTTGACGAGTTTTCGCGGATCGACGAATACATAACGCCCATTGACCTCGAATACATGATCAAGGTCACTATCGATATGTCGCTCGAGCGCGGCGACACTTTTGTCTTTATCGACGACAAGGCGCGCGAAGAATGGCAGCCGGGCATACAGTCTCTGCTTGACAAATGGTCATCTCAGGTCAGCGCCCTCGGTTATGACGGCATGTCCATATATAACAAGCTGATCGAACTGTTCGCGAAATATTCCTGATCCCCGGCGAACGATCTCCTTAATCAACCGGACAAGGCCGGGTCCTCGTCCTTGTCCGGTTATCGTCTGTTCAGCATACCGTTATCCAACAATTCTTTAAACGGGAGGCGATATGAGGATATGAACGCCGCCGGAAAAATAATAGGGGCAATCGAGAAATTTATCAAAGCCGTGAGCATCTTGGACGGTTACATCATACTTGCCATGATGCTGATGATCTGCGTCGACATCGTAATGCGCGTCATGGGAACAAGCATTACCGGAAGCGTTGAGATCACCACCATGGCTGTTCCGGTCATTGTTTTTTTCGGAGTCGGATACACCGCTCTTCAGGGGATGCACATCCGAGTGGACATAATCAAACGATGGCCGCATATTGACAGATTTACGAGCCTGCTGAGCATAGTCGTGATCGCCGTCATCGGATATTTTTGCGTGGTCCAGGCGATACAGGTATATAATCTTTCGACTTCGTCAACGATACTGCACATTCCGAGATGGCCTTTTGTGCTGATAACTGCTTTCGGCATGTTTATGGTGGTATTGGCCATGATCCTCAATGAAATAAAGATCTATACGGACATACTCCGGCAGCGCGGAAAAAAAACAAATACGCTTCCCGAAGCCGGCGAAGAACTGTAAAAAAGCCGCATCTTTAGAACTGGAGGTACCCGGATGACATTTAATATGCTCGTCGGTATAACAGGCTGCGTGTTGATTTTGGTATTCATATTTGCCCGGGTGTGGGTCGGCCCCGCAATGATGATAGTGAGCCTTATCGGCCTCACCCTGATGAAGGGCTGGAAATATACCATGGGCACGCTTGCCCCGGTGCCTTATTCCGAAATGGCAAACTATACCTGGGCTTGCCTGCCTTTATTCATTCTCATGGGATGCGCGCTTTCGCTCACCGGCATCGGCGGAGATCTGTATGCTTTTGCCCGAAATGCGCTCGGCAAGATCCGCGGGGGATTGGCCATGGCCACCGTATGCGCCTGCGCCGTGTTCGCCGCCATCTGCGGCGACAGCGTGGCCACCGCCGTCACCATGGGCAAGGTCTCCCTGCCGGAAATGAAGCGCTATCACTATGACGAGGGCCTCGCCGCGTGCTCCGTCGTTTCCGGCGGCACCATAGGCATCATGATACCTCCCAGCGTCTCTTTCATCATGTACGCCATGATAACCGAACAATCAGTAGGGAGGCTGTTTGCCGCCGGCATGCTGCCCGGCATAACTCAGGCTTTGTTTTATGTCATAACGATCACGGTCATCTGCAAATTCCGCCCGAAATACGGCGGCGAAAAAGTTGAAGTGACCCGAAAAGAAACCGTCAGGAGCTTCCTACCGGTCTGGCCGGTGATTTTGCTCTTTGTCCTTATGATGGGCGGCCTGTACGGCGGATTCTTCACTCCCGTGGAAGCCGGCGCGTTCGGCGCTTTTTTCACTTTTGTTATCGCCTTTATCCTGCGCAGGCTTCGAAAGGAAAATTTCAACGCTATTTTAAAGGACACTGTCCAGTCGACCGGCATGGTTTTATTTCTCATCGTGGGAGCTTATTTTTTCACCCGTTTCATCACACTCTCCGGCATTACCACCTCGCTGACCAAATCTCTGCTCGCTTGGCAGGCGGCAAATGAGATCCCGCGCATCGTGATAGTTCTCATAATACTGGGCTTCTATTTCATCACCGGGTTTTTCCTTGACGCTTTGGCTTGCGTTCTTTTGACTCTCGGCATAGTATTCCCCATCATCACCGGTTTGGGTTACGACCCGATCTGGTGGGGAGTCCTTATGGTGCGTATGTTGGAAACAAGCTTGATAACCCCGCCGTTCGGGCTCAACCTGTTTTGTATTTCACGCTCGTGCGGCGTACCCATAGGCACGATGTACAGGGGCATATTCCCGTTTATCGTTGCCGACGCCATGCATATCGCCCTTCTGATCGTTCTTCCGGACCTTTCCCTCTGGCTGCCGAGACTCATGGGATTGATGTAGCTCCGGATCGATTTACCAAAAAGAGGGAGTTTTTGTTATGTCAAATGAAGAATACGGCAACCGGGTCGTGCAATACCCGCCGCAGTATTCCGTATGCACCGGGTGCAAAAGCTGCCAGCTTTTGTGCGCTCTCAGGCAGGACGGCGTTACCGGCCCCCAACACGGCGGGATACAAGTCATGCACGGCGAATTGGATCACATGTACCACACCGTCCTGGCTTGCCTGCACTGCGCCGATCGCCCGTGTTACGAGGCCTGTCCCAAAAAGGACAAGGCCATGTGCAAGGACGGGGAAACAAACACAGTTTTCGTCAACCGGGAAGAATGCACGGGCTGCGGCGCTTGCTTTAAAGCATGCAAAGCGGTCCCTTCACGTATATTGATCGATAAGAAAAACCGCAAAGCGAAAAAATGCGACCTGTGCCGCGACCGTGCCGAGGGGCCTCTCTGTATCCAATACTGTCCGGCGCGCGTTCTGGGACTCAGCGGAGACCCTCTCCCTTATGAAGCGGACGGGAAAGGAGGTTGCATAACGAAATGAAAGGGATCGAACAAAAAGAAGGCCGGCTGCCCGGCGGATACGCCGGCAAGATACTGCGCATCGATTTGACGAATTCCTCGACAGAGATAATTCCCACTTCGAAATACGTTCCCGAATACATCGGCGGCTGGGCGGTATGCAACGCCATATTTTTGGAGGACGTAAAAGGGCCCGTGCCCGCCTTGAGCGCGGAAAACGAGCTTATATACATGCTCGGCCCGGGAGCCGGGACGGGGCTGCCCATTATGGGCCGCGCCGAAATCTGCGGCGTCGCGGCGAATAACATACCCGAATCCTACACTCATTCAAGTATAGGCGGATATTTCGGCCCCATGCTCAAGTGGGCTGGATACGACGGATTTGTCCTCACCGGCAAAGCCCCCAAACATACCTATATCTATATCGAGGACGAAAAGATCAGCTTCCTTGACGCCGACGAAGCCGGTTTGTGGGGAGAGTTTATCCATGAGAGCCAGGAAAAGATTTTTAAACTCCACGGCCCTGACGCTTTCAGCCTTGTCATAGGCCCCGCGGGGGAGCATATGCACCGCAACGCTACTGTCGGCACCGGCAATGACCACGTATCCGCCAAAGCAGGATTCGGCGCGGTCTGGGGCTATAAAAACCTTAAAGCCATTGCGGTGCGCGGAACCGGCACCGCCAAGCCGGCAGTCGGTTTGGATGAACTCTTGAAAATACGCCTTGAGATCGGCAACCCGAAGATGCAGCCCAATCCCCTCAAAAGAAATTACAATTTCACGTCTTTCCCCTCCAACGATTTTCGCTGCGAGGAGGAATGGGCCTGCTATGACGCCAAGCTTTGCTGCAGCCACGGCTGCAACGGAGTCTGCGTATGGACCTGCTTCGATATAGAAGACCCGCTCAATCCCGGACATAAAGTTACGGAGGGCGTTAAATGCATGGAGCGCTGGGCGGCAAATCTGACCTATGACTGCGCCTGGCAGGGCGGCGCCTACGTGCATTCGCACCGCCAGGAGACACCGGGCAATTTCACATGGTGCGCTTTTATCAACCCCGTAGACATCAACGACCCGGATCTGACTTTTTTGCAGAACGAATACAAGGGCGACCGATACGATCTTTTGGCGCCTAACATGGAACGCGGATACGCGATATCCTGGTTGTGCACCCAATACGGTTTGGACAAATGGGAAATGGTATTTTGGTATATGGCGTGGCTTTCCATGTGCAAAAAAGAGGGGCTTTTGGAAGGCATTGACTTCGGCAGGGAAGTTGACGTTGACGACGCGGATTTCGTTAAATACTTCATAAAAATGATGACCTACCGAACGGGTCCCGAAATAAAACTCCCCGACGGCTCGAAGCGCCCCATAGGCGATTTGTTTGCCGAGGGCATGGGCCGCGTCACCCGCGCGCTCGGGGAAGAAAAATTCCGCTATTCATTATATCACGGCCGCACCAACCTTTTAGGCGAAAAACTGGATATACCGGTCTCTTGGGAAGCCGCCTGGGGCGTATGCACGCATTGGCTCGGCAGGGGCTTTCAGGGATGCCCGAAACCTCAGTGGCTGGTTTATGCGGCGGGCGAGATGTTGGATTCCCGCGACGCGCAGGGAAATTCACACAGCCATATGTGGATAGAGGATTATTACAAAGTGACCGCCGACCCGGCTCACAACAGATTTCTCGCTGAGTTCTCAATGCAAAACGGCCTGTGGGCCATTTTGAAGGACTCTTTGGGCTCCTGCGAGTATCACATACCCGATATGGGGAGGCCCGGTCAGGAAGCTCTGCTTTTCACTGCCGCCACCGGTATTGAAACAACGGATGAAGAGCTTATGTATGCCGCAAGAAAAGCGCGTCTTATGTACCGCGCGATACTCATGCGCACAGCGGGGCGGACGCGTGATTTGGAGGTCGAGAGCATATATAATTGGCTGACTTATCCCGACCCTTGGGGCCAAGTCACCGACTGGGACGAATGGAACGACTGGACAGATCTGCTCTATGAAGTCAACGGATACGACAGGGCCACCGGCCGGCCGTTCCGCAGCACATGGGAAAAGTTCGGCCTCAAAAATATCGCCGACGAAATGGAGCTTTCGGGAATGCTGCCGCCGGAAGGCGGGACCCCCGGCTACGTCCGTAAGAAAAACCCGTTCCCGAGATAAAAACCCGAACAACAAACGAGGTCGCTTCCGGATTAATATCCCTTTTGCGGCTTTCGCGGAAAGGACCTGTAATAAACATGAAATACTTGGAAAATAAAGTGGCGATGGTAACAGGCGGCGCAAAAGGGATGGGCGCCGCCATATGCCTCAAATTTGCGGAAGAAGGCTGCGCCGTCGTTGTCAATGATCTGGACGGGGCGGGCGCCGGCGTCGTGGCGGACGAGATAGTTTCAAAAGGCGGCGCAGCCGTGTCCAACCGGGTGGATCAAACGGATAAATCCGCCGTCGACGCCGTAACGGAAGAAACGATAAAACGTTTCGGGAAGATCGACATTTTGGTGAACAACGCCGGCGGCGTCGCGGGGATGAACGGAGTCGGCCCCAGCGGCACTTTCACAATGGACGAATGGCAGAGGATTCTGAACATAAATTTGAACGGCCCCCTGCACTACATGCTGGCGGTCATTCCTCACATGAAAAAGGCAAATTACGGAAAAATAATCAATTTTTCCTCCATCGGGGCTTTTACCCCGACCGTTTCGGTCCTGCCCTACCACGCCGCCAAGGGCGCGATCGAAAGCCTCACCATGAATCTGGCTTTTGAACTCTCCCGCGACAATATCAACGTCAACGTCATAGTCCCTGGTAACATACGCACGCCGTTTTGGGACAATGTGGTGATACCCACCGATATGACCCGCGACGAATTCTTTGACGAAATCGTCAAACGTCAGGTCCCTCTGCGTAAAATGGGCGCGTCCGAGGACGTAGCCGGCGCGGCGCTTTATCTCGCCTCAGGCATGTCCGACTTTGTCTCGGGCCAACGGCTCTATGTGGCGGGCGGCTGCCCGAACGTCCTGACTTCCGCTGTTTTGATCAAAGAAGACAGACTCAGCTGACGCCGGATCATTCGAGGAAACGCAGATGAAGATATACACAAGGACCGGAGACGACGGCACGACTTCTTTGTACGGCGGAGAAAGGACCGAAAAACATTCGCTGAGGGTCGAGGCTTACGGGACCTTGGATGAACTCCAAGCCGCCGTCGGCCTTGCTCGCTCCGTGTGCGAGGACACGCAGGTAAAAAAGGCGCTGAAAGAGATCGAGCAGCAGCTTGTTAACGTCATGACGCAGACAGCGTCCCCGAACGCGGCGGTCAGCATGATAAAAGACAGCGACGTCACTGACCTTGAACGGGAGACAGACCGGCTTTGCTCGGACGGGTGCGGTTTTTCCGGTTTTGTTCTGCCGGGGGAGAATCTGCCTTTTGCCGCGCTGCACTTCGCGCGCACCGTCGCTCGCAGGGCGGAGCGGCGTATGTTCGCCTTGGCGGCTCAAGAACCTGTGGACCGGCCTGTTTTAAACTACATCAATCGCCTGTCCGATTATTTATTCGCGCTTTCGCGGCAGGAACTCAAAAATCCGTGAGGAGACCCGTCAAATGAAAATAACCGGGGATTTTTCATCATACGGCATGCCCGATGTTTGGGACGAAACCGTCGACGTCATTATAGTCGGCTCCGGTTTCGCGGGATTGGCCGCGGCCGCCGAGGCGGGAGCAAAGGGCGCAAAAGTTGCGGTCTTGGAGAAAATGCCCTATTTCGGAGGGAATTCGCGCATTGCCGGCGGCGGGTGCTGTTCTTGGGACAGCAAACTGAAGCTCAGAGAGAAGCTTGATCTCGGGGAGGACTCTCCGCAGCTGCATACGGAGGACACGCTCAAAGGCGGGGCATACTATAACGACCCCCTCCTTGTCGAGATCATGGTGCGCGGCGCGCCCGGCGGACTTGATTGGCTTATGGACGCGGGAATCGAATTCGACGCAGTCCTGCACCACCTCGGTGCGCATTCGGCGGCAAGAGGCCACCATGAAATAAACCGCTCCGGCAAAGCGATGGTGGAAGCTCTTTACAGGCAGGCTGAGAAATGCGGAGCGGATATCCTGCTCAACTCCGAGGTAACGCGCATTTGGCGCGAGGATGCGACCGGCCCCGTGCTCGGATTGCGGTATAACCGTAACAACACCGAAAAAAATCTGCGAAGCCTGAAAGGAATCGTCATCGCCTCCGGCGGATTCGCCGCAGACGCCGAAATGGTTTTGCAAAACAACCCCGGGCTCGGCAAGGACTACCTGTGCAGCAATCACAAAGGAGCCACGGGCGAAATGCTGCGATACGCCAAGGCGATAGGCGCCGACACTCTGCACATGGAGTTTATTCAGCTTTTTCCCTGCGCTGCGGCAAAAAGCGGCGCTTTAGACCGTTTTGCTTTAGACAGCTACTCCGGGGCCGGTTTCGGCGCTGTATACGTCAATGAAAAAGGTCTTCGTTTCGTAAATGAGTTGGCCGGGCGCGATGAAGTTTCAAACGCGCAGCTCCGGCATCAATCGAAACCGACTTGGGCGATTTTCAGCAAAGACACCTTCGACGCTCTTAAAACTCCTTCGGAAATATTAAAACAGGGAGAGGCCTCCAAGCGGCTTACTGTCGGGAAAACGCCCGAAGAGACGGCAAAGCGGGCGGGTATCGAACCTCTTGCTCTGGCTGCGACCGTTAACGAGCATAACGCGATGATCAAAAACAGATCAAAGGACAGCTTCGGCAAACCTGTGACCGCTCAAATGCGGCTGATGGAAAACGGACCGTTTTATGCGGTCGCTCAATGGCCCTCAGTCCATTTTTGCATGGGAGGCCTGCGAATAAACAAAGACGCTCAAGTGTTGGATATTTGGGGAAACCGCATACCGAAGCTCTATGCCGCGGGAGAGGCCTGCGGCGGTGTCCACGGGGCAAACCGCCTCGCCGGAAACGCAATAACGGAGTGCATCGTGTTCGGCAGGATAGCCGGAGTCAACGTGACGGGTACAGAAGACTGATGTATACCGGGTGTTTGGCTGAATAACGAGTGTCATATATCAATGAGGAGCGCAATAATGGGCGATTGGAAAAATAAAATACCGGCATCCTTGCTTTCAAAATATGAAATACACAATTTCAATCACGCTGCAGAAGTTTTATCAGAGGCTTATAAAGCCGAATACTCGGAGATTATCGGTGCGCTTGAAATCTTTACGTTATCTGTGTCAGACATTGTTGCCGGTGGCGGCAATGAATCGGCTGTCCCAAAAAAACTATCTGCATATCTGCATCCGCTTGAATGGCAGGAAGTAAAAATTTCAGGCGATTTGCTTGTGAAGCTGCACCGTCGAAACCCGTCACAGATTACAGAATTTACAATTCAAGATTTTATTGACGGACATAATATAGACTATGTGAAGAACCGTGTTGCTGTTGATATGAGTGGAACAGTAAAGATCAGACATTTGATCGGGATTTATATGCTTTTCGGACATTTTATGAGTGCGGCATAATTTCGTGCGGAGTTATAATCACTCGCAGCGAACAATTGAATCCTGTATTCGGGAAATTAGGGATCAAGAAAAAATACGGAGCAAGTACGACATGGATGGGTAAGCTGCTTCCTCGTATAAGTTCCGGGCGTCATGGCGGATGCCCTCTTATGGTGGTGGGTATTACTCCAAAAGCAATCTCAGACTTGGAGGTTGAATAATGTCTTCTCATAGTCAAAACTACCATAACGAACATGATTTAATCTCCTTTTGTGATGGAAAAAAATTTAAGACTATTTTAGCAGATCCACCGTGGCAATTTCAGAATCGAACCGGAAAAATGGCGCCGGAGCATAAGCGGTTAAACAGATATCCTACAATGAAACTTAAAGATATTAAGGCAATACCTGTTAATGAAATTGCGGACAGCCCGTGCCACCTGTATCTTTGGGTTCCGAATGCTCTATTGCCTGAAGGTCTGGAAGTAATGAAAGCATGGGGATTTCGGTATAAGTCAAACATCGTTTGGGAGAAAGTCCGTAAAGACGGAGAGCCGGATGGCCGTGGCGTAGGTTTTTATTTTCGTAATGTTACAGAGCTTGTATTGTTTGGCATAAAGGGCGAGAATGCACGCACGCTCGCGCCGGCTCGCAGTCAAGTTAATTTAATCCGTACTCAAAAAAGAGAGCATTCCCGTAAGCCTGACGAAGTTTTTGACATCATTGAGCAATGCAGTGTAGGGCCGTTTTTAGAATTGTTTGCTCGCGGAACCCGCGAAAACTGGACTCTGTGGGGCAATGAAGCCAACGGGAACTACACTCCTGATTGGCCGACATATAAAAATGCAAGTAATTCAATTTGTCAAATGACTGTTTTAAACATACGAGCTATCCCGGAAATAACAAAATAAAGCTTAACGAATATTCTCTTGTGATTTTTGAGAGTACACGCCCCTCATTTTGCCCTCCCTGTTCCTTCGGTTCAAAGAGAAATAAGTTAAAATTGCCCTATCTGTTTGCCTGCCACCGTATTAAAGCAAATGTGATAACAGCAAAAGCAGCAGTTCCAAGCGGACCTGCTGCTCTGTTTTTCCGTTTACTCAGCATGAAAGTAGTTGCTGTATTTTCCCTTATCTCATCCCGCTTTTCACGCGGACGTTATTTTTTTCGCAATATGACGGTCCCCAAATTCTTCGCGGGGCCGAGGCGGACTTCCGTTTGCGCCGGAACATAGCCCGTTGCTTCAACGCTCAATGTGAACACCGCTTCCGCGGGAAGGCGGTCGAAGCGAAAATCGCCCAAAGCGTCGGTAACTGTCTCGCGTTTTTTTCCTGTCTTTTTGCAGACGAGAGAAACGCCGACGCCGCAGGCCGGCTCTCCGGGTCTGTCCTCGAAGGCGATCTCACCCGCTATAAAAGGTTTGGGCAAAGCGTGATACCGCACTCTCGGATCCGTGCCGAATTGCGGCTTATATGTCTCCAGCCGCTCGCCCAAGCGGGCGGCAAGCTTCGAAATCTCGCTGTTTTTATCGGACATGTCGCCGAAGACGAGCGCCCCTGTAGGGCAGCACTCGACACAGCGGGTGGTTTTCGCGCCTTCGCTTATCATGTGAGCGCACAAGGTGCATTTTTGAGGCAAGTTCAACGCTTCGTTCCAAAACACAACGCCGTAAGGGCAGTTTTTCACAATGCTTTTTGCTCCCTTTGCCTTTTCGGGGTCGATGATAACAATGCCGTCCGGCCGGGTATATACCGCGCCCGCGGGCGCTCCCGAAGCGCACGCCGGATTTTTGCAATGCTGACACAGCAGAGGAATACACTCAAGCCTTACTTTGTCGCCCGTTCCGTATTCAACTTCTCTGATATTTATCCACTGCTGCCCCTCAGAAGCCGGGGCGGCGCAGATTCCGCGGTCGTTGCCGACGTGCTCGTCCTTGCATGCAAGAAAGCAGGCGCAGCAGCCGGTGCATTTTTCAACGTCGCATATAAGACCGTATTCAGCCATATCCGAAGATTCCTCTCTTTCCGTTAAGCGTCCCAAAGGCGCACTTCACACAAACATGTGTTCGGCGTCATGCCCGGGCAATATTTTGAAAGCATTCGGGACGATGTGAGCAGATTGACGCATCCGGCCCGGTCCGTCGCGCCGGGGACCGGCATGACGGGATCGTATTTGGCCGAACAGCCGTAACTGTGAACAACGCCTCGCGGAACGCGATGAGTCACAACGGCTATGCCCAAGACCGAACCCCTGTCGTTATACAGCTCCACCACCGCGCCTCCGTTAATGCTTCGTTCGGCGGCGTCTTCGGGGTTCAAGCGGACAGGCCAGTACGCGTATCCGTCTTTTATTACGCGGTGGCCGGGTATCTCGTCAAGCCAAGCGGTATGGTTGTCGTAGTGAGTATGGAATGAGAAGCGCGGGTGCGGAGAGATGAGCTGAAGCGGATATTTTTCAAACAATTCCCCGCTCTCCGCTCCCTCCCACGAGGGTATGTATTCCGGCGAGAGCGGTCTCTCGTCATCTTTCGGCGCGAGGCGCTTTAAGCTCTCACTGACAAATTCTATTTTTCCGGAGTCAGTCCCCAGCCCGGCCGAACGCTCTGTCCCGAGATCGGGGTTGCTCGCGTCCGGCGTGTCGCACATGCGGCCCTCGGCATACCAGCGCATACCCGGACGGGCTTTGTAGTCTTCCGGCACGGGAATGATGAGGTAGCCTTTCCTGTTGAATTCCTCCCAGGTTATCATTCCTTTTTTCGCGACTTCCGAGGATTCAAAATACAAGCGGCACCAGTCGAGTTCGGTGTTGCCCTCGGTATAGGTCTCTTTCATGCCCAAACGGTCGGCTAACGCGGAGAGTATCTCATAGTCGGATCTCGACTCTCCGAGCGGTTCCGCGCACTTTTGCTCCCTTATTATCGTGCGCCAATTACAGCCGCATTGGGAATTGGTGGTATAACCGCCGCAGGCGGCCCACTCGCCGATGTCTTCGCGTTCCAGATTGGTGCAGGCCGGCAGTATCACATCGGCGAAACGGGCTTCGCCGCCGTACCAGCAATCCTGATTGACAACGCATTCGAGTTTGTCGCTTTGGTACATCTGTACCCACTTGTTCGTATCCGACATCGTGCCTATAAACGAACCGCCGTAGCGATAGAACATCTTGACCTCGCCCTCGGTCGGATAGTGCTGCGGGATGAACTGCTGCTCCAAACTCTGCCCGCAGAACCCGACGCCGTTGAAGTCGCCCTCGCCCGCCATTACGGCGTCAGGCAAGGTCAGGCGGTAAAGTCTTTGTTTTGTGGGATTCATAAGCGACAGTTTTTGCTTGGCCACGTCGGCTTTTCCCATTTGCCCGCGCGGTTCGGCATAAGCCGGAAACCATGTGTATTCCGAGGGGCAGCCCATGGTCATGCCCCAGATCGAAACGCCGGGTTTCCCGAGGCCCTGCATGGCCTGTAAAAGCACCATCATTCTGGCCCATTCGGTACCGTAGGCGGTGCGGCACGCGCCGCCCTCTCCTCCGCGGCTGCCGCAATTCAGGCTTGTTTTGTGTTTTGCCCAGTCCCGCGCGAGACCGCGTATCCTGCGCGCCGGAATCCCGCATTTTTCCTCTGCCCACTCCGGCGTTTTCGCGACGCCGTCCTTTTTGCCGCGCACATAAGAGGAAAACTCATCGAATCCGACAGTTTTTTCCGCCAAATACTCTTTGTCATATGTCCCCTCGTCGATCCACACAAACGCTATCGCCATTGCAAGCGCCGTATCCCCGCCGGGTTTTACGGGCAGCCATATGCCGTCCATGGCGGCGGCGGTATAGTTATAATAAGGATCGATGACGTAAACTTTTTTACCCTGTTCCTTGAGCCATGTGCGCCATATCGCCGATTCCTGACCGGAATAGGTGCCGCGGGTCGAATCGGGGTCGGCGGACCAGCAGACGAACATTTCCGAGTTTTGCAGCGCGTCGCTGAGCAGATCGAAGGGCTCCGGCATGCCCAGCCGCCAATAAAAACCGTATGTGTGCGTCGCTCCCCAGTGCCATCCCTCCCAAGAATCCGGATTATCAAGGATCGGAGTAAAGTGCAGCATGTTCATAAATCTTGCGAACGGCCCCATCTTATATCCCACGACGCCCCAGTTGTGGTGGGACGAAGTGATGCCGGTAACGGCATGTCCGCCGTGTGTGTCGATGAGGCGCTTCATTTCTCCGGAAACCAGATCCAAGGCTTCGTCCCATGATATCCGCACATAATCCGATTTTCCGCGGTTTTGGGGATTTCTCTCACCTTTCGGGTCCCAGTCCACCCGTTTCATTGGGTAAAGAATCCGGTTTTTTGAATAAAACCGGTCGCGTTCGGCATGGGTGGCGGGCGAACAGCGCAGCGCTTTGGGCGGCGAATAGCTCTTGCCTCCGGCTTCAATACTCCAAGCTTTCGGATAGTCTTCTTCCGGTATCTGCAACGGCCTTATACTTGTTATGACGCCGTCCTTCACATACACGGAAACGGGTCCTCCGTTTGTCAGATTTGTAAACACTTGCTCCATATCATATGCTCCTTATTTCGCAAAGTTTAAAACAAGCTTCCGGCCGGCCGTTTTTCGGCTTGCACGAAAGCTTGCTATCTAACGTAATTGCCCAAAAATGAAAATCCCAGTCTGGTCTTTTCTTCGGGGTGGCCGGTGAAATCAAATTCCATTACATAAGCATATCTGAACCCGGCGCCGCGCGGAGCGGGTTTTTTGCTCAATATTTTTACCGGCAGCACAAAAGTTTTATTGCCGAACAAGGTAAAATCCGCCGTCAATTCCGAGTTGTCTGTCGCAGAGAGGTCGGCGTCGGTCAAAAGGCACATGGCGTCGACGCAAATATCCTCAGTTTTCCCCGAAGCCGACGGTTTATCGTCGGTTCCGGTCCTTTTATGATACAGATCGACATCCGCGTATATGCTGAAACGCTGAGCCGAGCGGCGGTTGGTTTCCTCCATCTGAGACATCGCCGCTATCACTGTCAGTTTTTTGCCGTTTATTATGAGAGTTTCGGAAAACGCGCCGTCAAACAGGTATTTCTTCGGTCCGCGGACAAACTCGGCTCGCAGCTTCCTGTTTGCGGGCAAGTCGGCGCACCTGTTGTACAGCGCATCGCCTTCCAAAATCAAATGTATATGATCTTTTATCTCATACAGTTTGGCGCTTATTGCATCCCGCGAGTCTTCGTTCTCGGAAATGATCTCAATATCAAACGAAGTGCCCGGCTCAATAAAATGGATTTGAATGGCGAATCTCCTTCTTTCTCTTTTTGAATCCGATCCGCGCGGCGCATAAAAAATACTTGCTTCTTATTATAACAAAGTATCCGGTAAAATACCACAACGATTTTTGCTCCGGATAACCGTGATTTCGGTTGATTTTCCCCGGAAATCGTATATAATCGATCTGTACGGGACCAAAAGGCGAATTACGGTCCGCATCATTCATAAAGGAGGGAATAAGTTGAGTAATAAATATGATCGCGTGGTGACCACCACGGTTTGGTCTCCGGGGCCGGGCTGTCACGGCGGCTGCGGCGCCAAGCTGTACATAAAAGACGATAAAGTCGTTAAAGTCGAAGGTGACGAGTCTCATCCGTGGAGCTGCGGGCGCGCGTGTTCGAGACTTCTGGCCATGACGCAGTATATGTATCACAAAGACCGCATCCTCTATCCGATGAAACGCGTCGGAGCCCGCGGCGAGGGAAAATTCGAGCGTATCTCCTGGGACGAGGCCTACGGCACGGTCGAGCAAAAATTTAATGATATCAAAGAGCGTTTCGGCCCCGAAGCCGTTATCTTCTGTCAGGGTACCGGCCGCGATATCGGAGGATCGATATCCTTTCTTTGTTATGCTTTCGGCAGTCCCAACTGGTGCCAGCTCGGACTTGCCGGTCAGTCCTGCTATACGCCGCGCTTGGGCGCAATGAGCATGGTGCAGGGAGACCCCTGCGTCGCGGACTGCTCGCAGTTCTTTGAAAAACGCTTTGACGACAAGCGTTTTGAGCTTCCGAAGTACATTGTCGTATGGGGTCAAAATCCCGGAGTCGGCTGCCCGGACGCCTTTATGGGTACTTGGGTGGTGGACTGTATGAAGCGCGGGACAAAAATCATCTGCATCGATCCGCGATGGACCTACTTCGCCTCACGCGCGGAGCATTTTCTCCAAATCCGCCCCGGAACGGACGGCGCTCTCGCACTCGGAATGCTGAATGTTATAATTGAAAACGGATGGCACGACAAGGAATTTGTCGATAAATGGTGCCACGGCTTTGACAAACTCTCCGAAAGGGTAAAAGAATATCCCCTATCAAAAGTTTCCGCCATAACAGGCATTCCGGAAAATGTGATCTTCGAAGCCACCAAAGCCTACGCCCTGAACCGCCCCTCTTCCATACATTGGGGGCTGCCCATAGATATGTGCCCGGAAGGAACGACCGCGGCCCAAGCTATAGCGGACCTGTGGTGCATTACGGGCAACTTGGACGTGCCGGGCGGCAACGTCATCGCCCGCCCCGCTTTCGGCTTGACGCAATACCCTTACGATACCCACCAGATGAAGGCCATGTACGGCGACGACATCATGGATAAGATCAACAGCAAACGCTGCGGAGCCGGAGAGTATAAATATCTCGCCAATTTCCGCGGCTGGGCGCAGCCGGACGTAGCGGTGCAGCAGATGATCGACGGAAAACCCTATCCCATCAAAGCCGCCTGGATACAAACTACCAACATGCTGGGCGGACAGGCCGCCGATCTCAACAAGCACTACCGCGCTCTTATGAATATGGATTTCAATGTGGTCGTGGATTCGTTCCACAACCCCACAACCATGGCGATCGCCGATCTTATCCTGCCTGTCGCCACCTTTGCCGAGAAGGAAAGCTGGCGCGCCTGGTATGTGCCTTTGCAGCTGATACGGCCTGCGGTTTCGGTCGGCGAATGTAAGTCCGACTGGGAAATAAACCTTGAATTGGCCCGGCGATTCAACCCGAAATTCAAAGAAAAATACCCGTCCTTCCAATCCTATGTCGACGAGCGCATGAAATCCTCCGGTCACACATACAAAGAGCTGTCCGAAAAGCATGACGGTTGGATATTCCCCGACCCCGAGGATATGAAAGACTGCTCCGTCCCCTACAAACGCTACGAAAGGGGCGCTCTGCGCCCGGACGGCAAGCCCGGGTTCCGCACGCCGACCGGCAAAGTGGAGCTGTACACCACTATGCACGAGCAGTTCGGAATCGACCCTCTGCCTTTTTATGTCGAGCCGCCGGAGAGCGAACTTGCAACGCCGGAGCTTTTTAAAAAATATCCTCTCGTCATGGTCACGGGCCGAAGAAGCCCTATGTTCTTCCACTCGGAACACCGCATGATACCGTGGCTGCGCGTCTGCGACCCGGACCCCATAGTTGAGGTCAACCCCGATCTGCTGAAAGAAAAGGGAATCTGCGACGGGGATTGGGTGTGGGTGGAAAACGACCGCGGGCGCATACGCCGCAAGGTCAAGGCCAATTACTGCATGGACAAAAAATGCGTCAGCGTGCCGCACGGCTGGTGGCTGCCGGAAACGGACGGCCCGGCTCCCGATTTCTATAAATCTTGGGAGATAAACTGCAATCTTCTTACCCCGGTCGACACTCAGTCCTCTTCAGGCTACGGCGGGGGAGCTTATAAGACAACGCTGTGCCGCATACGAAAGATCGAGGCCGGCGA
The DNA here is from genome assembly GCA_009782435.1 of Oscillospiraceae bacterium. Classification (GTDB taxonomy): domain Bacteria; phylum Bacillota; class Clostridia; order Oscillospirales; family Oscillospiraceae; genus WRJA01. The sequence goes on from WRJA01000017.1 coordinate 33,396, forward strand.
GGCTTGCGTAACGCCTCCCGATTACCCCGATGCAGCCGGAAAGGACGGAATATGATGGAACGTTACGGTTTGTTGTTTGACATTGACTATTGCGTCGGATGCAACGCCTGCACCGTCGCCTGCAAACAGGAGCACGGCTATGACGAGGATACGTGGGGAATTAAAGTCACGGAACATGTTTTAAAAAATCCCGGCGGCAAAGTACAGGTCGACTATCTCCCCTATCCGACAACGCTTTGCGACCTTTGCGCGGGGCGCATCGAGAGCGGTTTTGACGACAAGCCCTCCTGCGTCAAGCACTGCATGACTCAATGCATCGAATACGGCCCGGTGTCAAAACTCTCCCGGAAAACGGAAGAAAAGCCGCGCCTTGTACTCTACTCGGTCAAATAGGAGACCGTCTCAGAATAATTCTGCGTTACCGAAATAAGGTTCTCGCGTACGATTAATCAAATCATACGCGAGAACCTTATTTCTGCAGCTATACTGTTGTATCCGATACGCATGAACCGCGTTAAGTAACGCAGATACCGCTTCGGCTAAACTTCGATACTCTGCATCCCCAACAAATTTGCTGCGTTATTATAGAAAATCTTTTCTTTCTGTTTATGAGTAAGCAATTCAAATTCCTCAATGTTTTTTTTCTTTTCGATACACTCCTCAACATTTTTAAATCCCCAGTCCGTTCCGTAAACAAGTCTGTCTTCGCCAACGAGCGACATTAGCAGCGGGAGTTGGCGCGGCAGAGAACCGCCGGAAATGTCAAAATAAAATTTTCGGAGTTTTTCATGGCCGTCATACAGTCCGCTGTTTCTGGCGGATTGAACCAGCCTGTCAATCAAATACGGAAGCGCTCCTCCGCAGTGCGGGACAATCCATCTGATATTCGGAAATTTATTGAGCGTTCCCTCCGTCATCATGTTGACAAGAGCCCTGGTACTGTCAAACATGAATTCAAGCATAGGTATTGGCAGGTTATCCAATACACCTTCAGGGACAGCGCTCGGCCTTGTCGGATGGATAATAACAAGACTCCCTCTTTCGTCAAACATTTTAAGTATGGGGTCCATTGCAGGGTCGCCGAGATACATACCGTTCATGTTTGTGTTCAATGTAAAGCCCGCAACTCCTAAATTATCTGCCGTATATCGTACCTCTTCCGCCGCACCCTTTACATCCGGGAGCGGGAGCAGGGCCACATAGTATATTTTATCTATATGCTTTTTCGCAAATTCCGTCATTTCTTCGTTTAATTCACGGGCGATGCCGCAAGCTTGCTTGTCATCTCCTGCATGTATATTTGGTGAGGAAATCCAGAGAACAGTTTTCTCAATTCCCACTTTATCCATGAGGTTAAACGTTAATTCCTCGCTCCAGTCAAAAAAAGGGCATTTATCCTGATATATCTTTCCGGTTTCGTTTATGTATTTAAAATACTTATCCGGAAGGGGATGACAGTGCATATCAATAGCTTTATAGGTCACATTGTGTCCTCCTCTTTTTATTTGACCTGCACGGATTTAAATATACCGTATCGCCGGTGTTATTTTTTGATATTGATAAGTGAAAATTCTCTTCCCGAGACTCGGAAGTAAAACATAATCGGAACTCAATTATCCCCATTCTGCTTGTATTTCATCAGCAAACTCTTTGCTGAAAACCGCAAAACCGCTGCATATCGCATCAAAAAGCAATACAACAGCAAAGGTAGCCATGCCGAAGCACTCGACCCACATAAACGGATAGAGCTCGATCCTTAATATTTGAGTGAGATAACCGGAATCCTTTGCCATTATCGCCTGAAGCGCCGCCGCGTAACCGGTCAGCCCGGCCATGCCGGCTGAGAGCAGTCCGGTTATTGAATAGAGAGAAAACTTAAGCTTTCTCGGCATAAGCATGATAAACATCGTCACATGAATATGCCCCCGCAGTGATTGGCAATATGCAAAAGAGGCAAAAACAGCCATCATAAGGACATACTGCACAATCTCATAAGAACCTACTATTGGGTTATTAAAAATAAACCGAAGAAAAACATCCGCTACAATAATTGCCGTTAGAGCAATGAACCCACCGTAAGCAACCAGACTGATTATCCAAGTGACCTTATTCATCAATGACTTGATGTTTTTAATCGTCTCCATATTCACTCGCTCCTTTATGCCCTGTAAAGCAGATTCGGCAACCAAACGGCAATCTGCGGAAAAATCGTACACAAAGCAATAGTCGCAATCATCGAAAAGCAAAACGGAAGCGCGCCTTTAAAGATTGTCTGAAGCGGTATATCTTTGGCAATGCCCTTTATTACATAACAGTTCAAGCCGACCGGCGGAGTGATCAGGCCGAGGTTTACAACAAGAACGATTATAACGCCAAACCAGATACCGTCGAAACCCAATCCGAGAATAATCGGGTAAAAGATGGGAATCGTCAGAAGAATCATGGGAAGCGCATCCATAATACAACCTAAAACAGCATAAATGATAATAATCGCGGCCAATATGACATAGCGGGAAACCTCAAGGCTTGAGATAAAATTGGCAAGATTCATCGGCAACCTCGAAATAGTTAAAAAATTGCCGAAAACTGTCGCGCCTATTAAAAGTAAAAATACCATGGAGGATGTTTTCACAGAATCTTTCATCACTGCGGCAAAGTTTTTCCACGTCATCTTGCGGCGGACAACCATCATAAGAAGTCCCAGAAAGGCTCCGATGGCGGCGGCTTCATTAACCGTAAAAATACCGACAAACATACCGCCGAGAACAGCAAGAAAAAGAACAACAACTCCGATCAGACCTTTCAGCGATTGAAATCTGTCTTTCCATGCGCATTTGAACCCCTTTGGTGCTGATGCCGGGTTGACTAAAATAATAATCTGGACGGTAATCATCAGCATGATTGCCTGAACTATCCCGGGGAATACACCTGAAGCAAAGAGTTTTCCGATCGATAATTCAGTGCTTATACCGTAGACGATCATGGTCGTGCTGGGCGGGATTAGGATTCCGAGCCCTCCCGAGGCTGAAACAATCCCGACAGCCAGTGTGTTCGAGTACCCGCGCTCCTTCATCTCCGGGATCGCAATCGTTCCCATGGTAGCCGTCGTTGCCACCACTGATCCACATATAGCGCCGAAGCCCGCGCAAGCCGCTGTCGTCGCGCAGGCTACTCCGCCCGGCATACGGGAAAGCCATTTATTACATGCGTCATACAGCCCATTGCTCAGACCGGACACAAAAGCAGCATTTCCCATCACCATGAATAACGGAATAACCGTAAATGAATACTTTGTCGCTTGCGCAACCGGAGTTGTCCTAAGAATACCCATGGCGCCGGAGAAGTTGACTACAATCGCGTACCCGACAAATCCGACCACCAGCATCGCCATCCCGATATTCATACCGGAAAACATTAAAAGCAACATAATGATAATGCCCATTATCGCAATAATCTCAAGACTCATAATAATTCTCCCGTCTCAAGCCGCAGCGGCAGAGCTATTCTGTTTTCATCTCAAGTATGTGCGCAAATATCAATATATTATTTCCTGCGCATATACCGTATACCGGAATTACTGCCTTCGTATGATTCAGCCGGCATGTTTTGCAGCAATTTCCATTGCCATATCAAGATATGCCTGCCCGTCAAAACCGGGCGTCGTGTTCGCTGCAGCCCACTTGCTGTTGTACTCATTGGCTATTGA
>WRJA01000018.1 GCA_009782435.1 Oscillospiraceae bacterium
CCAAAGCGCGTTTTTCTTCTTGGCTGATGTTTTTCGGCTGTGTTTCCATTTTGCTCACCACTTTTCATCTTAACATCAAAATATGCAAATAATCACTCCATGCGAACTTAACACAAAAAATCTGCGCTGTACTCTTTTAATTTACCAACGCAGATATGAATAATGGGCGCACCATCAGTATAGCATAGCCCCTGCCTGATTTCCGGATATTTTTTTCTGAATAAGGTAAAGACAACTTCCCCTGTAGCGGCCTTAAATATTATAATCGCATCGCGGTCATATCCCGCTTAGGAACGAATATCCTTCGGTTTTCGCTTTGCCGATAAGGAACAAAAGGATATGCGCGGGTATGAGAAAGAGGTTTTCCGGAAGACCGGGTATATGCCCGAAATCCGAATCCTTTTTTGTTACGATCAGTGAGAAATCCGCTCGGTCCGCCATTGAAACGATGGGGTCCTTGCGCGAGAGCCTGACGTCGTTACTATATCGCACGTCGACAAACAGTTTTTTACTGCCGCTGAGTACCATGTCGATGCCCCGGCCTCTCTCCCGGTAATAATCGATCTTGGCTTCCGTTGAATCGGGACCGAAAAAGCGCAAATGCCGGTATACGGTGGTTTCCACAGCGTTCCGAAACTGCTCGGGGCTGATTTGCAGATCGTCCAAGATCATCATGGCATTGAACATCGCGGCGTCCGCAAGGTATATTTTCGGCTGTATCTTCTGATTTGCTTTACCGCCCATATCCGCGGGATTGCTTAGATATATGAGACTTGCCCTCTCGATATAACCGGTATACTTTTCGACCGTCAGTCGCGTCAGGCAATCAAGCGCCTTGGCGGTGGCGTCATAACTGATTATGCCCGGACAGTTAAGGCAAAGATAGAGAAAGAGTTTACGGAATTCAGTGCCGCCTCGTATGTTAAAGCCGGCGGGTATGTCCGACAGAAGAGTTTCATTGATAACGGCCTCTTGTATCATGCTTTGTACGCGTACATTGTTTTCTTCCATAACGAGTTTAGGAAAGCCGCCCGTGTACATATATCTTCCGAACTGTTTGCGAAACGGCGATATTGCGCGCGCGAGCGCTCGCAATTCTTGGGGGTCGGCTCTTACCACACCTTTTTCGGGAATGATAAATGCCGGGGCAAGGTTTTCGGCCTTGACGCTGACCTGGCAGTATTCGTAAAATGACATGGGAGGAAGATGCAGCAAGGTTGGGCCTTTTTCGGTGTATTGACCGGAGGGGATAACGGTGCCGGACGCGACGATCATCACATTCGGATATACGCCTGTAAGCCTTGTCATATTCTCTTCCCAATCCGGGGACAGTTGGATATCGTCGAAAAAGAAATAGACGCGCTCACTGCGTTCGGCGGCGTCTGTACCGAGATGTATATTTTCAAAGTAAATACTCAGAATCTCATCCAAGGCCACCGTGCTGAAAAAAGGGTGGCCGACATTCATATAAACGATCTTGCGGGGATCGTTGCCTTCAATAATAAGGTTGTTGATCAGCTGATGAAGTATCGTTGTCTTACCGGTCCTTCTGGGGCCGACGATGCACAATGAGCGTTTTTTGCCGACGGCGTTAAGTATTTTCATCGCTTCTTTGCAAACGGTCCTTCGAACCGGTTTCAGATACTCGACCTGAACACTGCCGAGCTGCCACCAGTGATTGTATCCGGTGAGGATTCTCAATACATTTTCCGATGAAGCTATTCCCATGATCACCCACCCGCGTCCTAATTCATATACGGCTGCTGTGCGGAAAATCTCTCGGCGGAGTAAACAGAAGCGCGGATTTTTTATGTCATCTTAAGCCGCGAAGTGGTTCCCGCCGGGTTGCGGGCGGGAACAAACGAGGGTCAAAGTCCGGAATCAAGCCGCTGCATCCGGGAATCACGGTCAATAAGAGGTAAAGCGTCGCTCTCCGGCAGCTTGAAGCGTGAGATCAGCGCTTCGAGCGTTTCTGATTGCTCGCTTATTTCCCGGCTGGCGGCGGCGCTTTCTTCGGCGGTGGCGCTGTTTTGATGAATTACCTGAGCCACTTGATCAATGCCGGATGTGATCTGAGCTATGGCTTCAGTTTGCTCTCCGGAAGATTTTGCGATTTGAAGGACGATCTCAACGCTGCGGTTTATGCCTTCGACTATTTCTCTCAATGAATCGGAGGTTTCGGTCGCGATACTCAAACCGAGGTTTGCCTTGTCTATCGAGTTTTCGATGTATCCGCCGGTGTTCTTCGCGGCGGCGGCGCTTTTTGCGGCGAGATTACGCACTTCTTCAGCGACCACGGCGAATCCTTTGCCGTGCTGACCTGCGCGCGCTGCTTCCACGGCGGCGTTAAGCGCGAGGATATTTGTTTGAAAAGCTATATCGTCGATGGTTTTGATGACGTTTTCTATGGATTTGCCCGCATCGTTTATTTCTCTTACAGCGTTCATCATTTTATCCATCTGCAAGCTGCCTTTTTCCGCGTTGCTTTTTATTGACTCTGACAATTTGGCGGCTTCGTCGGCTATTACGGAGTTTTGTTTGGTTTTTTGGTTTATATCGTTTATTGAAGATGAAAGCTCTTCAACGGCTGACGCTTGTTCGGTCGAACCCTGAGCGAGGGACTGAGCGCCGCCGGCTATTTGCTTAACTCCTGAAGCGACCTGCCGGGTGCTTCCGGTTATGCCGACAAACATCTCATCCAAGCGGCTCAGCATATCCGAAACGGCCCGGCCGATGCGATCGGTTTCGCCGCGTAAAGTGATTTCCACTGACAAATCTCCGTCGGCTATGCGTTTGAGCCATTCAGCCTGTTGGCTGTTGAACGCGTCCATCCCGCGAAAAGACTCGGCGAGCAGCGCTATCTCGCCGATGTAGTTATCGTCCAGGCGTACGCCCGTTTCTCCTTTTGCCAGCAAATTGGCAGCGCGCGTAACATCTTTTACAGGATGCAGAATCAGCTTGTTAAGTGAAAAAAGAGTCAATCCCGCAGCTATTATGAGAACGGCGACAAATATGCCGGCAGTCGCTGTTATCTGGCGGTAGACCGGCGCGTCAACAACGCTTACGGGTATGGCTGTGTACAGTATCCATCCCGTGGACGGCACGGTGCGGGCGGTATAATAGCGCATTGCTCCGTCAGAACTGCGCAGTTTGACTGATTCCCCGGTTATTGCGATGTTTTTTGTCAGCTCGGAGAAGCGGGCGTCATCAACGAGCGCAATATTCCGGAATATCGTATCGTCGTTGTCGTCAACAACGGGGAGGTATTCGGCGTTCGGATGAATAATGATATCTCCGCCTGAGGACGTCAGAAAGGCATAACTGTCCCGGCCGACGTCAATGCTGCCCACCACGTCGCTTAAAACGGTTGTAAATACGTCGGCGGCAACGACCCCCGCCGTTGTTCCGCCGGATGTAAAGACTTTTGAGAAAGTAAGGCAGAAGTTGCCGGTTTCCGCGTCCTTATATATATCAGTGATACAGGTTTCGTTCGGAGAAGCCGCGGCGCCTTTATACCAGTCCCTCTCATAGGCAATCCATTCGCTGTAGTCAGGCTCCCATTCGTCGTTGAATATGCCGACGCCGTCCGGATATCCCGCATAAACGGAGTAATAATCTTCGTTGAGTTCGGTATGCCTGACCAGAGCAGGGAAAATCGTTTCCGCCTTAATGTCCGCCATGGAAGAAAAGTCGGCCGCGACAGCTTCTATATAGCCTGTCTGTCTTATGACCCAAGCGTCTATGCTGCCGGCGTCGCGCGCCGTTGTTTCGCCGACTCGGGCAAGAGTTTGCTCATTGAGAGAGTTTGCGGCAAGAGTTATACTTATTACGGCAATGAATCCCATTCCGATAATATTGATGGCTAAAATGACTGATAAAAGACGGGTGCTGACGCTTTTCATTGTCGTGACCTCCGTTTTTGAAAAATCATCGTGGTATTTTCATCGTTATCATGGTAGAATGATAATCAACATTAATTAACGGGAGGAATTCCAATGCGCTTGTTAACCAGATCTGATTTTGACGGGCTTGCCTGTGCCGCGCTGCTGAAGGAACTGAAAGTCATTGACCGGTGGAAATTTGTTCACCCGAAAGACATACAGGACGGTCTCGTTGAAGTGACCGAAGAGGATGTTCTTGCCAACGTACCATATGTTAAAGGCTGCAAAATGTGGTTTGACCATCATTCGAGCGAAAACGAACGCTTGGGCAAAGACATAGTGTTTGAAGGGGAAAGCCGGCTCGAAGACAGTGCCGCCCGAGTTATATACGAATACTACGGCGGAAAAGAAAAGCTTCCCGGATTTGAAACCATGATCACGGCGGTGGACAAGGTGGACGCCGCAAAACTCACGAAAGAGGAGATCCTGGACCCGGAGGGCTGGGTGCTTTTGGGCTTTATTATGGATCCGCGAACCGGTCTGGGACGGTTCAGGGATTTTCGCATCAGCAACTATGAACTGATGGAAAGGCTTATTGATGAATGCGTCTCAAAAAGCATTGATGAGATTTTACGCGATCCGGACGTTGAGGAAAGGGTAAAACTCTATTTTGAGCAGGACGCGCTCTTTCGAAAAATGATATTCGAGCATACTCATGTCGAAGGGAATGTGATCATTTCCGATTTACGCGGAGTTGAAACCATCTATACCGGAAATCGGTTCCTCGTTTACAGTTTGTTCCCCGAACAGAATATTTCTGTTTGGGTAATTGACGGCAGAGGAAAACAGAATTGCCCGATAGCGGTCGGGCACAGTGTGTTAAATCGAAGCTGTAAGACAGATGTAGGCGCTTTGATGCTGAAACACGGCGGCGGCGGGCATTTTCAGGTCGGCACATGTCAGGTGCTCTATGACGACGCTGATAAGGTCATAGAGGATATAGTCAAAACGGCGATTGCAGATTCAGGGAAATAAAGCCGGCAGACGGCGCAAACCGGTCTGACGGAGTTATTTTGATAAACGCCTCGTAACGGCGTGGCCGATCGACTGCAGCGGCAGTTGTTCTGCCACGCCGCCTATGTCATACGCGACTTTCGGCATACCGTAGACGATACATGTGTTCTCGTCTTGGCCGATGGTGTGGGCTCCTGACATTCTCATTTTTTTCAAGCCTTGCGCGCCGTCGGCGCCCATGCCCGTCAAAATGACTCCGACGGCGTTCCTCCCCGCCGCGCTTGCGACAGAATCGAAAAGAACGTCGACTGACGGGCAATGACCGCTGACTTTCGGCCCGTGCCTTAAATCTACCGTGTAACCGCCGTCGCTTGATTCGACGCGCATTTGTTCGGACCCTCCGGGCGCGATGAGTATCAGGCCGCGTTCCACCCGGTCATTGTTTTTTGCCTCGCGCACGGTCATGGAGCAAATCTTATCCGCGCGGTCGGCGTACATTTTTGTGAATCCCGGCGGCATATGCTGTACAATAACTACTCCCGGCGTGTCCGCGGGAAAAGTCTGTATGACTTGCAGTATGGCCTCGGTGCCTCCCGTTGAGGCGCCTATCGCTATAAGGCTCCTGCCGGTTCCGGGACGAAGGCCGGCGACCGGCTGCGGAGCTGCCGGCTTTGTTTGCGGGATATACCTTGCCGCCGCCCGCGGTTTTGCGGTCGCGGCTATTCTGATGGTTTCGATAATATCGGCGGTGAACTCCGTATTTGTATATCCGGGGCGGGAAGCCGGTTTGCTGACAAAGTCTGTCGCGCCGGCTTGCATGGCGTCAAAAACATTGTCACTCAGCGAGCTTATGATAACGGCTTTCATGTGAGGATTGTTCGGCATCGCTTTTTTCAGGAATTCATTGCCGCGGATTTTCGGCATTTCCATATCGATGACCAAAACATCCGGACTGATTTTCGATATTCGATCAAGCGCTTCGACAGGGTCCGCAAAAACCCCCGCGATTTCAATATCGTGACATGGCTCAAGCGCATGCTGTAAAAATGTTCTGAAAACGAGTGAGTCATCAACTATGACTATACGTACTTTTTTTGGCATGTGACTTCCTCCAGTGAGCCTTCCGCCGGCGTTTCGGATTTTGTTTGTGTATACGCCGAACATGTTTCCGTGTATTCATATCGGATCGGTTCCTGATGATTATACCGGATTATCGCCGCGAACACAATCCGAAAAATATCAAAAACTTGCGGCGGGGTTGTCCGTTGTGCTATTATATAAGTACAGGCCCCGTGCGGGCGGCCCGGATCGCTCATAACGAAAAACCCGCATTAAATGACAAAAACGGACGCCGGGGCAGCCCGGTCATGTGAGATAAACCACATAAGGGAGGTAGCGCTTCTTTGGATATCGCGGTTCTTTGCGGAGGATTGGGGACTGAGCGCGACGTGTCTTTATCGAGCGGCACATGTGTGGCAAAGGCGCTGCGGGCCAAAGGACACAGAGCGACGACGGTCGATTTGTTTTTCGGATACAACGGAAACTTCAGCGATCCGAAAGACGTATTTAAAGAGCCGCAGAGCGATATTATTTTTCGCGTACCGGAAAAAGAACCTGATTTGAACAGAGTAAGATCCGAGCGAAAACGGGATAACGGAGGATTGATGGCAGACAACGTTACGCAAATATGCGCCGCAGCCGATATCGTTTTTTTGGCGCTTCACGGTGATGAGGGAGAAAACGGAAAGATCCAAGCGGTTTTTGATGTCGCGGGGATAAAATATACCGGAAGCGGATATCTCGGAAGCGCCCTTGCAATGGATAAGCATCTTTCAAAAACGCTGATGGAAAACGCCGGGATCAAAACGCCCGTGGGAATATGCCTGCATAAAGACGATTCGCCCTATACCGAGCCTGAATTTCCCTGCGTGGTCAAACCATGTTCGGGGGGGTCGAGCGTCGGAGTTTCGATCGTACTTACCCGGGCGGAATACCCCGAGGCTTTGGAGCTTGCGTTTCGTTTCGAAAAACGTGTGATAGCGGAGCGCTTTATCAAGGGCAGGGAGCTGACTGTCGGTGTTCTCGGGAAAGAAACGATGCCTGTAATTGAAATCGTGCCGAAAAGCGGCTTTTACGACTATAAAAACAAGTATTCGGAAGGACTTACAGAAGAGATATGCCCGGCTTCGCTGGATGGGGAAACGGAAAAAAAGCTCAGAGAATCGGCCTTGATAATACATGAGCTGCTTATGATAGACGTTTATTCGCGTATGGATTTCATTATGGACGAAACGGGGGAAATATTCTGCATTGAGGCGAATACTCTGCCGGGAATGACTCCGACAAGCTTGGTCCCGCGCATGGCCTCGGAGGAGGGCATGGATTTCGGTGACTTATGCGAAAGAATCATAGAGCTTTCACTGGAGAAGTACCGGCAATGAGAGATATGACCTTGGAAAATATCGCCGGCGCGTGCGGCGGGAAGCTTTACGCGAATTTGGAGATCTGCCGCCGCGAGATAAGTTTTATTACGACGGACAGCCGGAAAAGCGCCGCCGGCTGCCTTTTTGCGGCGATAAAAGGAGAGCGCAGCGACGGGCACGATTTTACGGACGCGGCGGCAGCCGGCGGCGCCTTATGCTGCCTTTGCAAGAGAGAGCCCGACAATGCCGCTCTCCCTTACATAAAGGTCGATTCAACTCTTTCGGCTCTGAGCGACATTGCGGCTTTTTACCGGAGCCTTTTCGATATTCCGGTCCTCGGAATAACCGGAAGCGTCGGGAAGACCTCGACAAAGGATATGACAGCGTCGATTTTGTCTCAAAAATACAATACCCTGAAAACCCGGGGGAACTTTAATAACGAACTCGGCGTGCCGCTGACTGTTTTTGAGCTGAATGAAAAACATGAGGCCGCCGTCATTGAAATGGGTATATCCGACTTTTATGAGATGGACCGTTTGGCCCGGATTGTAAAGCCCGATATGGCTTTGTATACCGTGATCGGACACTCTCATCTTGAGTTTTTGAAAAGCCGGGAAGGCGTTTTCCGGGCAAAAGCTGAAATGCTGAGACATGTTCCGGATAAAGGAACGGTGTTCATCAACGGGGACGACGATCTTTTACGCAAAGCCGAATACAGGCAAAAGACAGTGACGTTCGGATTCGGTAAAAATTGTGACGTCAGGGCCGAAAACCCCTCGTCAGCCGGCGTCGCTGTGACAAAATGCGATATAATTTCCGGCGACCGGCGTATTAGCGCCCTGATAAGAGCACACGGGGAACACATGATATACGCGGCGCTCGGAGGAGCCGCCGTCGGGATGCATTTGGGGCTCAGCAACGCTGAGATACAAAAAGGCGTGTCTGAGTATGAGCCGGCAAGCCGCCGTTCTGTACTTAAAGAAACAGCTTTTTGCACGGTCATTGACGACTGCTATAACGCAAATCCGAACTCTGTTGAGGCCGCGCTCGGTTCGATGCGGTCGTTTAAGGGCAGAAAGGTGTGTATTCTCGGCGACATGCGCGAATTGGGACCGGCGTCCGAAGAATTGCACCGCAGGGTGGGGCAGGTCGCGGCGCTCTCCGGAACGGATCTGCTGATTTGCTGCGGCGCCGAGGCGGAATACATTTATCACGGCGCTTTTGAATCGGAAATGAAACCGAAACTCAAATATTTTGCTTCAAAAAAGGAGTTGACGGGGGCTCTTTCGGACCTTATCGAGCGCGGCGACACGGTGCTGGTAAAAGCGTCGCGCGGGGCGGGGTTTGAGGAGATCGTCACAGCGCTTGAAAATATGAATTGACAGGTCAAGGCGGGCTGCGTTGCAATTATATATTGACTTTGAATTTTTTATTTGCTACAGTTTATCCGGCAAAAAATGCAGGATAATGAATATACAAACGGGCGGTGGATGAGTATGTACAAGATAATCGGCAAAAGAAGTCTGAACAAAGCCAAAACGACCACGGAGATGGTGATTGAAGCGCCTCTCGCGGCTAAAAAGTGCAAAGCCGGTCAATTTATTGTTTTGAGATTGGATGAATACGGCGAGCGGATTCCTCTCACGATAGCGGATTATGACAGAGAGAAGGGCACCGTGACCGTGATGTTCCAGCCGGCCGGCAAAACAACGAACAAACTCAACCGGATGGAACCGGGAGAGTATTTAAAAGACTTTTTCGGGCCTCTCGGAAAACCCACGAATATGAAAGGCTTAAAAAGGGTCGCGGTCGTCGGCGGCGGAGTCGGCTGCGCTATCGCCTACCCGGTCGCGAAAGGAATGTTTGAAGCCGGCATTGAGGTGGATATGATAGCAGGCTTCAGGACAGAGGATATAGTGATACTGGAAGAAGAAATGCGCGCGGGCTGCACTAATCTTTATATAACGACGGATGACGGTTCATACGGAGAGAAAGGCTTTACCACGGATAAACTCAAAGAGCTTATCGAATCGGGAAGGAATTATGACGAGATAGTCGCTATCGGCCCCACGATCATGATGAAGTTTGTTGCGGAGGCGACGAAACCTTACGGAATAAAGACTGTTGTTTCACTGAACCCGATAATGGTGGACGGCACGGGAATGTGCGGAGGATGCCGCGTGACGGTCGACGGAAAGATGAAATTTGCCTGTGTGGACGGTCCGGAATTCGACGGGCATCTGGTGGATTGGACAGAACTCTTGGCGCGGAACAGTTTTTACAAACCTGAGGAAACTCTTGCCTACGAGCATTTTTGCAAGCTTACGGGAGGTGAGTCGAATGGCTGACAATATTTCTGTCAAAGTACCCATGCCCGAGCAGCCGCCGCAAGTGCGAAACAAGAATTTTGAGGAAGTCGCTTTGGGGTATGATAAAACCTCGGCAGGAGCAGAAGCGAAACGCTGTTTGCAGTGTAAGGATCCGCTGTGTGTGAACGGCTGTCCGGTCAAGGTCAAAATACCGGAATTTATCAAGCTGACGGCTGAGGAGAAGTTTGAGGAGGCTTATCTTGCGGTGACCGCCGACAATTCTTTACCGGCGGTATGCGGCAGAGTCTGCCCGCAGGAGTCGCAGTGCGAGAAATTCTGTATTCGCGGCCGCCGCGGCGACCCGGTCGCCATCGGGCGATTGGAGCGTTTTGTTGCCGATCACCATATGGCAAACGAAAAAGCGGAAGACGATAAGGTCTTGCTGCCCCTGCAAAACGGACAAAAGGTCGCTGTCATAGGTTCCGGGCCGACCGGGCTGACCTGCGCCGGCGATTTGAACCGCATGGGTTTTGACGTTACGATATTTGAGTCTCTGCACAAGCCCGGAGGGGTTTTGGTTTACGGCATACCCGAATTCCGCCTGCCCAAGGAAATAGTTTCAAAAGAGATAAAAAAGCTTGAACAGCGCGGCGTTAAGATAGTCCTGAACGCGGCGGTGGGCCGCGCCGTGTCTGTGGATGAATTATTTGAAGAAGGGTTTAAAGCCGTTTATGTCGGAACGGGCGCCGGGACTCCGCTGTTTATGAAGATCCCCGGGGAGAGCCTCTTGGGAGTTTATTCCGCGAACGAATATCTGACCAGAGTAAACCTTATGAAAGCATATTTGCCCGAGTATGACACTCCGATAAAAGCCGCAAAACGCGTGGCTGTCGTCGGCGGAGGCAATGTTGCGATGGACGCCGCCAGATGCGCGCTGAGATTGGGCGCGGAAGAGGTACACGTCATATACAGACGCGGTCCCGAAGAAATGCCCGCCAGAGCGGAGGAGGTACACCACGCCCGCGAGGAAGGTATCATTTTTAAGTTCCTGTGCAATCCCGTGGCGCTGTACGGCGACGAAAAAGATCACGTACAAAGCATTGAGTGCGTTGAGATGGAACTCAAGGAGCCCGATTCTTCCGGCAGACGCCGCCCCGCAGTCAAAGAAGGCAGTAATTTTAATATTGAGGCGGACGCCGTAATAATGGCCCTCGGAACAAGTCCGAACCCTATTATTGAAAACACGACGAAAGGGCTGACCGCAAACGACAAAGGCTGTATATGCGTCGATGAAAAAATGTGTACCGCCAGGCCGGGAGTATATGCCGGGGGCGATACCGTGACAGGCGCCGCCACGGTCATATTGGCTATGGGAGCCGGGAAAACGGCCGCGGAAAGCATTGCCGAGTATTTGAACAGCATATAGAACACAGCGGTTAATACGCGGTCGGGCGCCTTTTCCCTCTCAGGTCCCCGCGCCGCCGCTCAACAGTATCAAAAACCGGAACGGCCGCGGCTATGGCAGCCGCGGCCGTTCCGGTATATTCGGGGTCTTTTTGCCTCTGCTCTGACCGTCAATCGGTATATACGATTGGTTTAATCAGATCCGGAGTCTTTTCGGCCATCAGATTAAAAGCGTCCTCTATTTTATCAAAGCCGTAAAACTTGTGTGTAATGAGTTTGGCGGTATCGACACGACCGTATTTGATAAGCTCCATGAGTTTTTTAAGGCGCAACGCTCCGCCGGGGCAAAGCCCGCATCTGATGTCCTTTCCGGAGAGGCCGAAACCCCAGGCGGCTGCCGGCATGGAAAGCGTTTCGGAGATGTTAAAGAAAGCTACGCTTGATATGATACCGCCGGCTTTTGTCATTTCCGCGGCTGTGCGAAGGGTGTCCATGTCTCCGCCCGCGAGAATGACCCTGTCGGCGCCGCTTCCGGTCATCTCAAGCACTTGTCGGGCAAGGTCGCCTTCTTTATAGCTGAGGATATCATTCGCGCCGTATTCCTTTGCGAGTTTGATGCAGACCGGCCTTGTTCCGACGCCGATTATTCTGCCGGCGCGGCTGACGGCGGCCCCGGCCACAGCCATAAGCCCCACAGGTCCGATGCCGATGACAACGACTGTATCGCCGGATGAGATTTCCGCCATCTCCGCAGCGTAAAATCCGGTCGTCATCATATCGACCGCCATTAGAGCAGCCTCCGGGGAAACTCCGTCCGGAAGAAGGGCGAGATTGGCGTCGGCATGGTTCACGTGAAAAAACTCACCCATAACGCCATCCTTACGGCGTAAAAACTTAAAACTCTCCGTCATGCCGCTGTCGTGCGCGGCGCACCGGGCATCCTGTACACCGAGTTCCGTCCAGTCCGGCGTAACACTCGGAACAACAACGAAATCACCGACTTTTATTTTTTTGACCATATTACCGATCTCGACTACCTCGCCGACGGCTTCATGTCCTAAGATCAGGTTTTTTGCGTTCGGGTCTTCGCCGCCGTTCATCATGGTATGGATGTCAGATGTGCAGGGCGAAATTATTTTCGGCCTAATGACAGCGTCCTGCGGGCCGGGAACGGGCCTGTCTTTTTCCAGCCATCCCGGGCTGCCGACGGAAAGCATACCGAAACCTTTCATAAAATCCCTCCGAAAGTCAGCCGACCGTAGTTTTCATAAGGCTCGGAATAAAAAGGCTCAATTCCGGCACTAAGGTCAGCAAAAGAATATGGGCCAAGTCGGCGGCCAAGAACGGAAATATCCCCCTGAACGCCGCCGAGGTAGCCCGGAAGTTTGGACAGTGCCATAAACCGCAGGAATACATAAGCGCCGACAAGCAGAAATTAAACCATTGCCGAGTTTTTAAGAGCCTCCGCAGAGGATACGCCGATCTTTCCCTGTATTCGCCTGTTTAAGATGGTAATAATAAGTGAAACACCGGCTCCGATCGCTCCGGCCTCAGTGGGAGTGAACCAACCTTGATATATGCCGGTCATGATAATCAGGAAAAGCAGTATGACCGGCCAAACGCTTTTTGTGGATTTTATTTTCTCACTCATGGGGATTCTTTCCCCTTTGGGAATTAGGGTCGGCTTAACCTTGCCGATAATAATAATCGTTATAATATAAAACAGCACCTGCGTTACGCCGGGGATAATACCGGCCATAAACAGAGTGCCTATGGACTTCCGGGTTATCAGCCCGTATATGATGAAGCAGATGCCGGGCGGTATAAGCACGCCGACGGTGCCGCCTGCGGCAATGGCTCTTAAAGCTATGGAGTCGGCGTATTTTCTCTGTTTCATTGCGGGGCAAGAGACTTTCCCCATTGTGACTGCGGTTGTGACACTACCCGGCTCCGCCCGAAGAGCGGGAGGCTTAGGAAACATAAAAAATATTAATTCTTCTGAACAGACCGGCAACTGCGTTTATCGCGGCGCGAGTCTTTTTGTGAGAATTATATAAGGTTTAATACGAGAGTAAGGACGACAAACGTAAGTGCGACCCATTTTGTCATCTTGGCGAGTTTTTTGTCCAACGTTTTCGCTTTGCCTTTGGACATGAAAGTATCGGCTCCGCCGGCAATGGCTCCCGACAGTCCCGCGCTTTTGCCGGACTGAAGCAATATTACCATTATCAGGAACAATCCGGCAAGGAGTTGTATTATAGTGAGAGCGATAGTCATAATATTCAATCCTTCCGTAATAAATGCATTATCCCGCGCGCCCTGCGCAGAGAGAGGGACAACATAATATCACACAACACCGGCCGATGCAAGCATTATTTTTCCTGCAAGGACAGAAGATTTTTGAATATATGAAGTCTGCGACATTTATGATACAATTTATTTGTATATTATACTCCGTTGAAGTTTGCTGATATCGCAATATGAATGGCAGAGGTGGAGTAGACCGGTGAAAAAAATAAGATTCATTGCGGCCGTCGCGGCGTTTTGTCTTTTGCTCACGTCCTCCGGGTTGGCGGCCGTGCTCGGCAGTCTTTCCGACGGATATATAACGACCGCCCCGGGCGGGATCAGGCTCGCCAAAGGCGTCTATTGGACAGGGAACAACTACAGAACGGAAAACTACATAGAATACAGTCCGTCGAATGAAGTGTTTCCCGTCGTCGCGTATGGATCGAAAGTGACGAATTACGGGAATTTCTCATCAATGGCGGCTTTGGAGGAGAGCCGGGGGCGGCGTGTTATCGCGGGAATCAACGGAGATTATTTCAATACATGGGATTACCAGCCGCTCGGTATCGTTATAACTGAGGGGATATTGCGCTCGTCCGACGGCGGAAATTGGGCTGTGGGCTTTCATGCCGACGGCACGGCGCTGATGGGAAAACCGTCGATGAAAATGACGGTGACCATCGGACCTGATGTCTATACATTGGCCTGTGTCAATAAAGCGATGAACAGCGCGGAGTATTCGTTTTTTACAAGCGACTACGCGCCGGACACAAAATACAGAAGCGCGGCAAGATACGCCGTTTTAAACCTTCTGTCTGATGAGGAATTCACCGTGAGCTGTGAGCTTGACTTCGAGGTCGAGGAGATAATTGAGACAGACAAAGCTTTCGATATACCGGACGAAAAATATGTACTTGCGCTTGCGGATACCGCAGACGAGTGGCGAAAGGAAGGTATGGACGGATTGGAAACGGGCTCGGTCGTGACGGTTAAGATCGAAAGCGCGCCGGGTTGGAGTGAGGTCTCGTATGCGGTGGGTTCTCTTTATAAGCTTTTGACGCGAGGCAGAGAAGAACCCTATCCGGATAACGATCAGGCTCCCCGTACCGCAGTCGGGCTGAAAGCGGACGGAACGGTCCTGTTTTATACGATAGACGGGCGGCAGTCGGGATACAGCGTGGGCGCATCCATGTCTGTGCTGGCAAAGCGGCTCTCGGAACTCGGCTGCGTTGAGGCCTGTATCATGGACGGCGGAGGGTCCACGGGCATAAACGCAATGTATATCGGAGATAAGACTTACAGCCAGATCAACAGGCCCTCCGACGGCCGACCGCGCGCTGTGACAAATTATATCATGCTCGTTTCAACGGCGCCGCAGACTGGCAGAGCTTCTCAGCTCGCTCTTTATCCGCTCAGTTCTCACGTTTTGCCCGGCGCCCGGATCAAGTTTGATGTTAAGGCGGCTGACGCCGGAGGTTACGCCGCATCAGTTCCCTCCGCTGTCAGCTTCGGCGTTGAAGGAGCGATAGGAAGCATAGACGCTGACGGAGTGTATACGGCTTCGGGGACAGGAAGAGGCAAAATAACGGCGGACGGGCCCGGACAAAGCGGAGCGCGTGTCGACGTTAATGTTGTGGAAACGCCCGATCTCATAACGATAAGAGACGGGGCGACGAACAGGATACTGTCGAAAATTGAAATAATGCCCGGCGAAACGGCGGAGCTCAAAGCAAACGCCGCCGCGAACTATACAGAGCTTGTTTCCGACAACAGCTGTTACGAATGGTCGGTCACCGGAGATATAGGTTCGATCGACGAGGAAGGCAGATTTACGGCCGCCGCCGTGTTCGCGGAAGGGAGCATTGAAGTGACGGCGGGCAAAAAGACGGTGACGATACCCGTTAAAGTTGCCTATCCCGCCGGAATATTTGAAGACGTAACGGAGACAGACGAGTTCTTCGAAGCTGTCAAATATGTGACCGAAGCAGGGCTTTTCAACGGGATGTCGCAAAGCGAATTCATGCCGTATTCCGACATGACCCGCGCAATGTTCGCAACGGTACTTTGGAGAGCGGAAGGTCAGCCTGAAATCGAGTACAAAGACGTATTTTCCGACGTTCCGGAAGGAAAATGGTACACGCCCGCCGTGATTTGGGCCGATTCTGAGGGAATAGTCCGAGGCTACGGCGACGGGTTGTTCGGAGTGTCGGATCCGATAACAACGGAGCAGGCCGCCGTGATACTCTACAGGTATGCGCAGAGTAAAAATGCGGACGCTTTTCCGGACGACTCCGACCCGGAATATTTCGATGATTTCCCTGAGGCCTCGGAATACGCGCTTCCCGCACTGAACTGGGCTTACTCGACCGGTATAATGCGAAAGGGAGACGAGAGTGCTCCCGGCCCGAGAGAAGCGACGCACAGGCATATTGTCGCGTCGGCGTTTATGAATTACAGCGCTTACAGCATTGACGTTTTAAAAGAGATGGCATAAGCAAAATAAAAAATCCAGCGTGACGATTTGTTTTGACCGGGCAGAAAAAACAGTATATGATATGTGCGCGGGTTCCGGCGCGTATATATCATATACTGTTAAGTATCAAGAAAGGCGGGGGTTACCTATGAATGCGACTCTTGTTATTATGGCGGCAGGACTCGGGTCGCGTTACGGCGGGGAAAAACAGACCGACGGAGTCGGCCCGTCCGGAGAACTGTTGATGGAATACTCCGTTTACGACGCTGTTAGGGCGGGATTCGATAAGGTCGTTTTTATCGTTAAACCGGGTATGGACGTTAAACTCAATAAACTCTGCGGAGAAAGATTTGAAAACCGAAAACTGCCCGACGGAAGACCGCTTGTTACCGAATATGTTTTTCAGGATTTTTCGGATGTGCCGGATTTTTACAAAACGCCGCCGGAGAGGACTAAACCTTTCGGAACGGTACACGCGACATACTGCGCGCGAAATGCGGTCAAGACGCCTTTCGCGGTGATAAACGCCGATGATTATTACGGAGTCAAAGCTTTTAAAACCATGTACGACTCCCTTGCGGGGCTTAAGGCGCAAGGCGAGGCCTCCATGATTGCGTATAAACTGAAAAATACCGTAAGCCCCAACGGCACTGTTACAAGAGGAGTGTGTGCAACGGATTCCGGCAAGCTGACAAAAGTAACGGAAACATACAAGATAAAGCTTTTTCCGAACGGAGGCATAAAAGACACTGCAAGCGCCCCGGAAGGTATCGATTTGGACCCGGAGAGTTTGGTATCCATGAATTTTTGGGGGTTCACGCCTTGGATATTCGGTAAGGCGGAAGAGTATTTTTTCGATTATCTGAAAGGTCCGGCACTCACAGACATAAACTGCGAATGTTTGCTGCCTATGCTGGCGGACAGTTTGATCAGCCGGGGACTGTTAAGCGTTTCCGTGCTGTCCACAGAATCCTCTTGGTTCGGCATGACATATAAAGAGGACCGGAAATCTACGGAAAAAACTTTAAAAAAACTGCATAAAGACGGAATATATCCCGCCGTGTTGGTTTGACCGGCTATGAAAACCGGATGCTCCCTTCTTAAGCCGGGTAAATAAACCGGCTTAAGAAGGGAGCATTATGATGCTGCGATCATTTTTTACACAGGACAAAGACTTTCTGAACTCACTCTCAGGTTCTGCAGCTTCGCTTTTCGGTTTTGCCGGGTCACTTGAGCATGGGAAGCTCTCTCTCGTAATACGCGGCGTACGGTTCTATATTTCCTGACCGCACATGCTCCATAAACTTCAGCGGTCCGTTATAAAAACTGTTGCAGCAGTTACATGGGATGTAATACCATCTCACCAAATGCGACCAATATGTTTCGTCAAATACTTCATTGCTTTTAAGCGGCAAGGGTCTTTCCGGCTCTATACCGGCCAGCTTTTTCAGAAAAGCGTCGTCAAAATCTTCAAAATCAAGTCCGGGTGTTTCGATCATTGCTTTTGTGTATGCGTCGGTAACCAGACCGTAATAGCACAAAAGGCCCTGCCCGTTAACCTCGCGGCTGTACCATTCATATGTACGTTCAACTTTTTGTTCTGCGGCGCTCACAGCGGCATCTCCCCCATCTGCTCATGCAAATAATTCCGTAATCAGCATATCATAAATGCACGGCATTTATGATATGCTCGGCCATGCGGCGCGTCCCGCCGCCGCCGCCTTAAACAGTAACCGCTTTGCGGTTATTATATCATGTTTACATGGTATAATGAGTCATCTTTCGCGGTTTCCGCGCAAACGGAGAGCGAAAGGACTTAAATAAGCGTATAATGACCGCTTTGCGGTTATTATATCACAAAGAGGAAGCCCCCGACAACCGCCGTTTTCCTCCGCCGCCCGCCGTGAATTGCTTCTTTTTTCAGGATGCTGCCCGATCGGACAGATTTTTTGATGTTCCGGTTCCTTTATGCGGGTTATCGCGGATACATTCCGACGGAATTGCCGACGAAAAAGGGGGAAAGAACCGGATTATCATTGATCACACATTAACTGCGGGAACTTTTTTTGATCAATGCCGTCTTAATGCCGATAACAAAGATAAATTACGGGAGGCTCGAAATGAAAAAGATTTTACTCATTGTACTTGTACTCGCTGCGTTTATCCCCGGTCTGATACTGTTGCAAGGGGCTGTCGTATCGGCAAATCAAGGGGAACAGGCTCCGGGCGCGCCGCTCCCCTCGACTCTCGGCGGCGGGGATGTCCGGCTTGCGGCTGCCGGCGCGGGCGGACAGCTTGAACTGTATCTTCATATCGGCAGCCCGATCGCACTGTCCGACGGGAAGATACACCCGATTGACAGCGATAATCCGGGACTTACTCCTGTGCTGCACAAGGACAAGACGTTGGTCCCCTTGAAGTTTGTCAGCGAATTTTTCGGCGCCGAGGTCAGTTATGACAGCAGGACGCGGACGGGCATCGTTAAAACCGACGGTAAGACCGCCGAATTTCCGGTGGGCGGGGATTGGTTTGTTCTCGACGGGGAACGGATCGCTTCAGACGCTGAAACGCTGATTATCGACGGGCGCATAATGCTTCCGCTCAGAGTACTCTGCGAAAAGGTACTCGGTCTTTCGGTCGATTACCGCAGCAGCATAATATTTATCGCGGAAACGGCCTCACTCAACGAAGCGACGGTAAATGAGGTCAAATCCAAGATCGGCATGTACGTTAAAGTGGCGGACACGGAAGAATTGAAGCGGTATTTGAAGGAAGCCTCAGGCGGCGGATACCCGATATACGGTGTCAAGGCGGAAGAAGACCGAGGGAATATGACTGCAGCCGAACCCGCTCCATCGGCGCCCGCGGCGCCGCAAGAGTCGGGATCGATCGCAAATGATATGCTGTCGGCCGACGCGGCGGGCGGAGCGTCCGGAGGAGCGGCGGGAGGCCACTCCTCAACGAACACGCAGGTCGAAGGCGTCGATGAAGGCGATATAATCAAAACCGACGGTAAATATATCTATCTCAGCTGCTTTGACAATGTTAAGATAATAAGCGTTGCAGACAAAATGTCGCTCGCGGCGCAGATCGATACTCCGGGTGATTATTTGACGGATATGTATACAGACGACGGGCGGCTTATTCTCATCGGCGGTGAATCAGCTCCTAAAAGCCGGGACCCGGTATCGGGGCGTCGGACGGATTTTGTTGTCGTAAACGTCTATGATACGAGTGACATTACAAATATTAAGCTTGTGCGCAGCTATAAGACAGAAGGACAGCTTATGACCGCTCGGAAGCAGGCCGGCTATCTTTATCTTCTCAGCACGCAATATATATATATTGACGGTATTGAGACCGATCCGCGCCCGTTGGCCGGGGAAGGCGAAAGGCTTGTTCCGATTTCGACAGCCGACATCATGATAGCTCCCGGCTGTCCGGCAGACTCGTTTTTGACTCTCACGGCTGTCAATATCGGAAATCCCGACGAGCCTGCCGCGAGCGAGACGATTACGGTCAGCGGATACAGCACGGCGCAGTATATGTCAAACAATGCGATGTATATCGCAGCCCGTGACTATATGTACGGCGGCGGTCTGAACATTGCCAAGTTTTCCGTTGACGGCGGCAAGATCGGCTATTCAGGATCGGGCGGCGTCAGAGGCGACCTGAACAACCAATTCAGCATGGACGAATACCGCGGCCATCTTCGCATTGCGACGACAGAGTGGTCAGGGGGGAACAAAAACAACCTGTTCGTGCTTGACGGCAATATGCAGGTTTGCGGATCCGTTGAGGGTTTTGCTCCGGGTGAACGTATATACTCCGTTCGTTTTATGGGTGAGCGAGGTTATATCGTGACTTTCCGCGAAACCGATCCTTTGTTTGTCTTCGATTTGAGCAACCCGGTCGATCCGAAAATTACGGGAGAACTGAAGGTGCCGGGATTCTCGACCTACCTTCATCCGGTTTCGGAGAACGTTATACTCGGCGTCGGAAACGATGTATACGATATATACATGAAAGACAGCACCGGCAAAGAGATAGTCGTGGGGCAGAGGACGGGCGGTTTGAAGCTGTCCCTGTTCGATGTGTCCGATATGGGAAAGCCCAGGGAGATCGACACGCTCGTTTTGGGCGACGGAGGCCACTCGGAACTCCTTTACAACCATAAGGCCGCGATGTTTAAAACCGACGAGAGCATTTTGGCGTTTTGCGCCGACATCGCAACCGGCGCGGCGGATAAAGATTGGTTCAGCGGCGCTTTTATTCTCTCATACGCCGGCAACAAGCTGTCCGAACGCGGCAGGATAGGAGCCGCGCAAAGCGACGGCATCTCTTACGGATACGGTTTTTCGGGCCAAAGGCTCGTTTATTCGGGCAATACGCTGTATTTTGCGCAGCATAACATGCTTCGCAGCTTTGACCTTACAACACTTGTCGAAAAACAGTCTGTCCGGTTGGGATAGACTGCCCCGAAAAACGCCGTAAGGACGGCGGGAGCCGGACCGTATGCTGCGGATCCGGCTTCCCGCCGTCTTGTTTTTGTCAAGAAAAAATAAGCTGTGAAGTCCGGGTCAGCGCCGCTGTCAGCGAGGACCTTACGGCGTCCGGGAAAACAGCCGCCGCTATCGCCGCCAAAAACGCAGCCGACACTGCAGCGACGCCGGTTCCAGTTCCGGTTTGTACAGGGTCCTTAGCGATCGTGTATGTATCGGTCATTTTCATGGTGTCGGCCCTGTAGACCGAAATCGTGAGTTCGGCGTCATTTACGTCTATCACGGAGAACTCGGGAGCGCGCGACTGTCCGCGCACCGCGGAATACGCCGCCGGCGCGGCGGCCGCGAAATCATAGTATTTGCTTCCGCTTGAAGAATTGAGCGTGATGTACAGCGTTCCGGACCCTTCCTCCGCGATTTTATTGCCTTTCATCATATGTGTTCGGGTGTAACAGTGATCGTGGCCGGATATGATCAAGTCCGCGCCGATTTCGTCAAACAAAAACGGCCAGGAATTGCGGCGGTCTTTTGTGTCGGCGGTGACCGAATGCGGGCCTTCGGAGTACAAGGAGTGATGGAAAATAACTATTTTCCATACGGCGTCGGAGTTTGCTTTGACGGCGCCGTCAAGGAAGGTTTTATGAGCTTCCGTGTCGGACACATTGGAATCAAGGACCATGAACAGAGTGCTGCCGTATCTGAACCAAAAGTCAAAATTTGTCGCCCCGGGGCCGACGGCCGCCGTATTGGGGAAATAAAACGATTTGGCGTGCAGCGATAATCCGTTATCGTGGTTGCCGACTGCAAAGGCTGTCGGCAGACTGTGAAGCTCGCCCGGACTGAAAAACTCCGCGTATTCAAAGGCGGAGTTCCCCCTGTAATTGTCGACCTGATCTCCCGTGCCGATCAGAAAAGCGGCGTTCGGGAAATTCGTGACCGCCGCGCTAAGGGTCGCTCTCCAGATCCGGCCGTTGGCGGCGGAGGCGATTTGAGGGTCTCCGACAGCTAAGAAACTGTATTTTGAAGGACTGCCGGTCTTAAAAGAGAAGACTTCAGACTCGGTTTTATCAGCGCCGATCAATTTATATTCATACGACGCGGAAGACTTAAGCCCGCCGACCGTTGTTTTGTGGATATAACCCGCGCCGAAAGCGGAGGTCGCGGCTTCATATTCGATAAAACTGCCTTTGCCTGCTTCCCTCAAGGCTGTTTTGCCGCTCGATTGATCGTCGGCCCATGAAAAAATGAGTTCACGCTCATTGCCGCCGAGCGAAATGACAAGGTTTTGACAGGAAAGCGTTTCGATCGCGCCGGCGCCGGAGGGCAAACACGAAAAAATGCACAGAAATAAAGAAAATATAAGTATCGCCGAAATTATCCTTTCCGGCGGTTTCGTCATACCTCGCTTTTGCATCGTGTTTTCGCTCATACCGCGCTCCTTTATTTTTTGTAAATAAACTCTGTTCCGCAAATGCTGACCGAATCACCGTCATCAATGCCCGCTTGTTCCATCCGCTCGGTTATTCCGGCTTTTCGCAGCATGCGCTCAAAGTACATCCGGCTCTCGTTGTCGGAGAAGTTAACGCTTCCGGCGAGGCGGTCGAGCCACGCCCCTTCAACGAACCATAAGTCGTCTTGTTTTTCTATGACAACGTCTTCCGCCGCGCCGCCGGCGGGCTCGGGAGGAATATAATCCGGTTCGTAGACGGTGACCGGAGGCAGCGTTTTCAGTTTTGCCGCGACCGCGTCCGTCAGCCGGCGGCAGCCGTGATGAGTCGCCGCCGAAATCTCATAAAAGTCATAACCTTTATCGGACACATGTTTTTTCAGACGTTCGATCGGTTCGCGGTCGTCGCCCAGAAGGTCGATCTTATTTGCCGCGACTATCTGCGGACGCGAAGCGAGGGCCGGGCTGTATTCTTTCAGTTCGGCGTTGATTATCTCAAAATCCCCGACGGGGTCGCGGCCTTCGATTCCCGAAACGTCTGTTATATGGATGAGAAGCCTGCATCTGTCCGTATGCCGCAGAAAATCATGCCCGAGTCCCGCGCCGCCGGCCGCGCCCTCGATGATTCCCGGTATGTCGGCAAGCACAAAAGAATAGTCGTCCCCCTCGTAAACGACGCCGAGATTGGGCGTCAGCGTTGTAAAAGGATAATCCGCCGTTTTAGGACGCGCTTTTGTTACGACTGATAAAAAAGTGGATTTGCCGGCGTTCGGGAAACCTATAATACCCGCGTCCGCGAGCAGCTTCAACTCAAGCGCCACTTCAAAGCTCTGCCCCTGAAGGCCCGGTTTGGCGAAGCGCGGAGCCTGACGCACAGGGGTGGCAAAATGCCGGTTTCCGGCTCCGCCGCGGCCTCCGACGGCCAAAACAAACGGCTCCGGTGAGGAAATGTCTTTAATGATGCCGCCGGTCAGCTTGTCGCGGATCAAAGTTCCGCGCGGGACCTTTATAACAAGGTCTTGACCGCCCGGGCCGGATTTGCATTTATTCCGGCCGTCAGCGCCGTTTTCGGCGGTATACTTGCGTTTTCTGTGAAACTCGGCGAGAGTGGACATGTTGTTGTCGGCAATGACGATTATATCTCCGCCCTTGCCGCCGTCTCCTCCGTCCGGACCTCCGGCCGCAATGTATTTTTCACGGTGAAAAGAGACGGCGCCGTTGCCGCCTCGGCCGGCGGTCACTTTGATCGTCGCCGTGTCCGCAAAAAACGTGCTCATAACAACTCTCTTTCTGCCGGCAGGACCTTAAAAACGCAAGGCTTCCGACGTCGGTCGCGCCGGAAGCCTCTTTTTGTATAGACCGCGGCCATGCCGGCAGCCTTGCTTTTTTGTCGGAAATCCGCGTTTTTTGATAAGCGCCTGCCGGACAATGCGGTGCTATTGCCGGATGGTTTCATAAACGGAAACTTTCTTGCGGTCTTTCCCGAGACGCTCAAATCTCACCGTGCCGTCTTTAAGGGCAAACAGTGTATAGTCGTTCCCGCAGCCGACGTTGACTCCGGGATGGATCTTTGTTCCGCGCTGTCTGACAAGAATGTTTCCCGCCGCAACGAACTGGCCGTCCGCTCTTTTTGGGCCCAAACGTTTGGCCTCGCTGTCGCGGCCGTTTTTTGTGGAGCCCATTCCTTTTTTATGCGCCATGTCTTACACCTCCGTTTGTATCTGCCTGTAAAATGCCGTGCTCAGGCGTTGATCGCGTTTATTTTGACCTTGGTGTAAGGCTGCCTGTGCCCCATGGTCTTTTGGTAACCCTTTTTGGGTTTTTTCTTAAAAACGCGAATTTTTTTGCTTTTGCCGGTTTTTATTACTTCGGCGCCAACGCTCGCGCCCTTGACCTTCGGGTCGCCGAACACGGTGTTTTCGCCGTCTGTGACCGCAAGCACGTTTTCAAATGTGACTGCGTCTCCGGCTTCAAAATCGAGCTTCTCGATGAAAATGACGTCACCCTCGGTGACACGGTATTGTTTTCCGCCGGTCTCGATAATTGCGTGTTTCACCGGTATAACCTGCCTTGTTAATAAGTCTCGCTCTCACGGGCGGGAAGTTATTCCGCTTAATGAGCCCGTTCAAAGCGGCTTTAAAATTATACTACGCTGAAGCAGATGCTGTCAACCGGTAATTTTCCCGGAAGACACAAAACCGAGCGCTGAGAGTGATATGACCGGAGCGCCGCCGCCGGGGTCAGTGTTTTTTGCCGACTATTTCTTGAGTATCCTTTGCGATCACAAGTTCCTCGTTTGTCGGGATCACAAGGACCTTGACTTTTGAACCGGCTTTTGAAACGTCGGCTTCCGCGCCGCGCGTCTTATTCTTATCGGGATCGATCTCAGCGCCCAAATATTCAAGGCCGCGGGTGATCTTTTCGCGGATGGACGATGAATTCTCGCCGACGCCGGCGGTGAATACGATGGCGTCGACTCCGCCCATCGCGGCTGCGTAAGCTCCGATGTATTTTCTGACTTCATAAACGAATTTTTCAAGCGCGAGTTCCGCGCGTTTGTTTCCTTTGGCGATCGCTTCCTCGAGATCTCGGAAATCGGACGAGACTCCGGAGATTCCCAAAACTCCGGATTTTTTATTCAGTATATCGGTCATTTCCTTTATGCCGTATCCGTAGCGGCTCATAAGGTATTCGACGACCGTCACGTCGATGTCGCCCGAGCGCGTGCCCATTGGAACGCCGGCAAGAGGGCCGAGTCCCATGCTGGTATCGACGCTCTTGCCGTTTGAAACGGCGCAGAGCGAGGAACCGTTGCCGAGATGGCAGCAGATTATTTTTGCGTCGGGTTTGTTCAGCATGGCGGCGGCGCGTCCGGATACATAGCGGTGGGAGGTGCCGTGGAAGCCGTAGCGGCGCACGTCGTCTTTTTCGCAGTATTCGAAAGGAACGGCGTATGTGTATGCTTTGGGAGGCATCGTCATATGGAAAGCGGTATCAAAAACAGCCACCTGCGGAGTCTTTTTCATCGCCGTGAGACAAGCTTCGATGCCGGTCAGGTTAGCCGGGTTGTGGAGTGGACCGAGGGGAATGCATTTTTTAATGGCTTCGATGCACTTGTCGTCGATAAGGCAGGATGAAGAAAAAGTCGGACCGCCGTGGACCACGCGGTGGCCGCAGGCGTCGATTTCGTCAGTTGATTTTATTACGCCGTGTTCCGGGGAAACCATGATATTGAGGGCGGCGTTAATGGCCTCCGCATGAGAAGGCATAGAGATATCGCGGTTTATATCGTCGCGGCCCGGGACCTTGTGGTTCAATTTGCCGTCTATGCCGATACGCTCGCAAAGCCCCTTGGCGAACACATCACCGGTTTCGGGATCCATTAACTGATATTTCAGCGACGAGCTGCCGGCATTGATGACTAAAATCTTCATAAAAGCTTCCTCTTTCTTTCTTATTGTAAAAATCACTGTTTATATGTATTATGATAAAGGATCGCGCTATTTGTTTATTTTATCCGGTTTTCGGAAAAAGGCAAGCGTTTTGCGATTATTTGTGCTCTGTTGCGCGAAAAACTTACAAAGGAGCCGCCATGCCGGTATTGGGGATCGTTTGTGAATACAACCCTTTCCATGAAGGGCACAGCCGGATGATCCGGGCCGTAAAAACGAAAGCGGGAGAGCCTTGCGGCGTTATATGCGTAATGGGCGGCAATTTTATGCAGAGGGGAGAACCCGCCGTTTTCAGTAAACACGCGCGAGCGGAAGCCGCCGTCTTGTGCGGCGCGGACGTGGTTTTTGAACTTCCTCTCCCGTGGGCCGTTTCTTCGGCGGAGGGGTTCGCGCGCGGAGCGGTGGGGCTGCTCGGCTCGCTCGGAACTGTCACCCATATAGGCTTCGGCAGCGAGAGCGGCGAAGTGGGGCCGCTTGCCGAAGCTGCCGAAGCGCTTGCCGAACCGTCGACTGACGCGAAAATCAAATATTGGCTTGACGAGGGGCTGCCCTTTGCTCCGGCAAGGCAAAAAGCCTTGCGGGAGGTCGCGGGCGACTTGGCGCTTATTGTGGAAAAACCGAACAATATATTGGCTGTCGAATATATAAAAGCCTTGAATTCGCAAAAACTGCCCATAAGTCCTTTGACCGTCGGCCGCTTCGGGGCGGAGCATGACGAACCGGGCGGCGGTCGGATTTGCTCGGCGGCTTATTTGCGCTCCCTTATTTTTAAAAAGAGCGATATTTCCGGCTATGTTCCGAAAGCGGCGGCGGAAATATATGACAGAGAAATACGGGAGGGCAGGGGGCCTGTCGGGTTTTATGAGATCGAGGCGGCTGTTATTTCGCGGTTGAGGACGCGAAGCGCGCGGGAATTCAACGATCTCCCGGACGCCTCCGGAGGGCTCGGTTTGCGGATGCATAAAGCCGCTGTGTCGGGGCCGACGATAGAGGCGATTTTAAGTGAGGCCAAAACCAAAAGATATACCGCGGCGAGAATACGCAGGGTGATGATATGCGCCGCCTTGGGGATAAAACCGGAAATGTCCGCCGGAACGCCTCCCTACGCGAGGCTTTTGGCCTGCTCGGGGCCGGGCCGCGAGCTGCTGCGGGCGATAAAAGAAAAGTCCGTCATCCCGATAATAACAAAACCGGCCAAAGCCGGGAAAACCGCGGGAAGCATATCGAAATTATTTTACTTGGAGGCGGCCGCGACTGATCTCTATGTGCTCGGATTTCCGGCGCGGGAACAGCGGCGCGGCGCTTCGGAGTGGCGCGCGAGCCCCGTTATTGTCAGCAGCCGGCGCAAGACTCCGGGAGGTTTATGATTATGAAAGATTTTCTGTTCCGTATGACAAAAATGACCTTCGGGCTGATATTGTTTTCCTTCGGTGTTGTGATGACCGTTAAGGCCAATATAGGATATGCTCCTTGGGAGGTTTTCCATGTGGGGATATCTATTAACACCGGACTGAGTTTAGGCGTCGTCGCGATAATCACAGGGCTTGTGATCGTGGTGCTGGTCACGATTATCGGTGAAAAATTCGGAATAGGAACGATCGCGTGCGCGGTGCTGACAGGCGTTTTTATTGACCTTATCCTCATGATCGACGTTATACCGCAGGCGGTCAATTTTCCGATCGGTCTTTTGATGCTTGTTATCGGAATGTTTATACTTGCCATAGGCACATATTTTTATATCGGGTCGGCTTTGGGGACCGGGCCGAGAGACAGCCTTATGGTCGCTTTGACCC
Source organism: Oscillospiraceae bacterium (assembly GCA_009782435.1). Taxonomy (GTDB): domain Bacteria; phylum Bacillota; class Clostridia; order Oscillospirales; family Oscillospiraceae; genus WRJA01. The sequence goes on from WRJA01000018.1 coordinate 26,988, forward strand.
GAAAAACAAAATTACCGATTGGCCTTTGCCGCGGCATACTCGAACTGACGGTCACCGTTATCGGATGGCTTTTGGGCGGCATGGTCGGGGTCGGAACGATCATATCGGTTATAGGGATAGGAACTTGCATACAGATAACATTCAAAGCGCTGAGATTTGACGCCACGGCCGTGAAACATGAGAACTTAGCCGAAACGTACGCTTTGCTGACCGGAAAGGGGAAAAAATGAATTGATTGCGACTGTCATCAACGCCGCCGCTGTGTTTTTGGGGAGCATCCTCGGCTTGGTATTTAAAAACAGGATAAAAACCCGGTATACCGACGCCGTTACAAAAGGCGTCGCCTTGTTTGTTATTGTTATCGGTCTGATGAACGCGATGAAAACGGAAAATATTCTATGCGTCGTCATTTGCGTCATAGCCGGTATTGTTGCGGGGGAAATGCTCAAAATTGAAAACGGGCTCGAGTATTTCGGCGAGACCGTTAAGAAAAAGCTCTTTAGAGGGCGGGAGGCCGGCCGGTTTACCGAAGGGTTTATGGGCGCGACCTTATTGTTTTGCGTCGGAGCGATGACGATTACAGGGTCGATGGACGCAGGTATCAGAGGCGATTATACGATCTTGCTCTCAAAAAGTGCCATGGACGGCGTTATGGCCTTGACACTCGCCGCGACTATGGGCGTCGGAGTTGTGTTTTCGGGTTTTTCCGTGCTGATCTGTCAGGGCTTGCTCACAGTTTTGGCCGTTTGGGCCGGACCTGTGCTGCCCGGTCCCGCGGTTACGGAGATGGGCGCTGTGGGAGGGCTCATAATCGCCGGTATAGGCTTCAACATGCTCGGGATAACGACCGGGAATAAAAAATTGAATATCGGCAACATGCTCCCGGCTTTATTTTTACCGATACTGTACATACCCTGCGAGATTTTTATAAGAGGGCTGTGAACAATGCCGCGGACGCAGCCGCCCGCCCTTTTTCAACCGGTTTTCATGCTCTCCTAAAGAGGCGGCAGCCTTGTCTGAGGCAGTATTTCCCGGACACCTAAAACCGATCCGGGAGCCTTTTGGCCCTCGGATCGGCCCGCGCGACGGGGAAATCAGCGGGGCGCGCCCCGGGACGCCGTTTATTAAGAGATATAATGATATCAGGTGAAAAATATGAGCAGCAAATTTTTTTGTCATAGTACATTGACAATCATAGTAATATGTATTACAGTATACTAAATGAATCAAGTGAGGTGAAATGGTGGAATCGAAAACATCAGCCGATTTGCTCCGCGGACACACTGACACGGTTGTTTTGAGCGTATTGCTTAAAGGCGATAACTACGGGTACGAGATACATAAAAGCATAATCGGCAAACTCGGCGGCGAATACGAGCTGAAAGAAGCTACCCTTTATTCAAGCTACAAAAGACTTGAATCAGGCGGATATATAACCTCTTTTTGGGGTGATGAAACGCTTGGCAGCCGACGCAGGTACTACAGTATTACCGACAGCGGAAAAGAGCTGTTTCGGCAGAATAAAGCAGATTGGGTAAAAACACAAATCGTACTCAATAAGCTGTTGGAGGAATGAAACATGAGAGAAAAAGTCTATGTTGACCGCTTGTTTGCGGATTACGAAGACACTCAGGAAATCAGCGACTTCAAAGAAGAAATAACCGCTAACCTTGCCGAACGTGTCCGAGAGTTCATCTCAAAAGGAATCGGCGATGAAGAAGCCTTTGAAAGAGCTGCCGCCGAACTCGGCGATATAACGGCTATCGCTGATGAGACAGGAAAGAAAAAACGCAATGAAGCCATAGGTCAAATGTACATGAAATCAAAAGTGCCGATCACAAAAAGGACGGCGACAGGAATTACCGCCGCTTCGGGGATGCTCTTGCTTGCCGCAGGATCGGCGCTTATCACATTTTTCGGAGAAACAAGCAACACGCCCCTGTTTTATATTTCAGCCGTTTTACTGTCAGCGGCTTGCGGGCTGTACACATTTTTCGGCTTGACACAGGAAACCGCCGCTCATTACGCCATGAAAAACGGCCGCGCGTCAGCATACGGAGCCGTATGTTCAGCGGGTTTTTTGGGCGCAGGGCTTGCGAGCGTGACATTTTTCCTTGACGGATTTGAGATGTCAGCTGCTTTGATAGTAAAAACAATATTTATACTGCCTGCAATATGTGTTTTTATCTTTCTGCTTGCGACAGAACCCGAACGTCAAAAACCGTGGTTAAAAACAGTGATCGATAAGGAAATCGAAAACTCAATGAGATATCACCGGGAAATGGTCGACCCCGTAAAAGCCGCGAAATTCGGCGTTTTAAGCGGCGGGTTATGGATTTCGGCTGTTGCGATCTTTATCACGCTCGGTTTTGTTATCAGTTGGCAGTATTCATGGCTTATTTTTCTTTTTGCGCTCGCGGTTCAAGTTTTTATGGTAACAATGATCTTTGAAAAGAAAAAATGAGTCTCACGTGACGGGCAGATGAAAACAGCCGCGGGATCATTGGTCCTGCGGCTGTTTTTTGTGAGAGGGAAGCGCAGGTTTATGACCCTTATCGCTTTGCCCGGCGGTCAAGACGTTTTCGCAGTGGCGACGATTATGCGGACCTGGCCGCCGTCGTCGAAGTCTTTGTCGTAATAACCGCGAAGATTATAGGCGGAGGCGTCGCTGACGGCGGTGATATTGGCGGGGGAATAATTCCTGTCCCGATAGATGTAAACGGATACGTTTTCCGCCGTGCCGTATTCTTTTGAGCCGTTTTTCGCCGAAATTCCGCTGATGAAAGTCAGTTCCGTCGATTTTAGATTCGAAAGGCTGTTTATCGTTCTGCCGTCCGGCGAGAGACCGAAGGCGGCCGGCCCGATATTGACTCCGAAAGCTGAGTTCCCGCTGGAATACGCGCCGGGCGTTCCTGCGATTATGTATTCATATGAACCGGAAACCGACATTTCGGCGTTGGTCTCTCTGACTGAGGTCAAAATGCCGTATGTCAGAGCGTCGCCGGTGGCGTCTTTCAGTACTAAATCGCTTATGCGGCCTTCGGAATCCGCGATGTAATACATAACATTTACAGCGTTGAGCTTCATGCCGGATAAGCGGCGCGGCTGTATCATGGCGACATTTTCCCCGGAAGCGTCGAGTATGCGGATGTTGTCTGCGAATTTATGATCCCCGGCTGAAGTGCCGGCGCTGTTTACAACGGCTGTCAGAGCGCGTTTACCGGGGGAGCGCGTGGTTATCGTTCCGTTGGTTATCTGAAGAAGGATCAGATCCCCGGGTTTGTAACTGTTGTTGTTTATCGGATAAGTATATGTATTTCCGTCGGTCGCCGTAAAGGTCACGGTACTGCTTGAGACCGTCGAACCGAAACTGTCGGAATAAGGACTGATACCGGCGCCCTGCTGCACGATTCCGAGCAGAGACATGTTTATCAGCGAGCTTTCGATCGCTGCGACGACGCCGCCGTCAAGCCCGAGTAACAGCGTCACGTCGTCCCCCGGATGGAATTTACCGGAGTCGGACATTTCAAATGCCGCGGAGGATGTGGTGATCGCGTAAGTGATGCCCGATACGACGACGGAGGAAGGCGCGGCGGTCGACGGGTACGCGGCGGAATAAACGCCCGTAACATTGTTGCGGCATATCCAAACGGTTTGAATGTTTTCATTGTAATAGAAGACGTCGTAAGTCTGCATATCCGAGGCTGAAGCCGGTTTGCCGTTCAGGAAGTATTCCGCGCCGGAGGCTTTGAAAGGCAGCCGTGACGCCCACGAACGGTCCGCCGTAAACGGGCCTTTTCGGTCTGAAGACACAAGGGCGGTGTAATCGACGTTGCCGGCCGTATCCAAAACTATTCCGACCGAGAGGCCGTAAGCCTGCCCGGATTTCGTATCAGCCCTCAGCAGGTTGTAAAACAGTTTGACGCAATCGGCTCTTGTGACCGTTCCGCCGCGGCCGAGACCTATGCCTTCGGACAGGCCGGCGCTGCGGTAGCGCGAGAGCTGCGGCTCGGGATATGAGCCGCCGAAATCGGCGCTGTCGGTGTAGCCGAGCATACGCAAAAGCGCTGTGGCGGCTTCCTCTAACTTGATGTTGTCGGAGGGGCGAAAAGTTCCGTCCGCGTAACCCGCGAACCAGCCGGCGCTGACAGCCGTTTTGATATATCCGGCCGCCCAGTGGGTTTGCCGAACGTCGCTGAAGGAGGACAGCCCGGCCGCGGCGCTGTTTTTAAACGCGGACGCGCTTACCATCATTTTTGCGAATTCGGCGCGGGTCACCGGATTGTTCAAGTTCAGATTTCCTTTTTCGTCGCCTGTGATAATGCCCGCCGCCCGGACCGCCAAAAGAGCCTGATCGCCGGCGGAAGCCGCGCCGGCTGAAATCGGCAATGCTGAAATGAGGCTGATCGCAAGTAAAAATGACAAGATCCGTTTCATGATAAAACTGTTCCTTTCATACGGATGATGGGGCGTTGACCGCCGCGCGAGCGGCTTATCGGAGTTATTCATATCTCAAAGCGTCGATGGGATTGAGCCGGGCGGCTTTTTTGGCGGGCAAATATCCGAAAAAGATACCAATTGCCACCGATATGCAAAACGCCATCATTATTGACCCGAAAGTCGGGGTTACGGCCAGATTCTCTTCGAGTATGCGAAGGATCAGCGCCGTCGCGATTCCAGACAAAACATATCCGAAACCGATGCCGATGACCCCGCCTATACCGGCGGTCGTCGCGGCTTCGATCACGAATTGGCTCATAATATTTCGCTGCTTCGCGCCGAGCGCTTTGCGAATGCCGATCTCGCGGGTGCGCTCCGAGACGGACACGAGCATGATATTCATTATGCCGACCCCGCCGACGACAAGCGAAATGGCCGCTATGGCGGCAAGTATGAACACCAATACGTTCAGCATCGTGCTCATCATGTCGAGTATCTCGGACATGCTTATGACGACGTATGCGTTTTCGTTGCCGAAGGCCTTGTAAAGGCGCTGTTCGATGACGGCTTTGGCCGCCTCTACGGTGTCTTCCGACACGCTGCTGAAATAATAGTTGCTGATGCGGCCGCTGAAAGTCATTTTGGCCGCGTTCGTATAGGGAATGAATATCGCGTTATCGTCCCCGTTCTCGCCGCCGTCGGCCTTTTCGTCGAACATGCCGACGATGGTATAGGTCTCGCCGGAGATTTTCAGGGTCTTGCCGACAGGATTCCCGTTAAAATATGTGTTTGCGATGTAAGGGCCGACCACGCATACTTTATGCCGGCGCAATATGTCTATATATTGGATGAACCTGCCGGAATACATATCATAGTTGCGTACCCGGCAAAAATCCTCGCCGACGCCGGTTATGCTCGTTGATTCTGACGTTTCCGTTCCGATTTTTACTGTGCCGCTGACTGAGACGTCCGGTGTAACGGCGGCCAAGACCTCGCTGTTATCTTCAACGAGTTCATACATGTCGTCGGCGCTGATATTGCGCGAACTGCCGCGGCCCCTGACCATAGCGGTGATAAGATTGCTGCCCATGCTCTCGAAGCTCTCCCTCATGTAGATCTCCAGACCGTTGCCGAGACCGATTATGACTATCACGGCGGAGACGCCTATAATAATGCCGAGCATGGTGAGCAAAGAGCGGGCTTTGGAAGCGAGGATGCTGGAAAAGGCCAATTTGAAGGACTGAAGAAATTTCATGCGCCCGCCCCCTTATCGGCATAGTGCTGCGTCGCTGCGGGTCCGGCCGGCTCGGGCGGACCGTCGTAACTGACGACGCCGTCTTCGAGACGGATGATCCGCTGCGCCTGCGACGCTATGCTGTTATTGTGCGTTATCAGAACGATCGTATTGCCCTCACGGCTGAGCTCCTGCAAAAGCCCGACCACCTCGCGCCCGGTCCGTGAATCGAGCGCTCCGGTCGGCTCGTCCGCCAATATCACGGAGGGACCTCCCGCCAGAGCGCGGGCAATGGAAACGCGCTGCTGCTGGCCTCCGGAGAGTTGGTTCGGGCGGTTTTTCAGCTTATCGCTGAGACCCACGCGCTCCAAAACCGTGCGGGCTCTTTTGCTGCACTCGCTTTTGGATATCCCTCCGTAAATGAGGCTTATCATTACATTGTCCAAAACATTCAGCTTGGGCAGCAGATTATACTGCTGGAATATGAAGCCGAGCATTTTGTTGCGTATCTCGGCGAGCGAATTGTCGTCTAAATTACTGACGTCGTATCCGGCCAAAAGATATTGCCCGGAGGTCGGTACGTCGAGACAGCCTATTATGTTCATGCATGTGGATTTGCCGCTTCCGGACTGGCCCACTATCGCGACGAATTCGCCCTGATATATCTTGATCGAGATTCCGTTGATCGCGCGGACCTCATTGTCTCCCATAAGATATATCTTGTATACGTCGCGAAATTCTATAAGAGGAACGGAATTCTCCATTGTCTTTCTACCTCTGCGCGCTGTAGTAAACGGTGCCGCCGCCGGGACCGCTGCCGGAGGAGGAGCTGCCTGACGGCGGCCCTTGTATGACGGTCACGTTTTGGGCTCCCTGCGGCGGGCCGCCCATTTGCATGAACTGCTCCATCAGACTGCGCGACTGATACGGCATGTAAGCTATGCCGTCGCCTTCGCTGAGCCCGCCGAGTATCTCGATGTAGTTGTCGTCGCTGACCCCGAGTTCGACCCTGACATAGCCGTAACCATCCGGCGCTCCGGTTACTGTGGGCTGATCGGGCTGCGGCTCATAAGCGTCGGTGAGCACCCTGTTGCCCCGCTCCACAGAGGTGACGGGCACGGAGAGTACATTTTCATGATTTTCCACCACGATCTCAACATCCACGCTCATGCCCGGGTACAGACCGTCGGTTTCGTCGATGCGCAGCGTGACGGGATATGTGGTGACTCCTCCGTAAGTCGTGCCGTTGATGTTGACGCGGGTAATGACGCCTTTGTATTCGCGGCCTTCGACGGCGCCGGCCGTGACGCGAACGTCCTGTCCGACTTTTATCTTTGAGATGTCAAGTTCGTCGACGTTCAGCGTCATTTCGAGGTATGTCAGGTCGAATATGACGCACAGGTTTTGCACCATGCCGGCGCCGGAGTTTATTTTGTCGCCTTCTTTAAAGTTTTTCTCGACTATGGTTCCGGAAATGGGAGATGTGATATTGTAGTTG
>WRJA01000019.1 GCA_009782435.1 Oscillospiraceae bacterium
TCGAATCTTACTTCAATATGCTCGGCAAGCTCGTTCGGACGATACAAGACGATTTCGTTCTTCATAGTATACCTTTCATTACATATCACCAACGCAGAAAGGAACGGTACGGCGTGTAGCCAGTATAGCACGAACAGCGCAAAGCCTCAATCTTTTCCTGCGTTTTCGCCCGAAAGTGAGCGACCACACTTAATCAAAAGCCCGTGGAATGGCTGATTGTCAGCATTCCACGGGCTTTTTAATATTTATTTGAAAAAACAACTTGACGGCAATCGTCGGAGGACAATAAGCGTTTGGTGATCCGAGGTGATATCAAGCACCGGAATCAAATGCTTGCAGAAGCCGCGCGCGATGCCGGAAGATTTGCCTGCATCTGATAGCTGAGCTGTATAACGAATTAATTAACATGGTGACATTTTCATTTATTAACTACACGTATTAAAATAATCGTTGACTTTCCGGAGTGTTATTGCTATACTTATTCGGCAGGAAACAATAAAGAAGGACCGGCAGGTGTCCGTCCTCACCCCGCCATTTGCAGACAATATGAGCAGGGGTCAATAAGTTCCGTGAATCAAATCGATTCATTGTACTTTCGCGCGGATGCCGGGCATCCGCGTATTTGATTTGCGCGGTAAATTTTCGGAGGTGTTAAGGTATCGCAAACGTAAGCCATCAAATCAATGAGGATATCACGGATAAAGAGATACGTCTGATAAGCGAGGCGGGCGAACAGCTGGGCATTATGTCGGCGGAAGCCGCTCGGACTGTCGCCTATGAAAAGGATCTTGATTTGGTAAAGATCGCTCCCGGCTCCAATCCGCCGGTTTGCAAGATAATGGATTACGGAAAATTCCGTTTCGAGCAGGCAAAGAGGGATAAGGAAGCGAAAAAAAATCAGCACGTGATTGAGGTCAAGGAGATTCGAATGTCCCCGGGCATTGGGGAAAATGACTTCAACGTCAAGCTGCGCAACGGGCAGAAATTTTTGAAAGAGGGAGACCGGCTAAAGGTCACCGTGCGTTTCCGCGGACGGGAAATGGCTCACACGGAAATAGGCAGAGATCTGCTCACCCGCTTTGCGGGAGCTTGCGACGAATTTGCAAATCCGGATAAAGACCCGAAACTTGAAGGACGTAATATGTATGTATTCCTGTCTCCGAAACAGACCGTGGTGAAATAGTTTCCGCGCAATACAAGGAAGGAGAACGACCCATGCCCAAACTGAAAACGCACAGCGGCGCGAAAAAAAGATTCAAACTGACGAAATCCGGCAAAGTTAAGCGCGCCCACGCCAATAAGAGCCACCTATTAAACGGCCACGGCAAGACGACAAAACGAAAAAGAGGCCTGCGCCGGGGGACTTATGCCGATGTCACAAACGAAGCTGCGATAAAACGCATGATTCCGTATAAATAAGGAGGTTCGCGGATAATGGCCAGAGTAAAAGGCGCGATGATGACGCGCAAAAGAAGAAACAAAACACTCGGACTTGCTAAAGGCTATTGGGGTTCAAAATCCAAGCATTTCAAAATGGCGAAGCAACAAGTCATGAAGTCCGGGGTTTACGCTTATGTCGGACGCAAGCAGAAGAAAAGGGATTTCCGCAGGCTGTGGATAACAAGAATCAACGCCGGATGCAAGCTTAACGGCATGAATTACTCCGGATTTATACACGGATTGAAACTGGCGGGCATCAATATGAACCGCAAGATGCTCTCGGAAACAGCCATACACGACCCTGTCGCTTTCACGGCGCTGTGCGAAAAGGTCAAAGCGGCCGAAACGAAAGCCGCTGTATAGAAATAAAGTAAAAAAACGAATTGACGCGAGGCGGCGGGACCGGAACCGGGAGTGTTTCCCGCCGCCCCGTGATATCATTGGCGCAATAACAGAATATCTGAGCAGGCGGCGGATTCATCAGATCCGCGGGCCGGGCTGCGATAATGCGGCAGCGGATGAGCGCACGCGCATCTGTGGGACAGCAATATGTTCCGCGGATGTGTTTTTTCATCTCATGCGGATGTATGAAATAACGAACGGAGATGAGGATCGTGGAGAACTCAAATGAAAAAATTGCATTGAAAGTGTCGCGTAATTGCATTGCGGGCAACGTGTTTTTGTCCGGGGTCAAACTGTGGGCCGGAATATACGCCAATTCCTCCGCTATGATCTCGGACGCCGCGCATTCACTGTCCGACGTGTTCGGTACGATCATTGTCATCCTCGGAGTAAAAATGGCGAACCGCAAGCCGGATAAAGAGCATCCTTACGGGCATGAGCGTTTTGACTGCGTTGCCGCCATATGCTTAGCCGCCGTCTTGTTTGCCACGGGCGCGGCTGTCGGTTATTCCGGCTTGCAAAAATTGACGGGCGGAGGAAATTTTGTAAATCCGACGGCGCCCGGGCCGGCAGCTTTGATCGTTGCCGCAGCGTCGATCGCTTTAAAAGAGGCAATGTATTGGTATACTCGCGCGGCGGCGAAAAAAACAGATTCCGGCGCGCTCATGGCCGAGGCGTGGCATCATCGATCGGATGCTCTTTCTTCCGTCGGCAGTTTCGCCGGCATTTTGGGAGCGAGACTCGGTTATCCGATATTGGACCCGGCGGCGTGCGTTGTTATTTCTCTGTTCATACTGAAAGCCGCTGTCGATATTTTCCGTAACGCTGTTGGGCGGATGACGGACAGAGCCTGTGATGATAAACTGAGCAATGAAATGCATGATCTGATACTCGCTCAAGAAGACGTCGAGGGGGTGGATCAGCTTAAGACCCGGCTGTTCGGAGATAAAATATATGTGGATGTGGAAATAAACATCGACGGCGGCATCACACTGAACGACGCGCACGATACAGCTCAGCGAGTACATGACGCAATAGAGGAAAAGTTCCCCAAGGTAAAGCACTGTATGGTACATGTCAATCCGGCCCACCTAAAATCAGAGCCGGAACAAAGCGAGTAAACATCTGAGATAAAAAATAAGAAACGGCCAACCGGTGCGACAATCCGGTTTGCCGTTTCCTATTTATCGGATGAGGACAAAATGAAAAAGATGAAACTGACTCTTGCATTACTAATAATAATCAATAAATGTTAAAAAAAAAAGTTAAAAATTATTATGGAATTATTAAATTGAAAAATATTTGTATTTTGACCGGATATAGCATTACACAGATCGAACCCGGCGGGGCGCCGGCCCTCTGTTGCCCGGCCGGCGCGGTCTAATCGAAAACAGGGCCCCAATAAACGCCTTCAACCTCGGGCATCACTTCCTCTTGTGCCGAAACCATGACAGAAGGGATAAGCGGGATATTTTTTATGGGAGGAGTGCGAACGAAGATGTTATCAGCGGAAAATATATCCGTTAAAAGGGAGATCGAAGCCGGCAAATATTTATCCGGGACGATGAGTTCGGTGATGCGCAGACCGGCTGCTTCGGATCTTTCGGTCGCGGCGCAGCCGAAACCGTCGCCGCAGTCTATGCGATACAGAGCTCCGCCGCAAAAACGGCACAGCGATTGAAGATACAGGGCCGCTTCCTCAGGGAAGCGAACGTGCGCTTTTTCAGCCAAAAGCCCGTTTCGCAGCGAATTGTATTCGCCGGCGTCGATCTCAACAGCTTTAAGAGAGCCGTATGAAGGCAGATCCCGACGGAGTACACTCGCTTGGCAATCCGAGAAATAATCCGAAGCGCATATGGTATTGGCATACCAGATGCGAAGGGCGCGCGTTGAGGGGGAGACGCAAAAAGCGCGGCTCGGGCCTTTTAGGGCTTTGTCGCGCATGGCGTTCACCAGCATAGTGCCGAGTCCGGCCCCGAGGTGCTTCGGCAAGGTGCCGATAGCGTATCCGAGGGAAAGCGGAATGGGCGGTACGCCCGGTATCGCGGCTTCATATCCGAAAAACGTATATCCCGCGGAAGCGGGGACCCCGCCTCTTTCGATCAGCTCCGCCATGCCCGGCTTGTAAAACCCGGCAAAGAACATATCAATGAAGTCCTCTCTGTCATTAAAAGCGAGACTCCATATCCTCTTCAGCGCTTCCTCGTCGTTTCGTCGGGATTCGCGCCCGATAAAGTCCGGCATGCCGGCGGTCACCTCTTTTTTAGTGTTCAGACCCGGTCCGCCCGATACGCGGTGTGTTTTTCCGTTAAAAACTCGGGATGGTATGAGCTTTTGGCCTGACGAAGATTGGCGATCCCCATATCGTCCTCTCTGTTTATATAACGTATATCCGGATATCTTTGAAGGATCTGCCTTACGAATTCGCGGTTTATCATTTGATATGCGCCGTCCGAACCGGCCCCGGCTTTTTCAAAATGGACATTGTATGTGTCGGCTGAAATCGGTTCGCCGATCGTGAAAGCCGCGATTCGGCCGCCTGCCCGCAGCACTCCGCCCTCAAGCTTGAGGGCCTCGAAATTTTTAAAGCCGCAATTGACAGCCCGGTGTTCGGTTTCCAAACCGAATTCAAGCTTTTCGCGGTTTTCCATGGTCCAACGATCGAGCATATCGGAACACTCCGGGATCATCTCCCGCGACATGGGTTCGAAACTCCATTCGTTTTGCGAAATAAATTTGTTTATATGATTGCGTTTGCCGTGCAGTTTTTTGCCGGCGAGCGTCGCTAATTTTTCGGCGGAGTAGACGTAGTCGAATTGATCTCGGTTTGCCTTGAAGGTGAATTCTCCGGGGAATGCCTGCTCAAGAAGGAGACGATGACCCGGCGTGACGCCGCGTATGCGAAACGGGATGCTTTGTCGCCGGGCGAAAAGGCGCATTTCTTCGATCACCGGAACAAGATCGCCTTTCCCGACCGGAAAATCGAACATATCGGCGTAGGTTTTTCCGAACAGGGAAACCATTCTGCCCTCACAGCGCGTGACGAGCCTTGAAAAGAGATGATCCCACATATACATATTGCCGAAATTATAATCGGCGCTGTTGTCAGAGAAACCGAAAGTCGTTTCATCGATCCATTCTTTGTCACTGAGTTCAAGAGGCTTGAATTTCAGCATAAATAACTGCCGTCGCCTTTCACTTTCATAATTCAGCCGAGCCGGAGCCGCGATGCTGTTTTCGGGCATATTTCGCGTATCATGCGTAAGATCTCTTTCAGATCGTCGAATGTCTCCGGTCTTCGTCTCGGATCGCGCAGCAGCGCGGCGGGATGGTACAGTGCCGTGAATTTAACGCCTTCCTTGTCGAACCAACGACCGTGCGCCTGTGTTATTTTGAAGTCTTCGTCAATGAGCGAAGCGGCCGATATACGCCCGAGACATACCGTTATTTTCGGAGCGATCAGTTCGGTCTGCCGCCGCAGCCAGTCGAAACAAGCGTCTTTTTCCGTGTTCAGAGGGTCGCGGTTTCCGGGAGGACGGCATTTGACGATGTTGGTTATATATACTATCGATCTGTCAAGCCCGATTATGGCAAGCATGTCGTCTAAAAGCTTCCCGGCGCGGCCGACAAAAGGCTCTCCTTTTTTGTCCTCGCTTTCCCCGGGAGCTTCTCCTATCAGCATAACTTCCGCCTCGCGGTCGCCGACGCCGAAGACGACGTTTTCTCGGGTCTCGCAAAGCGGGCATTTTTTGCATTCTTTGCAGGAAGCATCCAATTTATCCCAATCCGTCAACGGGAACCCCTCCCAACAGGAACAGAATGATCAGTCGATTAAGACATTGCGGCCGGTCATGACCCGCGAATTACAGGTTGGGACGGTCGAAGAAAATGTTTTTCCCTGAAACCGAAAGAGCGATTCCGAAGCAAATCTTAACATTATCGGAGAACAGTTTAAGTTTCAGCGCCGCCATGCCCGCGGTGAACAATACGCGATTGTCGATACGGCGATCCATCGCTGTCGCCGCGGCGGAGCCGACTGCTATTCCGAGATCGTTTACCGCCAGCGCGCAGGAGATTTTATTTTTTCCGGCAGAGGCGCAGGTTTCGGCGCCGCACAGTCCGCAGTTCAGCCCTCGCGGGGCGACGCCGGCTCCTATAAGAAGTATGCATCCGCTGCTGTCCACATTGCCCGCGTCGCGGATAAAAAACTTATCTTTTCCGGCGCCGAGTTCTCTCATTGCGGCTGTTAATCCGGCTTTTTCCTCGCCGTCGAGTATTAAAGTTTCGATAAGGTCTACGCCGCAGGCTTTGGGCGCCGTGCGCGCCGCCGCCGACATCAAATCGGCGCTGATCATGATCGCTCTTTTTTCCGCATTATCGCTTGTGCAGATCATTTTTTATCCCCTCCGTGTGATTTTCTTATTTACAATACCATATCCGGCGCCTGTGTTCAATGTGTTTCTCGGCTCCTGCCGCGCCGGCCGCTCGGCGGTTTGACTTTCCGCATGGCCGGGTGTATTGTATTGGGCGACAGAGAGGGGGCGGCAATACGGAAAGAGTGATGGTCGTTAAAACGAAGCATATTTCGCATTTGATAAAAGAAACGGGATTTTTTGCCGAAAACCGGGACGAGATTCTCAGAATAGCGGATGCTCATTATGAATTTCTGCCAAGGGAGGCGGCGGAGGAGGATCCCGGATATAAACAGATTATTCCGTATGCTGTCATCTGCCGGTCGGGCGAGGTTTTTGTCACGCGCCGTTTGAATAAGGGCGGCGAGCGCAGACTGCACGGGCTGATGTCGATAGGGCTCGGAGGGCACATTAACCCCGGTCCGGACGGAGGAGGCATGAGGGCCGTGACAACCGGACTTATGCGCGAGCTTAACGAAGAGGTAAGGACGGAGCAGATCGGGGAGATCGTTATGCGGGGAGTGATAAACGACGACAGCAACCCCGTCGGCAGCGTGCATCTCGGATTTCTGTTCACGATAGAAACGACCGGCGACGTATGGGTAAAGGAAACGGAAAAACTGAGCGGAGAGTGGGTAAAACGCGGCCGGCTGTCCGATTTGGCGTATGAAATGGAAACATGGTCGCAAATAGCGACCGGCGCGCTTTTTAAGTGATTATTATTGATGAGTTATGTTATTGCACCCTCGCCATGGTGATTTCGGGCGAGGGTGCAATATTACCGGCGGGCCGGTACTGTTTATTGTTATTAACGGAATCAGCGGGCTGTTCAATATTTTCCGAATTCGGAGGGCTCCCGAAACTCATGATCTGTTTTGTCAGGCGACCTCGGCGCTCCGGCTGTTGCATTGCCCGCCGAGGGCAGCGCTCTTCGCGAATCGCGGCTGTTGAGTGTGAATCTTGATACCAGCTTTTGCAAAATGCTTGACTGGCTGTTCATTTCCTCCGACGCGGCGGCCTCTTCCTGTGCCGTCGCGCTGTTCTGTTGGACGACCTGAGCCACTTGGTCTATTCCGATATTGATGTGTTCAATGCCCAAAGACTGCTCTTCGGATGCTTTGGAGATTTCCTTGATAAATTCGCTGCTCTCATTTATACCGTTGATGATCTCGGTCAGGCTCGCCGCTGTTTCCTCTGCTATGCGAGCGCCTAATTCGGCTTTTTCCATCGAGTCTTCGATCATCACGCCGGTTTCTTTTGCAGCCTCCGCGCTCTTGGACGCCAGATTTCGGACTTCTTCGGCGACGACGGCAAAACCCTTGCCGTGTTGGCCTGCGCGCGCGGCTTCCACAGCTGCGTTCAAAGCGAGGATATTCGTCTGGAACGCGATATCGTCGATCACCTTGATGATTTTTATGATGCTGTGGCTTGCTTGATTGATCTCCCGTACGGCCGACACCATTTCCTCCATCTGACGGCTGCCTTTTTCAACGTTTACGATTATTGAATCCTCAAGCGTTGCTGTCTTTCCGGCTATTTCGGCATTGTTTTTTGTCTTAACGGCGATTTCCGCGATAGAACTCGATAACTCTTCAATAGACGCGGCTTGTTCTGTCGAACCTTGCGCGAGGGTCTGGGCGCCGTCCGCGATCTGCTTTGCCCCGTGCGAGACCTCTGACGAAGATGCACTGATCTCAGTCATTATTCGGTTGAGATTATGAACGTGTTCATTTATCGACTGCTTGATCAAAACGAAATCGCCATGAAAATCAAAGGTGCTTTCAGTTGCCAAGTCGCCGTTCACCAAGCCTTGCATCCGTTCCTTGATTTCCCTTACATATCCCTGCAGCTGTACGTAAGCCTGCTCCAATTCCCTTGCCAATATACCAACTTCATCGGAAGACCGCACATCGATGCGCGCTATAGTCGAGGACTCTACTCCAATGTCCCCTTCCCTGATCATCCGCGCGAAAGCACCTATTTTTTTCAGCGGCCTGTTCACCGTAAAAAGATTGAAGAAGAAAATCAGTAAGATACATACGACCCCGCAAATGATCCCGGCCATCAATACCGAATTCAGCATTTCCTGCCGTACGCTCATAGCCTCGTCGATAGGCACCCCTGTGAAAAGCATCCCGGCAACTGTATTGTCAACGATCAGCGGCGAATAGTACGCGAAGTATTCGCTCCCGAACAACGGTATCTGCAAAGAGTAAGACTCCCTTTGGTGAATAACTCTTTCGATCACCTCATCGCTTGCTTTCGTGCCGACGACCCTGTTGCCTTTGTCATCGATGATCGTTGTCATCAAGCGTGTATCCTCATCAAAGATAGTCACCTCGCTGTTGCAGAAATCTTTGACCAGATCCACGTATTTAGGGTCTGATAAATCGTGGCCGCATGTCACGGCGCCGATTATGTTCCCGCTGAAATCCCTGATTGCCGAACTGCCGCGCGTTGAAAGCCCGACGACGGTGCCTTTTTCTATCGTGCTTATCCCGTGCCCGGTGCTCAGCGCGGTCGAAAGGGCTTTTTGGTTCAATACGTCGTCGTGTTTCAAGTCGCTGTGCACCCTCCCGATTACATTGCCGTGCGTATCGCAAACAGTGATCAAATCCAGATTTTCCTTCAATTCAAAAAGGGCGGTCTTAAGCGCGTTTTCATCATCGTTCATAACCGCGTTGACGACGCTGTGCGACAGCCCGATTATTTCAGCTTGCGTCAGCGCCTCATTTTCAAGCCTTTGCAATTCTTTTGCCAATGTGACATTTGACGCGGCGGCTTCGTTGGCGGCAAGTTTTTCAACAAGGTAAAGGCTGCGGACCGTCACGAAATAGATAATAATGGTTATGATCACAGCGAACATCAGTGCCACGATAAGCGAAACTTTCAAGCCCAAGCTCTTGATTTTCATACCTTGCACACTCCACTACTCTTTATTCTCAGGCATACGCACACAGATTGATATGTGAAAACTCGAATATTAATCTATATTATACATAAATGCGAAAAAATGTCAAAAAAAAAACAGAAAGCCTGGGCCGGCATCGAGTTGTTGCCGGATAAGACTTTTGAGCAGAGACGGGACTGATCAATGATATCCGAGGAAAAAAGTTTATATAAATAAAGTCATTGATTATTTAGCGGGCCGGTGTTATACTGTAGATGAACAGGGCAAATATACATATGCGCCGAAAGAAGTGAAAACTATGCAGGAAGCTTTTGAAACAAGGAACGTATCTGAAGAACTCGTCGATATGTATCTCAGCAGTTGCATAAAAAAAACCGATATGTGCAAGTGTGAGCGATGCAAAGCGGATATCCGCGCGTTTGCTCTGAACAGTTTCCCTCCGCACTATGTCGTCACTGATTTCGGAGAGGCCATGACAAAAGTATTGTCGCTGTCTGTGCAGTTTCAAGCCGATATAATTACAGCCATTATGAAAGGCATCGTAATCGTCAGAGATAATCCGCGGCACCCGCCCGAAGAAATTGTCAAATAACTCAAAGCGCGGCGGCGCTCTGAATACGAAGAGAAATCCTCCGCCCTTTTTCAGTAAAAGGACGAAGGATTTTTGAATTTTCCGGGTTGCCGCCGTTATTCATGTATTTTCAATATGTAGCCCGAGTCGGCCGAAAGCGAAAACCTGTCCGCGAGACCGCGGCTTACCAAGGCGAAACCGTCTTCCGTCAAAAGGACTGTTTCAAAACCGCCTATATTTTTTCGCAGTTCGTTCGCTTTGTCGGCGCCCATAACAAAAACGGCGGTCGAGAGAATATCCGCTATCGCGGAATCCTCGCAGACGACGGTTGCCGAAACGATACCGGAATCAGCAGGCCTGCCTGTATGCGGGTCGATTATATGATGATATCTGACGCCGTCCTTATCCGAATAGCGCCGGTAAGCTCCAGAGGTGACGGCGCATGTGTCCGAGAGATCCAGAACGCCGATATAAGCTTCAGAGCCGTCGGGAGATTGGACGGCGACCCGCCAGGGCGCCCCGCCGGGAGCGGAACCGATACATACGATATTTCCGCCGAGTGACAGTATGGCTGACGATACGCCGCATTCCCTGACCGCTTCACCCGCCTTTTTCCCGGCGTAGCCTTTACCGGAGCCGCCGAGGTCAAGCGCCATGTTCTCCTTGCCGAGTTCGACAGTATCAGAGATAACGGATATCATATCGCTGCCGACAAAACCCATAAGGGTCGACAGCTCAAAGTCGTCCGGAACCTTAAAATCATCGGGCCGGTCTGTTCCCCAAGCATTTACCAAAGGGCCGACGGTGATGTCGAACACCCCGCCAGTCAGATAATAATACTCTATCGAGAGGTTGATCAGTTCCGCAGTCTCAGCGGATACCGGGATACGGGAAGCGCCGGCTGAATTGATTCTTGCAATATCGCTGCCTGAACGTGTTTTTGAAAACAGCTTTTCCAGATCCCTGATCGTTTTTTCGGCTTTCTCAGCCGCTGCGTCCGCCCCTGAGCCTATGACCCGCATGCTCATATAAGTATCCATTGCGAAAAAGGATCTCTCGGCATACTCGGCTTCTGCGGAGCAGCCGCCGAGCGAAATTAAAAACGATATTGCGACAATTAGCTTTTTCATGACATTCCTCCCGCCGCCGAAAGCATACCACAGCCGGGGCCGTTAATAAAGGAGAAATACCTGTATGGGCGCAGGGATCGGAAAACGAAACAGGACAAGGGCCGCGGGGCAAAGGACCCGTAGTGTGTTCGGGCTTTGTCCGACGGCGCATATCCTGCTGTTTGCCGGACTTTTGGTTATCGCCGCGTTTTTTATTCTCAGAAACGATAGGGGCCTTATGACCCTTTTGAGCGAAAACTATGTGCGCCCGTACAGAAGAACAGTCGGGCGCGTTTTTGATATTGCGGGGTTTTCGGTTGCGGAGGTGATCGTTGCCGTTTTTGCCGGCGCGTTATTGATTTTCATAACAGCAGAGATCATTCTTATTGCGCGCGGAAAAAACAAGCTGCGCAGATTGTATAAAACCGCTGTTACGCTTGCCGCCGCGGTCGCCGTCGTATACGCAGGATTTTGTTTATTGTGGGGAGTGAATTATTACGCCCGCGGATTTTCGGATTCCGCCGGGCTTGAAGTCAAACCGGTACCGCCCGGAGAGCTTGAGGCGGTCGCGCGTTATTTTGCGGACACGCTGAATGAATATGCCCCGCAAGTTGAAAGAGATTCGGCAGACCGCTTCAGAGAAGACAAGAAAATGATTTTTGAGAGATCGGCGCTTTTATATGATGACGTCGCGAAACTCTATCCGTTTTTGGAGGGGCCGCCTTTAAGGGCCAAACCGATGATGTTCTCATATTTTATGAGTTATGTAAATTTTACGGGATTCTTCTTTCCGTTCACCGGGGAGGCAAACGTGAACACGGACAGCCCGATGTGCCTTTTGCCGGCGACGATCGCGCATGAATTGGCTCATCAAAGGGGAGTGGCCGCGGAGGACGAGGCGAATTTTACGGCGGTACTCTCTTGCATGATAAGCGGCGAACCCGTATTTTGCTATTCGGCGGCGCTTTTGGCCTATATACATTTGAGCAACGCTTTATACAGAGCGGATCGTGAAGCTTGGGAGGATGTGTACGGCCTGCTTGACGGCAAAGTGCTTGCGGATATTGATGAGAACCGGGAATACTGGGCAAGCTTCGATACAAAGGCCGCGAAGGTTACGGAAGCCGTCTATACTGAGTTTCTTCAGAGCTACGGACAGGAGCTCGGCATGCAAAGTTACGGGGCCTGTGTCGATCTGTTGGTCGCGTACTTCGGAGAAGCGGCGGGGGTTCGTTGAGATGCAGACAGGACTCTTGATTTTCGTCGCCGTTGCGGCCGGAGCGGTTTGCGCGGCGGTAATAATTTTCTTTTGCTGCTTTATAATTATTTTTGTTCGATTTGAGAGGTTCAGTAAAAAAAAATACACCGCACTCGCGAAACTCTTTGTTAAAAGATACAGGCTGATGCTCAAAAAAGGCCGGGAATGGGCGTCGGAGCAGCCTTGGCAGCAAGTGAGCGTAAGAGCCTATGACGGCATTGAACTCAAAGGCTGCCGGCTTTCCAAGGAGGGGTCAAAGCGCACATTGATTTTGTTCCACGGTTACAGAGCGAGTTCGATGTTGGATTTTTGCTGCGCGTATGAGTTTTATTCCGGGTTGGGATTCGATATATTGGCGGTCGATCAGCGCGCGCACGGCGACAGCGGCGGCAGAGTTATTTGTTTCGGAACAAAGGAGAGAAACGACTGCAAAACATGGGCGGATTACGTCTGTCGAACAACGGGTGACGACTGCGATGTTTTTCTCGGAGGGGTCTCCATGGGCGGCACGACCGTGCTTTTGGCGGCCGGTTCGGATTTGCCGGCCACCGTCCGTGGGATCATCGCCGATTGCGCCTTCACCTCGGCGAAAGATCAGTTGGAGCATTTTTTTAAAAACCGGTTCCGCGTTCCGGCGCGTCCGCTTATCGGCATTTTCGATACTGTCTTAAGGCATGTCGCCGGCTTCGGTACGGAAGACTGCTCGACCCTCGAGGTCATGAAAAACTGCAAGCTGCCGGTCTTGTTTATCCACGGAGCGGAGGACCGGTTCGTACCGACACGTATGAGCAGGGAAAATTTTAAAGCCTGCGCGTCGGAAAAAGAAATGCTCATCGTGCCGGGCGCGGCGCATGAGGAGGCTTATATAGTCGGCACGCCCGAATACGAGGCGGCTGTTTCGGATTTTGTGAAGAGGTATTCCGTATGCGGGAATTGAACGTGAACGAGTTGAAATACGCCGCCCGTGAACTCAAAGCGGGAGACAGGGTCAAACTCAGCGGAGAGGTGTATACGGCAAGAGACGCCGCGCATTTGAAGATATTTGAGCTCTTGGACGCCGGAAAAGAACCGCCGTTTGAGATAAAAAACGCGGTTATATATTATACGGGACCCACGCCCGGAAGAGAGGGTATGCCGGTGGGCGCTTGCGGCCCTACGACTTCCGGGCGTATGGACATTTTCACGCCGAGGCTTTTGGATATGGGGCTTGCCGCGATGATAGGAAAAGGAGAGAGATCTCCTGAGGTCAACCGGGCCATCGTCAGAAACGGCAGCGTTTATTTTTGCGCGGTCGGCGGCGCGGGCGCATTGATCGCCCGGCATGTGACTGAGGCGGAGGAAACGGCTTTTTTCGAGTTGGGCTGCGAGTCCGTAAAGAAACTGACGATCAAAGACCTGCCGGTCATTGTCGCTGTGGATCGCGCGGGCGGAGATATTTTTACGGAAGGCAGAAAAAAATACGCGCTTGTCTGAGCGTAAGTTCATTGTCCCGACGCTTGCAGAGCAACGCCGCATATTTGACTGTATCGAAGAAGCTCTTATTGATCCGTCAAGACAGCTAATCGAGGTTTTCACCCAAAAATGCAAGACAAAATCAATTGTTTGCTTTTTATTATCTCATCGTAACTCGCCGAAGCAGATATGCACGATAAAAGGAAAGAAATATGTTATTGACAAATTCTTCGCTGTACGTTAAAATGTACATATGCGAATTTGATAAGCGAGGTGACTGTTGTGCTGAACACCAATGTAACAAGTTTTAGAAAAAATATGTTCAGAATCTTAGAACAGACCATAAAATGGGGCGAGCCTGTCAATATCAGCACAAAGGACGGCAACGCCGTTGTAATCAGTGAAGATGACTATAACGGGCTGATGGAAACGCTGTATCTGTCGTCCATGCCTGATGTAAAAAACGCAATCATTGAGGGGTTGAACACTCCTATATCAGAGTGCATACCGGAAAATGAGGTTCAGTGGTAATGTATTCTGTTGTGTATACAAAGAGGGCGAAAAGCGACATAGTCAAGCTCAAGGAAGCGGGCTTGGATAAGAAAGCAAAAAGCATTATCGATTTATTGAAAGAAAACCCTTTTGTGTCGCCGCCGACCTTTGAAAAGCTCAAAGGGGATATTAGCGGCGCATATGCTCGTAGGATAAATATCAAACACAGGCTTGTATATCAGGTTGATGATAAAGAGAAAATCGTTAAAATAATCATGATGTGGACGCATTACGAGTAATCGGCATCCATATCGTTGGCTCCGTTTATGAGGTGAATTTGTGCTTACATGGGATAACATTCAGTCAAATGCCGTCGCTTTCTCGAAGCGTTGGAAAGACGGCCATAACGAAGAAGCGGAAGCGCAGTCCTTCATGACGGATTTTCTTTGGAAAACACAGTTCTCTCCTGTAATTACCCCTGTAACTATGAGGAGGTGTTGGGGTGAACACATTTGCCGTTAATCCGGCAAACGGGAGCGCGGTTTTGACCGGGTATACACATGACTTGAGCGACGAGATGCCGAATGCCCGCATCCGCCCCGCTGTTCTTATATTTCCCGGCGGAGGATATAGGATATGCTCCGACCGCGAGGCGGAGCCCGTGGCGCTGGCCTATCTCGCTGAAGGATACAACGCTTTTGTACTGCGGTATTCCGTCGGGCCGGAAGAACCGCTCTTGAAATCATTTTCCGACGCAAATGCCGCTGTTTTGTATTTGCATAAACACGCGGAGGAGTTGAATATCGATAAGAATAAGATCGTGCTGGCGGGTTTCTCCGCGGGAGGACACCTTGCCGCTTGGGTCAGCGTATGCGGAAAACAAAAACCCGCCGCGGTCATATTGGGATATCCGGTCATTACTGCCGAAGCAAAACGAAAGACCGGCAAGGATTTTCCCGAAATATGCGGGCGAGTTGACGGCGAAACGCCGCCGACATTCATTTTTTCAACGCGTAATGACCCAGTCGTGCCGATAACGCATTCTTTGCAATACGCAGCCGCTCTGGAGAAAGCGAATGTTGCTTTCGAATTGCATATATTCGGCGACGGCGAACACGCTTTATCTTTAGCGAAGACGTTTACTTCGGCCGGTAAAGCCAAATTGGTGAACGCCGATGCGGCGTTATGGTTTCCATTGAGCGTTAATTGGCTCAAACGTCTCTTGGGTGATTTCGAAGCCGTTTAAAATCAGTCGATTTTGATTTCGATAAGCTCCAATCCCTTTCGCAGGGCGTAGAGCATGGTTTGCCTTGTCCCTCCGGGCGAACCGTTATACGCCGCTATCAGCGAGGAGGAACTGTCGACCATATAGTGATTTCTGCGCTTCATACAGTCCGGTGTGTAAGTTTTGCTGACCACGGTGTGATAGTCGCATTCGGAGATGAGCCGCAAATATCTTTCTTTAAGACCGGAAGCCCATTTTTCGGCCTGCCCTTCCCAGGGTACGGCCGCTTCAAGGAGTATATCGGGATATTTTAGTCGGAGTTCTGTGACCGCTTCGCCGAAATACATGTCGCAGCCGTTGGCCATGCCGCAAATGAACAGTCGCGTGCCTGATAAGTGCAGTCTTTCTGCGGCGCAAAGTATTTCTTTTTTCAGTTCCGCGCAGCGAATGTCGCTTTCATCGTCTCTCCAGGGCAGTTTGGAGGCCCTGTGGCCCGTGAAGCAGCATGTCGCGGACTTGTTTATCGTTTCGCTCACCGGTTCACAACTCCGTTTTTGAGTTTTCGGGAAATACCGCAAAAATTTATTGCAAATTCCCCGAAGATTTATTATAATGCGGAATAACAACCGAATAATTGTCTTCAGGGCAGGGTGAAATTCCCGACCGGCGGTTAAAGTCCGCGACCCGTGAAAACGGCTGACTCGGTGAAACTCCGAGACCGACGGTACAGTCCGGATGGAAGAAGATCGTTTCCTTGAGCTTTGCTTTGGAACGCCTGCGAGACATATTGCGGGCGTTTGATTTTTTTCGGAGGTGGCTTAAATGTCAACAGAGCAAAACCTGAAGGAAAACGATAACAAAGCGGGACCGGAGCGTCCGGCAGCAAAACGTCCGAACGTGCGAAAACTGACAACGCTCGCGCTTCTGGCCGCGATTGCCTATGTGATCATGGTGGTCGGCCGTGTGCCGATCGTCATGTTCCTGAAATACGACCCTAAAGACGTCATAATCGCTGTTGCAGGGTTCATATTCGGCCCTTTGTCCGCTTTTTTTGTGTCGGTCGTCGTATCTTTTGCCGAGATGATCACCGTTAGCGACACGGGACCATGGGGGTTTTTGATGAACGTCATTTCGACCTGCGCTTTCGTATGCCCCGCCGCTTATATTTACAAAAGAAAAACCGGCATCAAAAGCGCGATCACAGGCCTTGTGGCAGGCGGACTGCTCACGGTGATCGTTATGATGCTGTGGAACTATCTTATAACCCCTATTTATTTGGGTTTTCCCCGTCAGGCGGTCGCGGAGCTTCTGCTGCCCGTGTTTTTGCCTTTTAACGCGCTTAAAGTCGGGCTGAACGGCACTCTCACGATCCTGCTGTACAAACCGGTGGTGAAATCGCTGCGCAGACTGCGGCTTGTTGAAGCGACCGCGCGGGGAACGGGCGCCGGCGGCGTGAAGTTCGGTGTAATTATAATCACTTTTGCCGTCTTTGTCACTCTTATTGTATTGGCGTTGGTTATGAAAGGAATAATATGATTACTCCGGAGCTTGCAATCGAAAAGGAATTGTTTTAAAATACTATCGATCGCATCGATCTTTATTTAGGAAAGGGGTTTGTTATGAAGAAATTTATTTGTTCTGTCTGCGGTTATGTTCATGAGGGGCAGGAGGCTCCGGAACTGTGCCCGCAGTGTAAAGCGCCGAAAGCCAAATTCAGTGAGCAGAGCGGTAAAGGGCTTGTTTATGCCGACGAGCATAAGATAGGCGTCGCAAAAGACACCGATCCCGAAATCATCGAAGGTCTCCGCCAAAACTTTACGGGAGAATGCACCGAAGTGGGCATGTATCTTGCCATGAGCCGTCAGGCGGACAGAGAAGGTTATCCCGAGGTCGCTGAGGCATATAAAAGGATCGCGTTTGAAGAAGCGGAACATGCCGCGAAATTCGCGGAGTTGCTCGGCGAAGTGGTGGACCTGTCAACAAAGAAAAACCTTGAAATGCGCGTTATGGCGGAGCACGGCGCCACGCAGGGCAAGAAAGACCTTGCCGTTAAAGCGAAACAACTGAATCTTGACGCCATCCACGACACCGTGCATGAGATGTGCAAAGACGAGGCCAGACACGGTATGGCGTTCAGCGGGCTTTTAAAAAGGTATTTCTGAAAAAGGAGAATCGCGTCATGGGAAACAGGATGTATATTCTTGATAACGGTTATATGGAGCTCGATAAAAATCAAATGCTGGCTCTTTCCGTTATGGGAACGGCGGGGAATAAAAATCCTCCCGCTGAGTGGATAAAGATTCCGGTTTATTGCGTCCTTATCAAAAACCCGGAGATCGGATGGATACTTTTTGATACGGGCTGCCACCCCGACGGCATGAAGG
This sequence comes from Oscillospiraceae bacterium, assembly GCA_009782435.1. GTDB lineage: Bacteria > Bacillota > Clostridia > Oscillospirales > Oscillospiraceae > WRJA01. The sequence goes on from WRJA01000019.1 coordinate 17,657, forward strand.
GACGCTGGTCCCCGGATTCATTGGTCATTGCCCCTTATTTTTTGACGGAGGAACAATTACTCGTCAATCAACTGGCAAAGGTGGGACTCAAGCCGGAAGACATCAAGACCGTTGTGCTTTCACATATGCACTGCGATCACGCGGGCGGCTCATATTTGTTCAAAGACACTGCGGATGTTTATGTCAACAGAGACGATTTCATGAGGGCGCTTCTATTGGTACACGCCTCACAAGATCCCAACGCGAGCGGCGGTACCTGCAAGGCTGATGTGACAGAGCCTGTGCAAAAATACAGATTTCTCGCAAATAAAGACTTCGAGTTGGCTGAAGGCGTGGAACTGATATACCTTCCCGGGCACTCGGCCGGCATGATGGGATTGCTTCTGCGTTTGGAAAGCGGCGTTTATATTTTCCCGGTGGATATCTTGAATCTCGCGGCTAATTACGGACCGCCGCTGAGACCGTCTTCGCTGGTGTTTGACAGCAAAGCGCTCGGAGAATCTGTTGAAAAAGTCCGCGAGCTTGAGAGGAAATACAAGGCAAAAATATTCTTTCCGCACGATATGGCCCAGTTTAAGACCTTTAAGCTTGCGCCGGACTATTATGAGTAAATCCTGCCTGTCCTCAAAATCGACAAAAGCCCGGATCTCCGTTCCGGGCTTTTGTCTTATTGTTTAAATGCGATGCGAAAGCTTGCGACGGCGGCTGTTGCCTTTTGCGTCGCTGTATTTTTATCTCATTATCTGATCCCTCGAGCCGCCCTTCCGTACACGGCGGCAGTCGCAGCAGTTCTGACTGCCGGCGCTGTGGCTTTTAAGGGCAACATACGGTTTCGAATTGTTCTGATAACGCTCGCCGGCGCCGCGGGCTTTGTTTGGAGTTTCATTTTTTTCGGTATTTTCATTCTTCCTCAGGAAAACGAAACGGGAAGAACAACCGAAATCACAGCCGTGGTTTCGGATCATTGCGTTCAATATGAGAACTATTCTTGCATCACGGTTCGCGTTTTCAGAGCTTCGGGACCGCCGGTCAAAGCAAGGCTCGTGTCATACGCTCATGACCTGACGGCGCCGCTGCCGGGCGACATTGTCGAAACGACGATAAAGCTTCTGCCGGCGACAAAACGTTTCGGCGCTGATACCGACATATATATTTCCGACGGAGTGTTTCTTGTCGGGACGGTGACAAGCGAAGTGAGAATTACCGGAAAAAGCGTTTGGGCGGCTTTGTATTTTCCGAAAACGGCGGCGAGAGCTGTGAAAAACATGACAGAGCGCTGCGCGCCCGGGGATGTATCGGGATTTTTGACGGGACTTCTCACGGGAGACAAATCCGGCCTGTACTCCGAGCGCTCTCTCTCGGACGCGATGGCAAAAACGGGCTTGATGCATGTTACGGCGGTATCCGGATTGCATATTGCCTTTTTGACCGGCTTTGTGCGCTCGGCGCTCGGACGGCGGAAACAAGCCGCCGCCGTCGGCATACCTCTGATCGTATTTTTTGTTCTTATGACGGGTTCTCAGGCCTCGGCGATCCGGGCGGGTTTCATGCAGATATGCCTTTTGGCGGCGCCTCTGATACGCCGGGAAAACGACAGCCTGACGTCTCTGTCGGCGGTGGCGGCGCTTTTACTGATAATAAATCCGCAAGCTGTCGGAAGTATCGGTTTTCAGCTCAGTTTTTCGGCAATGACCGGAGTCGTTTTGGTAACGCCGCGTATTTATGACAGTCTTACGGGCCTTGCGGCGGACAAAAATATTTTCACCGGATATGCAGCCCCCGCAGCGCGCTTTGCGATAAATTGTTTTTCCGGTTCCGTCGGAGCTTCGGTTTTTACCGTTCCGCTCATCGCGGCGCATTTCGGATATATATCCGTGTATTCGATAATCGTTAACATACTCTCGCTCTGGGCGGTCTCTTTATGTTTTGTTCTCGGGTACGCCATGTGTATTTTGGGCTTTTTACTGCCCGCCGCGGGGGTCTCCGCCGGATATGTCACGGCGTTTTTCGCGCGGTATGTGTTGTTTGTTGCGAAAAGCTTCGCGAATTTGCCGTTTTCCGCCGTTTATACAACAAATAACTTCGCGTCGGCATGGTTGATTTTGACCTATGTCCTGTTAATTATTACATATGCTTCAGCCCTCGGAAGAAAGACCTCTTTCAGACCGGTGCTGCCCCTTTGCCTGTCCGTTTGCGTCTTGTGCATCTCGCTTATCACGGTGACGGAGATTTACAAAAAAGGGGCGACGATCACGGTTTTGGACGTCGGCCAAGGGGCCGGTATGGCTGTGTTTTCCGGGGCGGATACCGTTTTGATCGACTGCGGAGGGCGCGGGAGCGTAAAATCCGCGCAGGCCGTCGCTTCCGATTATTTGTCCGGCAAGGGGCGCAGGGGAGTGGATCTGTTTATACTGACCCATTTCCATGACGATCATGCGTCCGGCGCCGCCGATCTGATTTCCATAACGAAAGTCAAGCGGCTCGCGATACCCGCGCCGACGGCAGGAGAGGAAAAGATATTCGAAGAGATTTATAACGCGGCTGTAATAAACGGCGTCGATGTGTATTATATCGAGGAAGACACTCTGATATCGCTCGGCGCGTCGGAGTTCCAAATCATGGCGCCCATAGGGACAAACGACGCGAATGAACGCGGGCTGATCATCTTGGGCTCCTTCGGAGAATTTGATTTTTTGGTGACCGGAGACGCGCCTTCGTCTGTGGAGAGAAGGCTTATAATTAGAAACGACCTTCCGAAACTTGAGCTTCTTGCCGCCGGGCATCACGGTTCAAATTATTCGACGTCAAAAGAGCTTTTGGACGTGACGTCTCCGGCGATAACGGTAATTTCGGTGGGTTACAACAGTTACGGACACCCGTCGGACGAAATGCTGAAACGGCTGTATGACGCCGGGAGCGAGGTTTACAGAACGGATATGCACGGCAATGTTACTATAAGGATCGGATAGGAGAGCGGACAAAAGTGGCCGGAAAAGATAAGCCGGATTATGCGGCGTTGATAAAAGAACTCAAAGACAAGGGACCGGACAGACTTTATCTTCTTTGGGGCGATGAGGATTATCTCAAGGAGCAGTTTTTACGGGAATTGGTCAAAATGACCGTAGGCTCCGAAAACACGGAATTTAACCGAAAATATGTCGATTTTAAAGACCCTGATCCGCGTGTTTTGTATGAAGCGGTCGAAACGATGCCTTTTTTTTCTTCCGAAACGCTTGTCGAGGTCCGGAATTTTGATATCAATAAATGCCGCGACGAAACGGGCGAAAGAATAAAGGAAATAATAAACGATATACCGGATTACTGCGTGATCGCGTTTGTTGCGGACACCGGCGTTGAGCCTGACGGCCGCCTCGGACTTGTGAAAGCTGTCAAAAAAACAGGGAAGTCACTGGAATTTGCCGGACAGGAGCAGAGCCTGCTTTTGCGCTGGATAGAGCGCAGGTTTGAGGCAAACGGCAAGAAGATAAAAAAAGCCGAAGCCGAGCATCTGATCTTTACCGGCGGCGGTCTTATGAACGGACTCATACCGGAGATCGACAAGATATCCGGATATGCCGAGGGCGAATATGTCACTATTGGGGATATAGACGCTGTCGCCCGCCGTATTCCCGAAGCGGGCGTGTTCTCCATGACGGATATGCTTGCGGCGGGCAATTACGACGCGGCGGCGCGGATATTGTCGGAGCTGATACAAATGAGGGAAGCGCCGATCAGGATGACCGCCGTAATCGGACGGCAGATGCGGCATTTGCTTGCAGCTAAAGTCGCCGCGGACGAAGGGCGTAAGAAAGATTTTGTTTCCGAAGTCTGCGGCATAAAATTTGATTTTATCGTCACGAAGCTGATGAAGGCCGCGTCCGGATTTTCTTTCGCGCGGCTTATCAAAGCCGTTAAAACCTGCGCCGAATATGATTATAAGATGAAAACCTCCGCTGAGGACGATACAGAACTCATAAAAGAGCTCTTTGTCCGGCTGTCTTTAAAGGAGGAGGAGGATGCTTAAAATCAATGAGGTCGTAGTGGTCGAAGGCAAATACGATAAAAGCGTCCTCTCCTCTCTTGTTGACGCCGTTGTAATCGAGACCTCCGGTTTCGGTATATTCACGGATCCGCAAAAACTCAAACTGCTGCGGCGGCTGGCAGCCGAGCGCGGCGTCATAATACTCACGGACAGCGACGCGGGCGGTTTTGCGATCCGCAATTATCTGAAAGGAGCTCTGCCGGAGGATAAGATCAAGCATGCGTATATACCGGAAATATACGGCAAGGAAAAAAGAAAACATGTTTTCGGAAAAGAGGGAAAACTCGGCGTTGAAGGAATGCCCCCCGAGATATTGACCCGGGCGCTTAAAAACGCCGGGGCTCTAATAACGGAGCTGCCGGAAACCGTCGGAAAAAGCGAAAAAATAACAAAGACCGATTTGTTCGACGCTGGACTGTCGGGGCGGGCGGGGAGCGCCTCAAAACGCGCCGCGCTGCTCAGGGAACTTGATCTGCCGCAGGGCCTTTCGACAAACGCAATGCTCGGAGTGTTGAATGTAATAATGTCAAAAGCAGAGTTTTTCACCCGGTTTCATTGATTTTTGCCCGGCAATACATTATAATCATTTCCATATCCCGACGAGGAGGAAATATAATGAGATGTCCGTATTGCGGATATTCCGAGAGTAAAGTCATAGACTCAAGGCCTGCCGAGGAAGACACCACGATACGTCGGCGGCGTGAATGCTTAGGCTGCCGCAAGCGCTTCACGACATATGAGGTCATGGAGCGGTTACCTTTGATGGTCATCAAGCGCGACGGCAACCGGCAGACCTTTGAAACGGCAAAATTAGTCAGCAGCATGCTTAAAGCGTGTGAAAAGCGTTCGGTATCGGTCAGTGAGATAGAGGAGACCGCGGATGAGATCGAGCAGGAGTTGCGTAATTCGCTCGAGCGGGAAATAAACACGACGGAAATAGGCGAATTGGTCATGAGCAAGCTGAAAGACATTGACGAGGTCGCTTATGTCAGATTTGCCTCCGTGTATCGGCAGTTTAAAGACATCAACACGTTTATGGACGAATTGTCAAAGCTGCTCGGAGACAAAAAACAGCTCTGATCGGAGGTCGCAAATGCATCAGGTGGCAGTGATTTTGGATTTCGGCGGCCCGGCCGGCCGGTTTATTGCCGAAAAAGTGAGAGAATGCGGCGTCTATTGCGAAGTGCTGCCGCACGACGTGCCCGGCAAAACCGTTACGGAGAAAAAACCAAAAGCGATAATCCTCGCGGGAGGGCAAACCGGCGCCGGACCTGCACTTTTTTGCGCGCCCGAAATATTCGACTGCGGCGTCCCGATTTTGGGGGTCTCGTGTCCTTGCGCTGCCGAGGAGGATTCAAAAAAGAAAATATTCGTTATGCGATATCTCCCCGAGGGCGATCATGCCGACTCCGGGATGAGGGAGCTGAAAAGCTTTTTGTTTGATATTTCCGGTCTTTCACGGTGCTGGGATATGGCGGAATATGTCGAGCGCACGATAGAAGAGCTGAAAGAAAAAATAGGGGACAAGACCGCGTTGTGCGCGCTGTCCGGCGGTGTGGATTCTGCCGTCGCCGCCGTTATGGCGCACAGAGCGATAGGGGACGGACTCACATGCATTTTTGTAGACCACGGACTGCTGCGCAAAAACGAAGCGGATGACGTAATGAGGACGCTGAGCGAAAAATTTCGCATGAAGATCATTAAAACGGACGCGCGGGAAAGGTTTTTGTCAAAGCTTGCCGGAGTCTGTCAGCCGGAGAAAAAAAGAAAAATAGTGGGAGAGGAGTTCATTCGCGTTTTTGAGGAGGAGGCCGAAAAAGCGGGCGGCGCGGAATTTCTTATCCAAGGGACGATCTATCCCGATATTATCGAGAGCGGAAGCGGGAATTCCGACGTTATCAAGAGCCACCACAATGTCGGCGGATTGCCGGATACGATGAGCTTTTCCGAGATAATAGAACCGCTCAGACCTTTGTTCAAAAATGAGGTGAGAAAAGCCGGGATCGTACTCGGTTTGGACGAGGAGACCGTGCGGCGGCAACCCTTCCCGGGACCCGGGCTTGCGGTTCGTGTCGTCGGAGAGGTCACGGAGGAAAAATTGGCCATAGTGCGGGAAGCGGACGCTGTTTTCAGGGAGGAGATCATAAAGGCGGGGCTCCACGGTGAAATAAACCAATATTTTGCGGCGCTGACCGACATGCGAAGCGTTGGAGTTACCGGAGATTCCAGAACCTACGACAGGGCGATAGCCTTAAGAGCCGTTACGACGTCAGATTTTATGACAGCCGACTTTGCGCGCATTCCGTATGAGGTTTTGGAGCGCGTGTCGCAGCGTATAGTAAACGAAGTCAAACAGGTGAACAGAGTTTTTTATGACGTGACGCCCAAACCGCCGGCCACCATAGAGCTGGAGTGACGAAATGAAAAAACACGGCAAAAAAATGGTCGCGCCGCTCGTAATAACAGCCTGCATCGTGATATATTATGTTGTTATGGGCATCGTGATCGTATCGCTCGACGGACTTTCCTCTTACCTGAAAATCTTGATACTTGCGATTCCCGCCGCGATTATCGGCGTTTGTATTTTTGTCCTCAGGGAAAGAATAAAAGAAATAAGGAGCGGAGAAGAAGATGATCTTGGTAACTACTGATTACATTTCCGGGAAAGAGCTGCAAATGCTGGGCCTTGTCAAAGGCAGCACGATACAGTCAAAAAATATCGGAAGGGATATCACTCAGGGTTTAAAAACGCTTGTCGGCGGAGAACTGAAAGCCTATACGGATATGATGAACGATGCGAGAGCGCTGGCTACCAAAAGAATGGCTGAGGAAGCCGCGGCCATGGGCGCGGACGCTGTTGTGAACATTCGCTACGCGTCGGCGGCCGTTATGCAGGGAGCAGCCGAAGTAATGGCGTACGGGACCGCCGTAAAGTTTGCATGATTCGGCTTCTCCCGCGCGCCACGGGTATGAGCCGGCCCTGCGTGCGATACCGGCATTTGGGCTGAAGGAGAGGTCGCTGTGGTAAAGATAAACCCGAATTTTCAAAAACTCCCCGGAAATTATCTTTTTTCTGAGATCGCTCGGCGCGTTTCGGCGCACGCCGCCGCTAATCCCGGGAAAAAACTCATTAGGCTCGGGATAGGAGACTGCACGCTTCCGCTTCCTCCGGCCGTGATAAAGGCAATGAGCGCTGCGGTGGAGGAGATGGGGAAAAAAGAGAGCTTTCGCGGATACGGGCCTGAACAGGGATATGAATTTCTGCGCGAAGCCATAGCTGAAAACGATTACGCCGCTTTGGGAATAAAACTCGCGGCGGATGAGATATTTGTTTCGGACGGGGCGAAGTCGGACTGCGGCAATATTGGCGACATATTCGATAAAGACAATTCGGTCGCCGTATGCGACCCGGTATATCCCGCTTATGTCGATACGAACGCCATGGCGGGCAGGGCGGGAGATCATGACGGCGATCGCTGGACAAATTTGATATATATGCCGTGTACGGCTGAAACCGGCTTTATGCCCGAGCCTCCGAAGCGGACGCCCGACATGATATATCTGTGTTTTCCGAACAATCCGACCGGGGCAGCCGCGACGAGGGACCGGCTTTCTCTCTGGGTGGATTACGCGGTAAAGAACGGTTCGGTAATTCTTTTTGACGGGGCATACGAGGCTTTTATCACCGACGAAACCTTACCGCGCAGCATATATGAAATAAAGGGCGCCGAGGAATGTGCGATCGAGTTTCGCAGTTTTTCCAAGACCGCCGGATTTACCGGCACTCGATGTGCGTATACCGTAGTGCCGAAAGCGCTGAAGCGTCAAGGCGAGTCGCTGAATTCAATGTGGAACAGGCGGCAAACGACAAAATTCAACGGTGTGCCGTATATCGTCCAGCGCGGCGCTGCGGCGATCTATTCCGACGAGGGGAAAAAAGAAGTTGCGGCTAATTTGGCTTATTACCAAAAAAACGCGGCGGTGATAAGAGAAGGGTTGACCAAAGCCTCGCTTTCCGTGTTCGGGGGCGTTAACAGTCCTTATATTTGGGCTCAAACTCCCGGTAAAGCGTCGTCATGGGATTTTTTCGACCTGCTGTTGAACAAAGCCGGAGTCGTGAGCACACCGGGCGCAGGGTTCGGGCCCGCGGGCGAGGGATATATCCGCCTTACTGCTTTCGGGGACGCGGAAGCAACGATCGAGGCTGTTGAAAGGATAGCCGACAGTATCCGGTGAGACCGGCGAAAGGATTGGATTTTTATGTGCGGGATAGTCGGATACGCCGGAGAGAATAATGCAGCCCCGATTTTATTGGACGGCTTGGAAAAACTCGAATACCGCGGGTATGACTCAGCCGGACTCGCGACGATCGGCAAATCCGGTATAGACATTATTAAGGCAAAAGGCCGGTTGGCCGCACTGAAAGAGCGGACCGAAAACGGCAAATTGATGCAGGGCACGGTCGGCCTCGGCCATACAAGATGGGCGACTCACGGAAAACCCTCCGACGAGAACTCACATCCGCATACCGGCGGGAACGGCCGCGTGGCAATAGTGCATAACGGTATTATAGAAAACTATAACGAGATAAAAGAAATGCTCAAAAACCGCGGACGCAGCTTTTATTCGGAGACCGATACGGAAGTCGCGGCTCAGCTTATAGACTATTGTTACAAAGGTAATATTTTGGAAGCCGTTGCCGAAGCCGTGCGGGAAATGCGCGGCAGCTACGCTCTCGGGGTCATGTGCTCCGAAGAACCGGAAACGTTGATAGCGGTGAAGTGCCGGGCGCCGCTTATAGTGGCTTATACCGAAAACGGCAACATGTTCGCCTCGGACGTGACAGCGGTCTTAAAATATACTAAGGAGATCACTTATCTCGACGACGATGAGATCGCGGTCATAACAAAAACCGACGCTGAATTTTATACTCCTTTCTTGGATAAACTGTCAAAAAAGCGCGAACTGACAAAATTGGACGTTTCCGCCGCCGACAAGGGCGGATTTGAGCATTATATGCTTAAGGAGATCACCGAGCAGCCTGAGGCGGTACGCCGGACGACGGAAAAATTCATAAAAAACAGCCGGGTGGATCTCTCGGAGGTTTTGCCGGAGGCTTTCGCGCGAAAAATCGGTAAAATCTTCATTGTTGCTTGCGGTTCGTCATATCATGTGGGAATGGCGGCCAAATACAATATCGAAAAACTGGCGAGGACGCCGACGGAGGTCGTTTATGCTTCGGAATTCAGATACAGCGACCCGCTCGTTGATAAAGCTTCGCTTGTAATACTGATAAGCCAGTCCGGAGAGACGGCGGACACTTTAGAAGCGCTCCGCGAGGCAAAGCGTCTCGGAGCCGAGACCTTATCTGTTGTTAACGTTAAAGGTTCGTCCATAGCGAAAGCTTCGGAGCATGTGATTTATACAAAAGCCGGGCCGGAGATCGCTGTGGCCACAACAAAGGCATACAGCGCCCAGCTTGCGGTCATGGCGCTCATCGCTTTGTATTTGGCCGACCTTCGCGGGACTGTTTCAAGCGAGGAATACAGCGTTATCGTATCAGAACTTGAAGCGCTGCCCGAAAAGCTTGAGCGCATTATCAAAAACAGGGCCGACATACAATACCCCGCATACCGCTATTTTAATAATGAAAAACTGTTTTTTATAGGGCGCAATACGGACTACGCGCTGTCGCTCGAAGGGTCGCTCAAACTCAAGGAGATATCCTACATGCATTCTGAGGCTTATGCCGCGGGGGAGCTTAAACACGGGACGATCTCGCTTATTGAGGAGGGGACTCCGGTGATTGCCGTCGTGACCTGCAGGCGGCTCGCGGAGAAAACTGTTAGCAACGCTTCCGAGGTCCGCGCAAGAGGGGCGCGGGTCATGACTGTAACAGCCGAGAGTATGCGGTCTTTGGTTGAGCACGAGTCGGACGACGTTATTACTGTTCCTGATACTCACGAGGCGCTGATGCCGTCCGTTTCCGTCGTTCCTCTGCAGCTTTTCGCATATTATATCGCGCTGTACCGCGGATGCGATATTGATAAACCGAGAAATCTCGCAAAAAGCGTAACGGTCGAATGACCGGTCCGAAATATTTCGGGGGGACTGATCGTGGCTGAATTCGGATTTATTCACGATAAACTCGACATTAAGATACTCATACTTTTTATTCTTGCCCGATTGCCCGGACCCATAGGCGCGGCGGCGCTTTCGGATCTTGTCATGAGCGGCGGCGGGATAGGCTATTTCGATTATACGGACTGCCTGAGCGAATTGATAGGCACCCGGCACGTTGTTGAGGAGGAAGACGGGTATTCGATAACCGAAAAAGGAAGACGCAACGGAGAGACGATAGAAAGCAGCCTGCCGTATTCGCTCCGCAAGAAAATTACGGGGCGCATAGCCTCGGCGGCCTCCGCTATGAAACGCAGTTCGATGATAACGGCTTCTCATAAAAGCAATAACGACTTAAGCGTTACGGTGGAACTGTCCATGTCGGACGGGGCGGGAGAGATAGTTTTTATGCGACTTTTGGTACCCGACGAAGATTCGGCTTTTAGAGCGGAAAAGATTTTTCGCGCCGGCGCTGAGGAGATTTACAACAAAATCATCGACATACTGAACTGATATTTAAGAGGGGAGACGGAATATGATAAATAAATACAAGCCGCTGTTTACGCCGGTCAAAATCGGCAATACGGAGATTAAAAACAGATTTGCAATGGCGCCGATGGGGCCGTTGGGACTCGGCGACGCCGACGGCGGTTTTAATCAGCGCGGTATTGATTACTATACGGAGAGGGCAAAGGGCGGCACCGGACTTATCATAACCGGCGTTACCTTTGTTAACGACACGGTGGAAAAACATGACATGCCCAATACGCCGTCGTCGACCGCGAATCCCGTCCACTTTGTCCGTACCGCCCGTGAAATGACGGAGCGTATCCACGCATATGATTCAAAGGTTTTTATGCAGCTCTCCGGAGGTTTCGGAAGAGTTACGGTGCCGACGAACCTCGGGGAACATCCGCCGGTGGCGCCGTCTCCCATAATGCATCGCTGGTTTGACCGCGTGTGCAGACAGCTTGAGATCGGCGAGATCAAAGAGATAGTCGAGAGTTTCGGCGTCGGAGCTTACAACGCAAAACGCGCGGGGTTCGACGGCGTTCAAATACACGCCGTGCATGAAGGATATCTGATAGACCAATTCGCGATCTCGCTTTTTAATCAGCGCACCGACGAATACGGAGGCCCGCTTGAGAACCGGCTCAGATTTGCCCGCGAGATAGTGGAGGAGATCAAGAAAACCTGCGGAAGCGATTTTGTCGTAACCTTGAGATACAGCCCGAAAAGCATGATAAAGGATTTCCGCGCCGGCGCCATGCCCGGGGAGAAATTCACTGAAAAGGGCAGGGATATCGAAGAAGGGGTTACGGTCGCCAAATTGCTGACTGAATACGGCTATGACGCCTTGGATGTGGACGTGGGCAGCTATGACGCTTGGTGGTGGAGCCATCCGCCTATGTACCAAGAAAAAGGTCTTTACAGGGAATATGCGAAAACAGTAAAAGACGCCGTTGACACTCCCGTAATTTGCGCGGGCCGTATGGATGATCCCGACATGGCGCTCGAAGCCGTTAAAAACGGGACCTGTGACATTATCAGCATGGGAAGGCCGCTTCTGGCGGATCCGGAATATGTCAATAAATTGAGGAAAGGCGATATCGCCGGCATACGCCCTTGCCTCTCATGCCAAGAGGGCTGCATGGGGCGCATAAGCGAGTATTCTTCGCTCCATTGCGCGGTCAACCCTCAAACGGCAAGGGAAAGAGCGGCTCAATACAGACCCGTTATCGAAGCTAAGGAAGTGCTTGTCGTCGGCGGAGGCGTCGCGGGATGCGAGGCCGCGCGCGTGCTTGCCCGCAGAGGTCACAAGGTCAAGCTTTATGAAAAAAACGACAAACTGGGAGGCAACCTCATACCCGGCGGCGCGCCGAAATTCAAAAAAGACGATATCGCGCTTGTCAAATGGTATGAGAATCAGTTGGAAAGACTTAAGGTTCAGGTAAATCTGAACAGCGAGCCGGATGCGGAGGCGATACGCCGTATCCCGCATGACGTTTTGATCGTCGCCACGGGCAGCAGACCCAAGATACCGCCCATCCCGACGGACAGGGATTTTCTCACAGCCGACAAGGTGTTGAGAGGCGAGGCGGATCCCGGACAAAAAACCGTCGTGCTCGGCGGAGGGCTCGTCGGCTGTGAATTGGCGCTGCACCTGAGGGACTTGGGTAAAGAAGTTGTAATTGTTGAAGCCTTGGACGCCATTTTGCAGGTCAATCGCCCGCTCTGCCACGCGAACAGCGAGATGTTGGAGCGGCTCGTGCCGTACAGAGGAGTTGAACTTATCACATCTGCGGCAGCGAAGGAGTACAAAAACGGCTGTCTGACGGTAGGCACAAAAAAAGGCGACGAAACCCTGCGCGCCGACAGCGTCATACTCGCTGTGGGATACTCTCCGGTTTCCGATCTCTATGAAGAACTGCAGTCTGAGGAACCGGATATACGGCTGCTCGGAGACGCCCGACGCACGGCAAATATCATGTATGCCGTTTGGGACGCTTTTGAGGTGGCTAACAATATCGATTGAGATATGGATAATACCGCAGTTTGATGAATCAAAAACAGGAGGGATCATAAATGGGAGAAACATTCGGCGCTTTAAACGCGAGAAAGAGCGTCAGAAGCTACGCAAACAAACAGGTCGAAAGAAAGCTGCTCGAAAAGATAGCGGATGCCGGTGATAAGGCGCCGCTCGGCGCGCCCTTGGCGATAAGGATCATAACCGACACCGAATTGCTTGAGCGCATAGACAAAGAGACCCATGACCGTATGAAAAACTCCGGCGTGCCGTTTTTGGTCGAGCGCGCGTCGCTCCCGGGCTACAGGCCGCTGTATTCGGCGCCGGTCTTGATAGTCATAGCTTCCGACCCCGCTCGCGGGCCTCTCGGCGCCGGCGCGGCCGCGGAGAATATGATCATCGCGGCGACGGATCTCGGACTCGGAAGCTGTTTTGTGGGCAGTCCGATGCAGACTGTGTCGGACCCGTCGTATGCCGAAAAGATCGGCTTGCCCGAAGGGTTTAAACCGCTTGCGGGCGTGCTTGTCGGATATGCCGACGACCCGACTTTATTTAAAAGGCCGAGGACGCCCGCCGATATCGCGTATATCGAATAATAACAGGTCTGTTTGGTTTGGAGGCGTCCGAAGATGAAGGATTTTTATTCCGTAAATGAATTTTCGAAGCTTTCCGGCGTCGAAGCGTCGACCTTGCGCTATTGGGATGATATAGGTATTTTTTCACCGATCAAACGCGATCCGGAAAACAACTACAGATACTATTCTTTGGCGCAGATCACCGCGCTGAATTTTGTGGCGACGATGAGCGATCTCGGTATCCCGCTGAAAACCATAGCCGAATTGAGAAAAAAAAGAGATCCCGAAAAGCTTTCGAGGGTGCTTGAAAAAAAATCGAGAGAGCTTGACATGGAGCTGCGCAAACTGCGCGAGAGATCGTCGATCATACATACAAAACAGGAAATGATAAGATTTGGACTGAGGGTCGACGAGAACCAAATCTCAGTCATGTTCAAGGAAGAAGACAGACAGGCTGTTCTGTGGCCGCGAAACGAATATAAACAGGGCGACACATTTATTGAACCGCTCACGGCTTTTGTTAATCAAGCGGAGAAATTACGTATAAACCTCAGTTTCCCCATCGGCGGAAGATACGAAAACATGGAAACGTTCACGGAGGCGCCGGACAGACCCGATTACTTTTTTTCAATAGACACTACCGGGACAAATGTACGCAAACGCGGGGAGTATTTGGTCGGGTTCGCCCGCGGATACTACGGCGAACTCGGCGATCTGCCGAAAAGGATGGCTGAATACGCAAAAGAAAACGATCTTAATATACCGGGACATGTATATATCACATATCCGCATGACGAAGCTTGTTTTCCGGAGCCGGATCATTATTTGGCGCAGGTCATGGTGGCGGTCTCGCGACCGAAACACCGCGCGAGGGCATAGGCACGAAAAAAACCGGCAGCCGTTATGAGCCGCCGGTTTTTTCGAGTGATTTTAATAAGATTTGCTGTCCAAGCTTTCTACGTACAGTCGCTCAACGTAGCCCATGACCCTGTGCTTTTTGCATTCCCGCAATTTTCTGAACATTGAAAGCATTTCTTGTTCAATGAGCCTTTCGTAGTCCGAGGTCGTCACTTCCGGTTGGACTGCGCCGGCATATCCCGAAACGCCGTCCTCCGGATCTCTCCCTTGCATGATTTCTTCCAGCGACGTCTCATGGAAACTTGCCAATTTTTTAAGCATTGATTTCCGGGGCATGGCCAGATCGTGCTCCCATCTGTATACGGTGTTTAACGATACGTCCAGGATTTCGCTCATTTCTCTCAGGGTCTTCTTGCTCTTTTCACGCAGGCTTTTCAATTTCTTACCTATGCTCACGGATATACCTCCTTTCTGTCGGTTAATTTATTTTTATATATATTAAGCATTGTTATGCCGCTTTTTTCGCCGGCTCCTTTCTCCCTGAGTGATTCCGTAAGACGGGGTTCACCGTGTTCGGCGTGTCTCCGCTGCATGCGGCAAATCTCTCAAGAAGAAAGTACCGACTCAACTCATCCGGTGTCGACAGGCCGGAGTGAATTTTTCATCTCGTTTAATAACATGAGTATGGATTATAAAGCCGCTTTAAGGTCAATGATTTTTTTAAAAAAAGTTTAAAAACTTTAAAATCTTCATCATGCGGGAGCGGATTTTCCGCATTATGCCGTAATTTCAAAGGTTTCATCATATGAACAAACTTAAACTTTTTCGTGGTGACGGCGAAAATAATTCACCGGTACGGGGGCGTTTCGATTAAATTTTCAGCGAATTCCTTAAAGTCTGTTTAAGATTGATAAGCTTTATCCCCGATAATAAGGCGGTCATTTCCGGTTTTGTATAAAAAAACACACATTCTTTATCGATTTTTGCGGTCGACCGCCGAATACGGTGAACTGTCGGTCGACCGTCACATATTGAAAGGAGGACCGCAGTGACAAAACAATACGGCAAAAAGGCGCTGATGCGGACTGTATTTCTTATTTCATTTCTGCAAATGCCGCAATTCGCCATCCTGCCGGCAACCAATCTCATTGCGACGGAGATTTTTCCGGAAATCGCCCTGCGTACGATACAGACAGTTATGTCGCTTCCCGGCATTGTCGCGGTATTTGCCGGCATTTCCTCAACTGTGATGATAAGATGCGGTTTTGCGTCAAAAAAGGGCATGACGCTGTTCGGGCTGATGATGATCGCTCTGACAGGCGCTGTCGCGGCGCTTTTGCATACCCGTTTTTGGCAGTTGTGCCTGATGAACACGCTGATCGGAGTCGGAATGGGGATATTTGTGCCGAGCTTGCAAAGCATTATGTTCGATAACTTTGAAGAAAAAACACGCCAATTCATATCAGGCGTGTCGTTTTCGTGTATAAACGGCGGAGGCCTCATTATGAGTATGACTTGCGGCTTGCTGACCACCGTCATATGGTACGGCGGGGCTTTTGCAAAGCT
>WRJA01000020.1 GCA_009782435.1 Oscillospiraceae bacterium
ATAACGAGACCGCCATGCGCCCGTCGCCCAAACGCACGAGCATTTCAGGATAATAGTCCTCTGTGTCCATCTTAAACAGCAAGACGCCGGACGAGTCAAAAACATATACGCTCGTGTTGCCGTCGCATACATAGACATTCCCGTCATTGTCCACGTTTAATCCGCTCATGTAAAAATATCTGTCCCGCATGCCCGCCGACGGCGCCGTTCTTACGGATGAGGCGGACATAGGTCTCATGATCACGCCGCCCCCGCCGACGCCGTATCCGCCGCCGGAGTCGCCGGTGATGACGCTCAAGTCTATCGTCGCTGTCTCGGCCCCGGTTCTGTCCAATTTACGCAAAGAATTAACGTTGCCGTAATCAACATAGTACTGCCACATCTCGTCTTTGCTCTCGTCAAAGTCCTCCGGCAGATCATAGTACCAGAAGCTGCCGCTTTCGGATATCCAGATATTGCCTTCCGTGTCAAGGGCAATGCGATTGATGTACATATTCCCCTCGACGCCTTCGGGCAGCCAATCCGGGGTTTTCTCGGCTTCATATCCCGCGAGTTCGGCAAAGCCCGTGCCGTCCGTGTTGATCGAACACAGCCTTTGTTCGGTGATGTCATATTCATGTTTCTCGCCCGTGTAAGAATCGGTATATGAATCCTTTCCGGTGACTATATGCGCCGTAAAGTAGAGTTTGCCGTCAAAGTATTGAGGGTTGTCCATGTGCTGTATGTCTTTGGGCAGATTTATGTATTCGGGGACATAGACATAAACGTCCTCTTCTGTTATCTCGGCTTTTTTACAGGACGCAAGCGCCGTTACCATCAGCGCGGCGATAAGTGTGACTGCCGTGATTCTCCGGATTCTCTCCATCATTTTTCTCCTCATACACAAATCATTCCGATCAATAATATCATTACCGCCGGGTCCCGTCAATCGCGGGCTTTAACTCACAAGGCGACTTTCCGGACTTTTTACATTCAGTCGAAAATTCTTCCGGTTTGTTCCGCTGTTGCTGTTATATTTTTTAAATGCATATAAATTGCATACAAAATTCACAAAATCGATCCCGGCTCATTGTCTGAATTGCTGTTGCACGCCCCCCGAACGCATGCTATAATTACAAATATTTCACTTTTAAAGGAGGCATTCCTGAAAATGTCATCATCCGAAAAAATCGCAGAACCTTCGACAAGTATTGATATCCGGGACAAAACCGGCAATCCCGCGCCCCTCGGCTTAATGGGCTTCGGCATGACGACCGTATTGCTGAACGTGCATAACGCGGGGTTTTTCCCGCTGAACGCCATGATATTGGGCATGGGCATATTCTACGGCGGCCTGGCTCAGATCATAGTGGGAATCATGGAGTGGAAGAAAAACAACACCTTCGGCGCCACGGCTTTCACATCATACGGTCTGTTCTGGCTGTCTCTCGTCGCCTGTTGGGTCATTCCGAAACTCGGTTGGGCGCCGGCCGCCGAGCCCGGGGCGATGGCCGTTTATCTGCTTTTGTGGGGCATATTCACTCTGCTTATGTTTTTCGGCACCCTCAGGATGAACCGCGCCCTGCAAGTCGTTTTCAGTTCCTTGGCTCTCTTATTCTTCCTGTTGGCTTTGGGCGACTTCACCGGCAATGAGCATATAACCGTCATCGCGGGTTTTGAAGGCGTCCTCTGCGGCTTTTCCGCGATCTACGCCGCGATCGCTCAGGTTTTGAACGAAGTTTACGGCCGCACCGTGCTGCCCGTCTGCCCCGTAAAATAAAACCGCGCGATATCCGGGGAATACCTTGCCGCAAAATCCCCGTTTTCCCTGAGGTTTATCCCGGAACCAAAAAACTCTTGAATTCCCGAACCCCTTTTGATACAATGATTTCGGATATATCCGGGTGTGGCGAAGTTTGGTATCGCGCCTGAATGGGGTTCAGGAGGCCCTCGGTTCAAGTCCGAGCACTCGGACCAACCCCTTGAGGCTCAAAGTTGAGTTTCAAGGGGATTTCTCTTGATATTTCAAGAGTTTTATAGAGCAAATCCTATACAAACAGAAATGAGTGATAGGAGTTTTTGCCGGTGTTTCGCCTAACTTCAACATGAAGTTACAGCTTGACATCATATCAATATTTTGATAACATATGTATATATTATAACCGGAGGAATTGTTATGGCAACCATCAGACCAAGCTCTGACCTGCGCAATAAATACAACGAAATATCCGATTTCTGCCACACTTACAACGAGCCTGTTTTTATCACAAAAAATGGAACAGGTGATTTGGTAGTGCTTTCAAATACCGACTATGAGCGCCTTTCCGGGAAGCATGAACTGTACCGCTTGCTGGAAGAAGGTTTTACTTCCATGAAAGAAGGACGCGGACGCTCTGCCACAGAAGTACTTGATTCCTTAGAGAAGGAGTTCGGCCTGCGTGGCTAAATTTGATGTAACAATTGAACCAACAGCGGAATCCGATTTAAGAGGGATATTGCGATATATCACGGAAATATTGAAAGAACCTTTTGCAGCGGGGCGAATCTTTTATTCCATCAAGGAGCATATCTTAACACTTGACCAAAGCCCTCTGCGCTATCCGCTTGTACGAGATGAGTTATTCGCCGCGCGGGGGCTGCGAAGGATGCCTGCTGAAAACTATTCTGTGTTCTATACGGCTGATGAAAACTCGAATGAAGTACATGTTTTAAGAGTCCTTTATAACCGCAGGGAGTGGCAAAATCTGATTTAGAATAAAGGTTAGCAGGGATTAATCGACTATTGAGCGGCGTCCGCGCTTTTTGTCGATATTATTGCCGGGCAAAGCACAGAATCCACGATACAAAAATACGGTTTCAAGGTTGTCGCAAGCGCGAAATGATCCGACATCATCTTTACGAAAAAAGATACAGGCGTTAGATTTTCTAATCTGACGCCTGTAAAAGTTCTTTATAATCTGTTCCGCATATTTTCGTTTTTCCGATGGGTACGACTCCAACATTAAACAGATCGGACTGCTTTCTTTATTCGGTGAAATCCTGTACAGGATATGAAAACTCAGTATACGATCTCTTTTTTATACCTCAATGTCGTCATGAAACCTGTAAAAGAGCCGAACATCAGTAAAAACGCAACCGCCGATATGCCCGGGTCTTCGGTCGCCGGCATATCGCCATAGGGCGGCGGGTCTTCGGGTATCCATTCCTCAAGCTCGGGGTCCCAGCGCCAAGTGGTCGTCGGGACGCCGTTATCGTCGAGTTCGGTCCAAGTGTCCGGATCGTCACCCGGCACGAGATTTTGACCGGGCGGCGGAGGGCGGCGCGGCGGATCTGTCGGCGGCGGAGGCGACGACTCCGGCGGGGGTGACGTTTCGGGCGGAGGCGACGGGTCCGGCGATGGGGACGGGTCCGGCGACGGCGTCGGATCGGTTCCGCCTTCTTCTCCGCCGCCGGTCGGCGGCGAATATGTATTGGTGAAGACGACGTCTTTTTCATCAATGACTTGGTTATTTTTGTCCCTGTATGTGACTTCCGGCACGCCCGCGGGACTGACTCTTACCGTGACCCGGAACACTTCTTTGCTGTAGCTCCAGCCGCTTGCGCCGGCGGCGGTCTCCGTCACTCTGAAATAACAGGTCTCTCCGGTCACGAGGTCATCGAAAACAAAGGAAAAATCTTTATCGCCGGTCACTTCGATCGTTTTCGTCCTTCCGAGGGGTTTCAGCACAGCGCCGTTTTCATCTTCCGTTTCCTCGATCTTAAAAGTAAATGTCGTATTGACAGTTCCGGCGATCCCTTTGACCTCTTTTTTGCCTTTTATGACCGCCGCTCCGGCCGGGGGCGTATAGGAGTTTGTGAAGACGACGTCTTCTTCTCCTATATTATTGTTGTCTTCGTCTCTGTATGTGACTTCCGTATTACCTGAGCCGTCGACGGTCACCGTGACTCTGAACAATTCCGAGCTGTAAGTCCAGCCCGGCTCGCTGCCCTTATCCTCAGTTACAATAAAGTAATAGGTCTCGCCGTTGGTAAGTTCTCCGAACAAAAATGTAAAATCATCCGCGCCTGTCACCCTGATCACATCGGACATTCCGCTTGGTACGGGAGTGTCATCGTATTCCCCCGTCACTTCCTCTATCCGGAAAGTGAATTGGGAATAGGAGGGCGCGTATATACTCTCGAACGCTTTTTTTCCTTTGATTTCCGCTTCGCCGGGAGGATGTATATAAGTGTTTGTGAATTTGACGTCTTCTTGTCCGATAAGATCGTTGTCTTCGTCTCTGTATGTGACGCTCACCGCGCCTTCGCTATCGACGGCTATCTCGACCCGGAACAGCTTGTCGCTGTAACCCCACTCCGGTTCGCCGCAGTCGACTTCGGTTATAATAAAGTAATAAGTTTCATCGAGCTCTAAGTCATCGACCGTAAAATTAAAATTTCTCGCGCCGCCGTGGCCGGCCAACTCGATCTCATCTGTCCTTCCGCCGCTTTTGGGAGTATCATAGTTTTCGTCTGTCATTTCCCCGATCAGGAAAGTGAATGTCTTGTTGAGCGCTCCGGCAATATCCTCAACAATTTTCGTTCCGCCGACAGTCGCTTTGAAAGACAGATCAGGGAATCTGAGAGTGATGCTTCTCTTTACGCTGCCGGTCTGGTTTTCCGCAAACAGCGATACCATTCTTTGATATTTTGAGCTTGAGTTCGGCCCTTGATCTGTTCCGTAAAAAGCAAGCCAGCTCGGATCAAGGGGCGCGCGCGAGCAGATAAATAAGTCGGTCAGAGGAACGTCTGAATTCAAATATGAGAAAGGCGCTTTGATCGTCAAAACGTCCGTGCCGCTTCCCGTAAAACCTGAGATCGTTACATCGGCAGGTTTTTTTGAAGCGTCAATGGTGTATTCACCGTGTTTGTATGTGAGAGAAACCGTCGTTGTCCCTTCGAACCCGCTCCCTTTTTGTTCCATTTCCACAGTCACCGGGGAAACACTGAATTCAGGCATTATGCCTGTTCTCGCGGATGCGATCAGATAGTCAAAATAAGCTCTGTAAGCCGTGCTCCATGAGCCGGCTTTGATTACAGATCCCCCTATGTAACTTTCGTTCGTATAGCTTCGCCTGAATTCGTGCCCGTTTTCGTTCATCCAAAACCAAAGCGCCCATTGAGTCAGCGCCTGCGCGTCGTCATTTGAAAGGCCGCCGCTGTAATTCGGATACCCGTTAAACAAAATGGCGCATACACCGTTGTATGTATATTCCGGATAAGTCGTTTTATCAAAAATGTCCACAGGATCGGAGATACTATTGTAATTCACACTCTCAATCGGACCGTTCCGAGACTGATCAATGCAATACACAGGTCTGGTTTCCCCGGAACCTCTGAAGTATAACATCGCGCTGACGCCTCCGTTGGCGTAGCGGCCTTTTATGCCTGTCAAATCAGCGCCCGACGCGCTGATTCCCCAACCGGGATAAGTATAAAAAGCGTATACGCCCAAAAGCAGCCAGACAAGCAGCCAAGTCTGCAGTTTCCCTGCCCTGCTGCTGTTTGATGTTCTTTTCGCATCCACCGGCATCCGCCTCCGATCACTTTGTTTTCCCGGAAAATTTCCGTAAAGCCAAAGAAAGCCGTGCCTTCCCGGCACCGCTCCATCTTCTTTATTTATATCAAATCCCGGCGCGGATGTCAATATGCAGTTGCAGTCGAATTCAGATATGCCGGCCGTTATTAAGCCGGCATATCTGAATTCGAATTTACTTGTGTTTCTTTCCTCTGCAGATTATAATGCTTATGTAAATCATACCGGAAAAACATAAGAGAGGCGCTTATGATTACCGCAATAAGAAAATACATATTCGGAAATTCCTCGAAAAATCAAGTCGCCCCGCAGATATTTTTGGTGCTGTGCGCTCATTCGCTGCTTGTCCCTCTCTATACCCTTGCTTTCTTCGGTAAAGAGGCCATGCTGATTCGCTTCGTCCTCGGCTTCATTACGGTCGCTTTTTTTGTCGCGGCGGAACGCAGCCCGCTGAGCGTAAAGGGAACGGCGTTTTTATCGCCCTCTTTTACATTTGCTGTTCTGACTTTCGGCGCGATATACTTTAAAGGAGACGGGCTGTTTTTCTATTATTTATGCTGCGTCGCCATTATTTCGCTCACATATTTTTCTATCTCCGGCCTTGCCGCTTATATTATCGCCACAAGCGTCGCGTCATGCGTAATACTGTTCGTTTTTAAGATCAATCTGCTCGGAGAAGCTTACACTCCGATGTATAATATAATTTCCCTGGTCGTCACAACGGGCCTGAACGTATTGGTATTGACTTTTTGCATGTTTTGCGAAAACATGCTCCGGGCTTTAACGGAAGCAAAAAACGAGGCGAACGAGGCCCGTATGCGCACTCAGCTTTTTTTGGACGCGCTGCCCGCTTGCTGTTATCTGTGGGACAAGGATTTCCGCGCCATCGCGGTCAACGACGCGACGGCCAAGCTGTTTTTGCTGAAAGACAAACAAGAATATGCCGATCGCTTCTTTGAATTGTCCCCGGAATATCAGCCGGACGGTCAACTCTCCTCCGAAAAAGCAACGCTGCTGCTGCAAGAAGCTTTCAGCAGCGGCAAATGTGTTTTTGAATGGCTGCACCGGTTATCGGACGGAACGCTGATGCCGGCGGAGGTCACCCTTGTACGTTTTTATTACGGCAGCGAAGACGTCGTGGCGGGTTTTACCCGCGACCTGCGCGAGCACAAAAAAATGA
This sequence comes from Oscillospiraceae bacterium, assembly GCA_009782435.1. Classification (GTDB taxonomy): domain Bacteria; phylum Bacillota; class Clostridia; order Oscillospirales; family Oscillospiraceae; genus WRJA01. The sequence continues at coordinate 6,735 of WRJA01000020.1, forward strand.
TGACGGATATCGAACAGAGAGACAATCTGCTGATCACTGTCAACAACGCGACGACCCTTCTGCTTCAGTCGGAAGTCAGCGAATTCGACGACGCGCTTTGGAACGGCATGGGCATGCTCGGCAAGGCGGCGGACGCCGACCGGGTGTACATATGGAAAAACCACACGAAGGACGAAAAGCTGTATTGCACGCAGTTGTACGAATGGTCGGAAGGCGCCGAACCGCAGCAGGGCAAGGAATATACGACGGACGTGCTCTATGATGAGATAATACCCGGCTGGGAGAGCAGTCTCTCCCGAAATATGTGCATAAACGGCCTTGTAAAAGATATGCTTCCGGCCGAGCAGGAACAACTGTCGAAGCAGGGGATCTTATCCATTTTGGTCGTGCCGATATTCTTGAAAGATTACTTCTGGGGCTTTGTAGGCTTTGACGACTGCAGAAAAGAGCGGTTGTTCTCGGAAAGCGAGATATCGGTCCTGCGGGCCGGCAGTCTGCTCATTGCCAACGCTCTTTTGCACAACAAAATGACGATGGAACTCGAAACGGCTTTGGAGAAGGCGCAGTCCGCCAGCCGCGCGAAAAGCGAATTCCTTTCCAACATGAGCCATGAGATACGAACGCCCATGAACGCGATCATAGGCATGGTCAATATCGGCGAAAGCGCCGTAAACATGGAACGCAAGGATTACAGCTTCACAAGGATCAAGGACGCGTCTATACATCTGCTCGGCGTTATCAACGATATCCTGGACGTCTCAAAGATCGAATCCGGCAGGTTCGAGCTCTCCCCGGCGGAATTTGATTTTGAAAAAATGCTGAAGCGCGTTGTTAACGTGATCAGTTACCGGGTGGATGAAAAAAACCAAAAGCTGACCGTATATGTGGACAGAGACATACCCCAAATAATGACAGGCGACGACCAGCGCTTGGCTCAGGTCATAACAAACCTTTTGGGAAACGCGATAAAATTCACGCCCGAAAACGGTTCCGTCAGCTTAAAGACATTTTTTATCAAAGAAGAAGACGGGCTCTGTACGATCCGCATTGTCGTGACGGACACCGGCATAGGCATCAGCTCCGAGCAGCAGGCAAACCTGTTTCAGTCTTTCCGGCAGGCCGAAAGCAGCATTTCACGCAGATTCGGCGGCACGGGCTTGGGTCTTTCGATCTCAAAAAGCATCGTAGAAATGATGGGCGGCGAGATAACAATAAATTCCGAGCTCGGAAAAGGCTCTTCATTTGCTTTTACCGTTCAAATGAAACGCGGTGAAAAAAGAGCGAAAAATTCAGCCAAAGAAGAAATACACTGGGAGAACATCCGTATTTTAGCCGTGGACGACGACGACTATATATTGGAAGATTTTAAAGGAATCGTTAAAAGATTCGGCGCTTACTGCGATATCGCCGAAAACGGCACGGACGCCTTGAAGCTGCTCGAGAGAAACACCGACTACAATTTGATATTCATCGATTGGAAAATGCCGGACATGGACGGTCTCGAGCTGTCTGCGGAATTCAAAAGAAAGATGTCCGATCAAAAAAATCCGGTGGTAATAATGATCTCCGCCGCCGACAGCAGTATCATCGCGGGAAAAGCGTCGGAAGCGGGCGTCGATAAACTGCTGCAGAAACCCTTGTTCCCGTCGACCATCGAGGACATTGTGGGCGAATACTTCAACGTAGCGGACAGGCAGGAAGAAGACGAAGATAAAAGCACGATCGGGCTTTTTAAAGGATATTGTATCTTATTGGCTGAAGACATTGAAATAAACCGAGAGATCGTTCTGTCTTTGCTTGGCCCCACGGGGCTTGAAATCGACTGCGCGGTCAACGGAATCGAGGCGGTGCAGATGTTCAGCGCCTCGCCCGAGCGGTATGATATGATCTTTATGGACCTGCAAATGCCGGAAATGGACGGCCTTACGGCGGCAAAAACGATCCGTTCGTCCGGAATAAAAAAATCATCGGATATCCCGATCATCGCGATGACGGCAAACGTATTTCGCGAAGACGTTGAAAAATGCCTCGAGGCCGGCATGAACGGACATGTCGGAAAACCGCTGAATATCGACGAGGTCATTGAGACCCTGCGCGTTTATTTATCCGTGCAGAGTTAAAACCCGGATACAAACAGCTCACCGAAAGGGAAAAACAATGAAAGAGAAAACCGCGATAAACCCGCCGTGCCGAAGACAAAATTATATAATATTCACGATCGCCGTTTTCGCGGCTTACGCATTTTTCGGTTTTTCCGAAAACGCCAAAGGCCCGGCGATCCCGCGTATCCAGGCGGATTTTAATATAACGGAACTGCAGCTGGGATTGCTTTTTGCCGCGAACGCGGCCGGATATCTCATCGCGTGCATGTATACGGCTGCGCTGGCTAAAAAAATCGGCATAAAGACCTGTATGCTGATCGCCCTTTGCGTTATTGCCGTCTCAGGCATTTTTATTTGTTTTTCCGGGGGATATTTGACTCTTTTAGCGGCTTTTTTTGTTCTTAATCTCGGGAACGGGATGCTTGAAATATCTTTAAGCGTTATCGCGGCTGCTACTTTCACCAAGAATACGGGCGCTATGATGAATCTCGCGCATTTCTTTTACGGCGCCGGCGCCGTGTTTTCTCCGGTCGTCTCCGCCGGGCTCATGGCCGCGAGTTTCGGTTCAAATGTATTCGGCTGGCGGTATATGTATCTTGCGGTACTGGGCATGGCGCTCATTCCGGCGGTGATCGCTCTGATCGGACGTCTCGAAAAAAAGGATTACAACAAAAAGAAGACAGGATATGCGGTCATATTGAGAAATCCGACGCTATGGCTTACGGTGATGATCTTCACGCCGGGCGCGATATGCGAAATGGGCGTCGGCGCGTGGCTTGTGAATTATCTGGAAAAAGCCTGCGGCTATTCCGCTGAAAGCGCCGCTTTATCGCTCACGCTGTTTTTTGTTTGCTTCACACTCACAAGACTTATCATAGGCCCTGTGATCGACAAAGTCGGCTTTATCAACTCCCTTGCGGTCCTGACCGCTTTTGCGGGGATAATGATCGTTATCGGGGTTTTGCGCGGCGAAGCGGGCGTAACGCTGCTCATTATTGCCGGGATCGGCATAGCCCCGGTCTTCCCGACGGTCATGGCGGTCGTGTCCAAGCTTTTTTCCGAGGAATTGGATGTTGCCGTCACCTCAATAACTACGGTCACCGGTATCCTCACGATACCCGCCAATTTACTGTTGGGGGGCATCATACAATTAGCCCGCACGGCTTTCGCGAGTACCGCCGCCGACGCCGGCGTCGGCGCCGCTTACTCAGCCGGATACCTGTTTCTCGGGCTGTGCTGCTTCGTCTCGGCCGCCGCCGCGACGGTCCTCAGGAGCAGACAGAAAAAAATCGGCCGGCTTGTTTGAAGCCGGCTCGGTTTAAGAAAAATGCGCAATACGGAGCGTTTCAGTTTTGAATAATACATACAGCGATGAGATAAACTGCATGAAATGCAAATACTTTTCCGTGTCTTGGGACCCGAATTTCCCGAGAGCATGCAAATTTTACGGTTTTAAGTCGAGGTCTTTGCCCTCGGTCGAGGTCTTTAATTCTTCAGGGGCCGATTGTATGGGTTTTATTAAAAAAGACAGCAAAAAACGAGCGGCAGATCATTTGCGGGGAGGGCATTCTGTATGAAAGACAAAGAAAAAGGCATTTCGAAGGAAAGAAAAGGCTGTTTGGCAGTATTTCTTATAATCGCCGCCGCTATTGCCCTGATAGCAGCGATAACGATTTTTAACCCCTTTGGTTCTTCCGGCCCCGTAAGGCGCTCCGGTCCTTCAAGACAATCCGGCTCTGTGACACAATCGCTCCCCTCCGATCAGTCCGACGATCGTTCGGATCTGGCAAATCTGCTCGACCTTTCCGAAGAACAGGAAGCCGCAGTCCGGGAAATTTTCAGTGACTGCGGCATAGATGATGTGACTTCGATCAGACTGCAAAGCAAGGATACGGAGCAATCGTCATACAGTGTCTCGACCGGCTCCGGGACCTCCGTGATCGTCAACGTAAACAATGAAAGCAAAAAAGTGGAGAGGATATTTACCAAAGACCATGATATTTATTCGGATAACAGAGTAAGAGCAAAAATAACCGATTTCAACTGAGTTACGGCATTACCGGCGCCTTGTATATTTTACACAGCAGAGCGCGCATCGGCCACCCGCCCGTTACGGGATCGAGCATTTCGACGTCGTCCGACGGCGTGAGAACATTACAGTTGGACTCCCAAAGGCCTCCGAGCCACGGCTCCCTGTGCGGCAGTTCCGGATACCACCAGTGGCTTTGGACATTTATCACCCGCGGATCGATCTCATCCGATACGCGGGCTTTTTGTCTTATAACGCCCTTAGGAGTTTCGACAAAGACCCAATCGCCGTTTTCTATCCCGTGTTTCGCGGCGGTCTCATGATGTATGTCCATGAGCGGCCAAGGATATTGCTCGCGCGTACCCACTTTAAGCTGTCTGTTTTCCGAGTGGAACATGGGCCGGAAATTCCCGCCGGTTATTAGGATATACGGGTATTCCGTCGCAAGCTCGGGCGTTGAATACGGGCTTATCGGCGGCTCCTCATAATACGGCAGCGGATCGTATCCGAGTTTTTCGAGAACGTTGGAATACAGCTCGACTTTCCCGGAAACCGTAGCGAAGCCGGTCGGCTTGCCCGTGTTCGGATTGATCTTATCATAAGTCCAAGGCTCTTTGCTTTTGATCACATATACCTTTGTCGCCGCCTCTTTGAAGGTCAGCCCGATCGGTTTCAGTCTGTAGTCCGCTAAATCCTCCTCGTCCTTCCACGGGAAGTGTTCGCCGAAGCCGAGACGTTCGGCCAGACCTTTCCACATGAGATATTCTTCGCGGCGCTCCCCTACAGGGTCGGCCGCGCGTTCGGAAACCTTCATGACAGGGGAAAAATCCTCATGCGTCTCACACATGGGTTTTTCAAGCTTGCTCGCGGCGGGCAGCACATAGTCTGCAAGCATAGCAGTCGGTGTCATCACAAGCTCACTGACGACGGACAGTTCGAGATTCGGGCTCTTAAGCGCTTTATAGACTAATTTTGTATCACCGGAGTTCAGCAAAGGATTGCTGCCCCATGTGATATTCGCCGTTATCGGATAGGGGTCCCTTTCGATGATCGCCTTCCAAATAAGAGGCTGAACGGAAAGGAAACTGTGCGCGCTCTGCGGGAACGGCACATTGTATGTCTTTTCATAAATCGGCGCCATGATCTCATAAGCCGGCCACGTCATGAGTTTGAACCGGTCTGAGCCTATCTGCTTTTTGCGCATGTCGCGCGGCAGGGCCTCCGCCATTTGAAGCATGGAATCGCGGACGGCAAACGCCCCGTCTTTGATCGGTCCGGGCCCTTCAGCCGTTTCTCCGCCGCCGACCTTCAAATTCCCGGTCAGCGCGCGAAGGCAAACGCGCGCCTGCTCGACTCTTATTGAATTGCGGCCGAGCATATCGGTGGAAGACGCGTCTTTCAGTTCCGCCGGAAAATTCGTCGCGTACATCCGCGCGGATTCAACGATAAGCTCCTTCGGGACCCAAGTGATCTCGCTGACCTTTTCCGGAGTGTATTCCGCCGCGCGGGCCTTAAGCTCCTCAAAACCGTGCGTGTGATCCCGGACAAATTCCTTGTCGTAAAGCTCTTCCGCAATTATGACATTTATCCATCCGAGCAAGAGCGCCGTATCCGTTCCGGGCCTTATGCGCAGCCACAGGTCAGCGTCGTCGCCCACCGAGGTTTTTCGCGGGTCTATCAGTATTATCTTTACCTTTCCCTCGTCGTGCAGCTTCTTCATTCGGTTCCACGCGAGCGGCGCCGTCTGTTTTACGTCTGTCCCGTGTATGACGGCGCATTTGGGCATTACAGAGTGCCGCCCGCCCTGTGCCGTGCCTATCAAAGCGAGCGACAGCGCCGTTGTATTGCAATGGCATATCGTTCCCGCGCAGCCTATGTTGGAAGGGTTCCCGAACAGGTTCAGGAATCTTGTCCGTATGCCGTATATGTCGCTGCGATAAGTCCCTTCCGTTACGGAGAGCGTCTCCGGGCCGTATTTTCCTTTCAGCTCCGCGAGCTTTGCCGCTATCTCATCGAGCGCTGTGTCCCAAGATATCTCCTCCCAGCGCCCTTCTCCGCGCTCACCGACGCGTTTGAGCGGCTTTTTTATCTGTATATCGCTGTAAAGCCATTTGATGTGGTGAGGCATCCGGTCGGCGCAGCCCTTGTTTAAAGACGGATAATCCGGGTTCGGGCTCAGGCGGACAAGTTTTCCGTTTTCGCGCTCCGCGATCAGCCCGCAGTACATCTTGCACCCGGGCGAAGCCCAGCAAACTATTTGTCTTTGGTCTTTATCTCCGTTTCCCATAATTGTCTGCGATCCTCCTTTTTGAATATATTTATTGCGAATCCCGTCCTTGTATTATATAATTTCCGATATCAGAAGTCATCTGACGGGGAGGCGTCCTCTCCGGGAAAGAAGGTTTAAAGAATGAGCAATATAAAGCGTATTGGCGTGTTGACCAGCGGCGGCGACGCTCCGGGGATGAACGCGGCGGTCCGCGCGGTCGCACGGACCTGCATCCATCACAACGTGGAATGCCTCGGGATAAAGCGCGGCTACAACGGCCTTATCTCGGGGGATATTATGCCGCTCGACAACAGCAATGTCAGCGGGATCATGAGACTGGGCGGCACTATTCTTTTCACTGCCCGCTGCGATGAATTCACCACAAAAGAAGGGCAGGAAAAAGCGAAGGCGACCTGCAAATATTTAGGCTTGGACGCTTTGATCGTCATAGGCGGCGACGGCACGTTCAGGGGCGCGCAGGCTGTTTCCGAGTTGGGCGTCGGAGCGATCGGCATCCCGGCGACCATCGATAACGATATCGCCTGTTCAAATTACACGATCGGCTTTGACAGCGCGTGCAATACAGCCGTCGAATGCATCGACAAGCTGCGCGACACCATGCTGTCTCACGAGCGCTGCTCCGTTGTTGAGGTTATGGGACGGCACGCGGGACATTTGGCGCTGTATGTGGCTATTGCCTGCGGCGCTACCGCCGTTCTCGTTCCCGAATACGATACCGACATTGACAACAGCATAATCGAGAGGATAAGACGCTCGAGGATAGGCGGCAGGACCCATTTTGTTATTATCGTGGCGGAAGGCGCCGCCTGCGGCGCTCACGCATTATCCGAAAAAATAAATGAATCGCTCGGCATAGAACCGAAAGTTACCATACTCGGACACATACAGCGCGGCGGCGCTCCCACAGCCCGCGACCGCGTAACCGCAAGCCGGCTCGGGCAATACGCCGTAAATCTCGCGCTTGAAGGAAAACTCGGCCGCGTCGTCGCCATGAACAGCGGAGAGTTGTTCGACTATGACATTAACGAAGCGCTTTCGATGACCAAGGGCCTCAGAGAATCCCTGTATGACAATATGAACGTCGTGAGCTGGTGACCTCCGGCTCCGTTAGACTTGTCTCCCGCACAGCCGGGCGATACGAAGCGGAGCTCGTAAACATAATTATTGTACCACGTCGATACGCAATATGGTATGCGTTTTTATCCGTTGCAGCACAGTACAGAGATCACCAACAAAACGGCGCACAGCAAAACCACGGCCCGCTTATTGATCGGCTTCGGACACCGTATGACGGCGACGATGCTTTGCTCGCGCGCGCAGGGGTCCTGCGCGGGGCAAAGCGATTTTCGCCGACGCCTCAGGGACGCCCTTTATGACAATATGAACGTCGTGAGCCGGTGACCCCCTAAAAGCTCCGTCAATGCCCGGGGTTTGTTTTGTTCGCCAAAAAAGCGGCTTTACCCGGATCTTTGCATTTTTTGCAGGATTTTTCGGGTCTCAAACAAAGGCGAGTAATTGGCCAAAACATAAAGGACTTCGCATCCGTCTCCCGAAAGCGTCTCAATCACAGTTTTGATATTCTTCCCGAACAACTCCGCCTCCGGTCTCAGCCCGGCACTCTCCATGCGCCGCCGCAGATCCTCCGCCCGGATGCCGCCGACCGCGAAACGCCGGAAAGCCTCTCTGTTCATAAGTTCAAAACCGGCGTCGTCTATCCATGAAATATCCTTCCCGTCCTGCGCGTTGTCATTGAGTATGATGACAACGTTTTTTGATCTCTTGTCATCGGCCATGGCGTGAAGCGCCCGGTCAAAACCGACCTGATTTTTTGTGAGGGTCAAAACGACGGGTCTGCCGCGCACCGTGAATTCTTCCATACGCCCGAGCTGCGGCTTATAAGACGAGAGTATATCATTGATATTTTTGAGATCGATTCCCAAGAAAGAAGCTGCCGAATAAGCGGCCGCAATGTTGTATATATTGTAAAAGCCCTTAATACTCGCGCTGATTCGAGCGTCGTTTATCATAAACTCCGATCGGCTTGAAAAATCGAGCCCGAAAACGCGAAAGTCAGGCGCAGGCCTCTTGAAGCCGCAGTTTTCGCAATAATAATCGCCGAGCTGTCCGTAGTGGTAGTAATGATATTTCAGTTCATGCCGGCAAGAGACGCATAAGCGTCCTTCTCTTTTTTCACCGGCGCCGGCGTTTGAAGCCTCGTCAATGCCGAAAAAACGGCATTCTCTTTTGAGTGTTTCCCGAAGCCCCGCGCAAAGCGGATCGTCTCCGTTGAGTATCAAGACCGTGTCGGGCGTTTTTTCCGCGGCCTTTTTTAAAAGCTCCGCCGCGGTCTCCGGTCCGCCGTATCTGTCAGTTTGGTCGCGAAAGAAATTGGTAACGACCATGCAGTCCGGTTTGACGCTGTCAAAAATTTTCGAAGCGTAAGCCTCGTCGACCTCAAGGCAGGCCCGATCCGCCTTTAATCTCCCGAAAACATCGCAGCGGCGGATATAAGCCGACGCAACGCCCGAGATCATGTTTGAACCGCTGTTGTTGCAGACCGTTTTTGAGGATTTGTCATTCAATATTGCATATAACAGGTTGTTGGTCGTGGTTTTACCGTTCGTGCCGCAGACGGCGACGGTTTTGCCTTTAACGCGGCCGGCCAATTCCTTCAGTATTCCCGGATAAATACGCAGCGCCAGAAGCCCGGGCGCGGATGATCCGTCGCTCCCGGTCAGCTTGCAGGCGACGCCGCACAGCTTGCATATCCAAATTGTCAATAAAAATCCGATCCGCCGCATCATTTCACCGTTTTTGGGGGCGGCGGTAAGAACGCTTGTCATGTCGTTTCATAATTTTGCTCCTTTGCCTAAAGCCTTAATAAAGGCTGCCCAAATCGCGGTCCGGTCTGCCGAAATTTGAGCAATAAAACAAATATGATAATTCTTTTTCCGGGGAACGCCGCGCCGGGGATATGCGTTATCAGTCCGGTATGTAGTGGGTCCTGACATACTCCAGCCACAGCGCGTAATGGGACAGATTGAAATGGACGCCGTCCGGAGTGGCGGCGGACGGTAAAAAGCCGGACTCATCCGAAAGGGCGGCGCAGACGTCAAGATAATAACAGCCCTTCTCCTCGGCCAGCTCAAGAAGCGCTTTGTTGTACAAACCGACTCTTGACATGTTGAACATATCACTTGAAGCGGATTTTAAAGCGCTTACCGGAGTCAGCGACATTACATAAATATCGGCCTCGGGCTGAGAGGCTCTTATCTCATCGAGCATGGCGGCATAAAGCGATTTGAAATACGACACTTCAAAACCTATTTCGTTTATGCCCAATAGTATATATACTTTCCCGTACGGCTTTTGAGCCACGCCCTGCATGATGGTCCCGGGCATGCCGTTATCAAGCACCACGGAATATACGCTGTTTATGCCCGCAACGGTCATGCTTGTCGCCGCGTAATAGTCGCAGGTCTCAAGACCCGAAAACATCCTGAACCCGTCCATAAGAGAATTGCCGATAAAAGCGGCGTCCGCGAAAAACTCGTCGTCAGCCGGAGGCTGCTCCTGCACGCGAGGCCCTTCGGGTTTCGCGGAAGGAGCGGGCGTTTCGACGATAATCGGAGTTGGCGCAGGCGTCGGCCTCTCGGTCGGTACCGGCGTCGCCGGGCCCGGCGTCTTGATGCCCGCTGTGTTTGTCTCCGCCGGAGCGTCTGAATAAGGCGGTCCATCAGCGTCTTTGTCTATGGTTTCCGCGGCGAAAAATCTCAGCACTGAGAAACCGCAAACGACAACGACGATAACGATCGATACAAAAACGGTATTCTTTATATTCAAATGCGTTCCCTTTCGCATGGCAATCTTCCGATATGAAAAAGTAATAAAGTCGTGTCGTTTATTATAAGGTCGCCGGCCTGATTATGCAAGATTATTTTCTCGGACGGCGGAGGCCTTGTGTCTCGGGCGGCGGAAGCCTTTAAAGAAAAACCGATGCTGTTTGACCGGATAAGAGTATTATGATATTATTATATGGTTATGAAAATCAACCGGTCGGAGCTGCTGTTTTAATGTGGGTTTCAGACAAATGGAAAGATTATGAGCTTATCGACTGCTCATACGGCGAAAAACTCGAGCGCTGGGGCACAAAATTTCTCGTCCGCCCGGATCCCCAAGCCGTTTGGGAAACCCCGAGAACGCATCCGGGCTGGAAAGAGCCCGACGCCCGGTACATCCGGTCGGACCGCGGCGGCGGCAGATGGGATATACGCTCTCTTCCCGAAATCAGGAAGATAAGTTATAAAGACCTCAATTTCAACTTCAGGCTCATGAACTTCAAGCACACGGGCCTGTTTCCCGAACAGGCCGTCAACTGGGACTATATCGCGGACAAGATCACAGCGGCAAAACGAGACGTCAGCGTTTTGAACCTTTTCGCCTATACAGGCGCCGCGACCGTCGCGGCAGCCGCCGCGGGGGCTTCGGTCTGCCATGTCGACTCCGCTAAAGGCATGGTCGCGTTTGCCGGCGAAAACGCCGCGGCTTCCGGAGTCTCCGACAGTCCCATACGTTGGATAATCGACGATTGCAATCGTTTTGTCCGGCGCGAGATCAAGCGCGGCAAACGTTATGACGCCGTCATTATGGACCCTCCGAGTTACGGGCGGGGCCCTTCGGGAGAGATTTGGAAGCTTGAAACAAACCTTTGGTCTCTCGCTTTATCCGTGTCGGAGCTTTTGTCCGACAACGCTTTATTTGTGCTTATAAATTCATATACGGCGGGTCTGCCGCCGGGAGTTTTAAAATACATTTCCGAAGCAATTTTCACAAAAAAATTCGGCGGACGTTCCGAAAGCCGCGAGCTCGGGCTGCCCGTTACCGAAAGCGGGTTGGTACTGCCCTGCGGCGCTTCCTGCAGATGGGAAAGAGAATGACAAAACCTTTGCTGACAACAGAAAACCTGATATACCGTTACCCGGAAGACATGATCGACACGCTTTGCGGTATCGATCTGGAAATCGAACAGGGATGTTTCGCGGCCGTCCTGGGGCACAACGGCTCCGGCAAATCAACTTTAGCCAAACATTTGAACTGCATCCTGCTGCCGACGGGAGGCAAGGTATACGTCGCCGGAATGGACAGTTCGGATGAGGCATTGATGATACAAATCCGCCGTACCGTCGGCATGGTATTCCAAAATCCGGACAACCAGATAGTCGCAAACGTTGTTGAGGACGACGTGGCGTTCGCCCCGGAAAATCTCGGAGTCGAACCGGAAGAAATAAGAGCCCGCGTAGACGAGGCCCTGAGCGCTGTGGATATGTACGATTACCGTATGCACGCCCCGCATCTTCTCTCCGGCGGCCAGAAACAAAGAGTGGCCATCGCCGGCGTAATGGCCATGCGTCCGAAATGCATCGTATTGGACGAACCCACGGCAATGCTTGACCCGTCGGGACGGCGCGAAGTCATAGGCGCCGTTACGCGGCTGTGCAGGGAAAACGGCATAACCGTCGTTTTGATCACACATCATATGGACGAATGCATCAACGCCGACAGGCTCATAGTAATGTCAGACGGTAAAATAATAGCTGACGGAACTCCCGCGGAGGTGTTCTCAAAAGTCGACCTCTTAAAATCCGAGGGCCTTGCCGTGCCGGAAACGACCGAACTCATCCGCCGATTGAACATGTTCGGCATGGATCTGCCGCTTGACGCGCTCTCCGTTGAAGATTGCGCGCAGGTCATAGCAAAAGCGCTGCTCGATAAAGAAAGCCGAATAAAATGACTCCGAGAATCAAAGTTGAAAATCTCACTCATATTTACAGCCGGGGAACCCCGTTTGAGACCTTGGCCATCAGCCGGATAAACCTTGAGATATACGAAGGACAGTTTGTCGGCCTGATAGGGCATACAGGTTCGGGAAAATCCACCTTTATCCGGCATCTGAACGGGCTCTTAAAGCCCACGGAAGGAAAGGTATATTACGACGGAGAGGATATTTTCGCTTCCAAAGCGGCCACCAGAGACGTGCGTTTTAAAGTCGGACTCGTGTTTCAGTATCCGGAGCACCAATTATTTGAGGAAACGGTTTACAAAGACATTGCGTTCGGGCCGAAAAACATGAAGCTCTCCGACGACGAAGTCGACGAGCGCGTCCGCGAAGCGGCCCGGTTCGTCGGCATACCGGAAACCCTGTTCGATCGCTCCCCGTTGGAACTCTCCGGCGGACAAAAGCGGCGCGCTGCGATTGCCGGCGTTATCGCGATGCGTCCGGGCGTTCTCATTTTAGACGAGCCTACGGCGGGGCTGGACCCCTCGGGCCGCATGGAGATTCTTGACAACGTTAAACACTATCACGCGCAACGCGGCGGCACTGTCATTTTTGTCACCCACAGCATGGATGAAGCCGCCGGAATGGCGGACCGGCTCATCGTGTTCAATGAAAATCAAATCGAAACGGACGACACGCCGGCGAACGTGTTCATGCACGCGGACAGGCTGCTTGAGATCGGTCTCGCCGTTCCCGAATCCACAGCCGTTGCCGGAAGGCTGCGCGAGCTCGGTATACCGGTCAAAGACCCCGTATATACCACAAAGCAGCTCGAAGAAGCCATACTCTCCTTATTCTGGAGGGAACGCGATGCTTAAAGACATAACCTTGGGCCAGTATTTCCCAGGAAACACCATAGTGCACAAGCTCGACCCCCGCACAAAGCTGATACTGACAATGGTATATATCATATCTCTGTTTATTACGGGCGGTTATGTCTCATACATTGTAATGTTTGCCGTCCTGACGGGATGCGTCGCCGCCTCCCGCATAAAACCGCGAAATCTGATAAGGGGACTTAAGCCGGTCATATTCATCATAGCGTTTACGGCGATACTGAATTTGTTCTATACCACCGGCGTGCCGATCGTCAGCTTTTGGATATTCACGATCACTTACGAAGGGATCGGCACCGCGATTTTTATGATGTCGAGGATAATGATGCTGGTAATGGGCACTTTCCTTTTGACCTACACCACGTCTCCGCTCGCGCTTACGGACGGAGTGGAAAGCCTCTTGAATCCTCTTAAAAAGATCAAACTCCCGGTGCACGAGCTTGCGATGATGATGAGTATCGCCCTGCGTTTCATACCGACTTTAATAGAAGAGACCGATAAGATCATGAGCGCGCAGAAGGCCAGGGGAGCTGATTTTGAGACCGGAAGCCTTTTTGACCGCGCAAAAGCGCTGCTGCCGGTGCTGATACCGCTGTTTGTCAGCGCTTTCAAACGCGCGGACGAACTTGCCACGGCAATGGAATGCCGTTGTTATCACGGAGGAGAGGGCCGCACGCGAATGAAGCAACTGAAATGGCATTTTCGCGACGCTTTGGCGTTGTTCCTCGGCGCGGCTCTTATTTCATGCCGCATACTGCTTGCGGGGCGCGGACTGTGAATAACATCGCCATACGGCTCTCTTACGACGGCTCGGCTTATCACGGCTGGCAAGTCCAGAAAACAAAACCGACGGTCGCTTTGACGTTGGAAAACGCCTTATCGGAGATCTACGGCCGCAAAATAAAAGTGACCGGCTGCGGTCGCACGGACGCCGGCGTCCACGCTTTGTGTTATTGCGCTAATTTCAGCGCGGAAAATACGATACCGATCGACCGGATCCCCTATGCCGTGAATTCCCTTCTCCCCCCGGACATCGTCGTTTCCGCCGCGACATATGTACCCGATGATTTCTGTTCGATACGCTCCTGCCGGAAAAAAGAATACATCTACAAAATACTCAACTCCGGAACAAGAGATCCGTTTTTACGAAACAGAGCGTGTTTCTATCCCGCGCCGCTGGATTTTGACCGTCTCTCCCGCTCGGCCGCGGCATTTGAGGGAACTCACGATTTCGCCGCCGTTCGCAGCGTCGGAACGGATACAAAAACGACTGTCCGCACCGTTTACCGATGCGAAGCGGAAAAAAAAGAAAATCTGATTACCGTGTATATCTGCGCCGACGGCTTTTTGTATAATATGGCCCGAGCGATAGTCGGCACAATGGTCTGGGCCGCGCGCGGAAAATTTGACCCTGAGCATATACCCGGGCTGCTTTTAAAAGGCGAAAGGCGTCTCACCGGCCCCACCATGCCCCCGCAGGGTCTGTACCTTTCAAGGCTCTGGTATGACGGCGCCGCCGGAGAAATGACGGCGTATTGAATTTATTTGTATATTTTTTAACAATTATGTGATAAAATGATGTTTATGCCAATTCGGAGAATGAGGAATGGATCGCAGCGCGGCTGAGGCAGCAAAAAAAAGAAACGGTCGGGCAAAAAGGACCGCCGCTTTGATAATGATCGTGATCCTTGTCGCCGGAGCCGTCTCGGCATATGTCTTCCGGGACAGGGCAAATGATGTCTTCCGTTCGGTCTTCGGGCGGCAAAGCGACGAAATTACGGCTGAAAGTTTCATTTATGAAGCCGGCGCCCGGCAAGTATACGCTCTTGCGGGCAACGGGCTCGCGGTGGCGTCGGCTAACGGAGTAACTCTGTTTGACGCGAAGGGGAAAACCGCGGCGAAACAGAATCTGTCCGCTGACAATCCGGCTCTCGCCGCATCGGCGACACGCTGCGCTTTTTTCGATATAGGCGGAAACACGCTTCGAGTGATAGACTTTAACGGTCAAATCACGGTAATGGACACCAAAAACACGATAATCTCCGTTTCGATGAACAACGCGGGCTGGATGGCCGTGACCTGCGAATGGCCGGGATATAAAGGGCACGTCACGATCTATAACGCGAAATCGGAGCCGGTGTACGAATGGTATTCGGGTTCCGGCTACGTGATAAAAGCCGTCGTATCACCGGATTGCAAGGAAATGGCGGCGCTTTGCGCGACTGCAAGAGGAGGGCGCATCGCCGTGTACGCCCTTAACGATGAAAGTGAAAAATCCTCATTTTTATCGCCTGACGAACTGCTTTTGGATCTGTGTTACGTTAAAAACGGACTGCTTTGCTCCGTATCGGAACGCAGAGCCGTGTTTTCGAACTCTTCCGACGGCGAAGCGGTCTCATTTGAATTCGACGGCTTATATCTGTCGGGTTATGATTTCGACGGGGACGGTTTCGCGGCTTTTGTCCTGAGCCGATACCGCTCAGGCAACGACATGACACTTGTGACCGTGGATTTTAACGGAACGCTGATCGGGAAACTGGAAATGCAGCGAGATCTGCTGTCCCTGTCCGCAAACGGGAACCGGCTCGCGGCGCTTTATTCGGACGGACTTGAGCTCTATTCCGACGAGCTGTCGCTCTTGGCCGTTTCGGAAGATATATCGGGGATAAGAAAAGCTCTGCTCCGATCTAAAAACGAAGCATTGCTCTTATCGGCATATCACGCCGCGCCGTACAGCTTTACGGCGTCTTGAAAGAGCCGCGACGCGCGCGGCTTAAAATGCGAGGTTGCGGATGGATAAAATAATCGATATAATAATTGTTGCGATTTTTCTGATATGCATTTGGTCAGGTTATAAAAAGGGTTTGATCATGGGCGTCGGGGGCCTCGTCGCGATCGTTGTCTCTCTCATCGGCGCAAACCTCTTGTCAAACACCTTTTCATACGAAATAATCCCCGCTCTGCGTCCCTTCGCATCCGGATTCACCGAAAAACAAATACATGAAAAAATCATACCTGACATGGGCTTTGAGGATTCGGACCGATCCATTGACGACATTCTCGCCCAAAATCCGGAAATTATGACGGAGTTTTGCGTCAGATGTTACGAGGACCTCGGCATCCGCTCATTAACAGCCGCCAAAATGGCCGACGAAGCCACGGCTCTTGCAAAGGAAAAAGATTTGGGCATACAGCACGCCGTCGTCGAGACCCTGTGCAGAAGCGTTGTATATGTCGCGGGATTCATACTTGCTTTTTTACTCCTTCTCATAATTTTGGTCGTCATAGGAAATCTGCCGAATCTTTCATACAAGATACCGAATTTGGATTTAGTCAACGACATCGGCGGCGCCTTGTGCGGTTTGATCACCGCGGTCGCTCTGTGTTCGGTTTTGGTATGGGCGGCAAAGTTTACGGGCATGATTATCGGGCCGGATACCGTCGGCAAGACATTTTTGGCTGAGCGGTTAACGAACCTTGACCTCTTGGGCAAGGCTCTCGGCATCTGAATAACGAAAAGACCGGCGCGCAGCTTCAAAGGAAAGGAACAGATTTGCCATGCAACCTACACTATGCGTCCGATGTAAAAAAAATATCGCGGTGATATTTATTACAAAGATCGAAAACGGACATCAATTCAACGAAGGCATATGTCTGAAATGCGCCCGTGAATTGCATATCAAGCCGGTCGACGACATAATCTCAAAAATGGGCATCACGGACGAAGAGCTTGACGGCCTCTCAAGCGAAATGATGGACGCCTTGAACGGCGCCGAAGGGTTGATGGAAATCGAGGTTTCGGGAAACGACAGCGATGACGACGGAAAAACCGCGACCTTCCCCTTCCTTAACAGGCTTTTCGGCGGACCGGACAATCCGGGAACGGGCGCGGAAAATCGCGGCGATCCCCGTTCTCACGGGAACGCCAAAGACAACGGGCAGCGCCAGTCAAAGCATAAATTCTTGGATAATTACTGCATAAACCTTTCGATAAGAGCCCACGACGGTAAATTGGACAGGATGGTCGGTCGCGAGGAAGAATTGGAACGCGTGATACAGATCTTGAACCGGCGGCAGAAAAACAACCCCTGTCTCATAGGCGAGCCCGGCGTCGGTAAAACAGCCATAGCCGAAGGTCTTGCACAGCGGATAGCGGACGGCGAAGTGCCGTATAAACTCCGTAATAAAGAAGTTTTTCTCTTGGACTTGACAGCCTTGGTAGCCGGCACGCAGTTCCGAGGTCAATTTGAAAGCCGTATGAAAGGCCTTATCGAGGAGATAAAAAAGCACGGAAGCGTCATTCTGGTAATAGACGAAGTCCATACCATCGTCGGCGCGGGAGACGCGGAGGGTTCTATGAACGCCGCCAATATACTGAAGCCCGCTCTGTCGAGAGGCGAAATACAGGTCATTGGCGCGACTACTTTTACAGAATACCGTAAAAGAATTGAAAAGGACTCCGCTCTGGAACGCCGCTTCCAGCCTGTGACCGTATCGGAGCCTTCGATTGAAGACAGCATTGAAATACTGAAAGGCATACGGCATTACTACGAAAAATACCATTGCGTACGCATTTCCGACGAAATGTGCAGACAAGCCGTTATAATGTCGGAGAGATACATAACAGACCGCTTCCTTCCCGACAAGGCAATAGACCTGATAGACGAGGCCTGCTCCGACGTCAACCTGAAAAATAAAAACATGGCGAGAATGGAAGAGATCACAAAGGAGATCGCCGATCTTGACAGAGAGAGCGAACTGTTGCTCTCCGACGCCATGAACGAGCATTATGAGCGGATCGCCGAGATACGCAGCCGAAACATCCAGCTTTCCGATGAGCTTTCCGTTCTTAAAAGCAAGGGCATACCGGATCTCTCGGCCGAAAACCTGGCGAGAATCATTGAGCTATGGACCAAGATACCGGCCACAAACATCAGAGAAGCCGAATATGAACGCCTTGCGAAATTGGGCGACCGCCTGAAAGTCCATTTGATCGGGCAAGACGAGGCTGTCGACACGGTATGCGCCGCCATAAAACGCAACCGCGTCGGGCTTTCCTCAAAGAGAAAACCCTCGGGCTTTATCTTCGTCGGCTCCACCGGCGTCGGAAAAACAGAACTTGTGAAGCGGCTCGCCGCCGATTTGTTCAATTCGCCTGAATCGCTTGTCAGGCTCGATATGTCCGAGTTCATGGAAAAACACTCCGTGTCGCGTATCATCGGCTCCCCCCCCGGCTACGTCGGTTATGACGAAGCGGGGCAGCTGACAGAGAAGATACGCCGCAAGCCTTACAGCGTTATCCTGTTTGACGAGATAGAAAAAGCGCATCCCGACGTTTTGAACGTGCTTTTGCAAATACTTGACGATGGGCATATTACCGACGCTCAGGGCCGCACGGTCAATTTTGAAAACACCGTTATCGTTATGACGACTAACGCGGGAAGCGACAAAAAAACAGGCAGCGTGGGCTTTAATCAAAGCATAAACGAGCAGAGCAAAGAAAAGGCGCTCAAGGCGCTCAATGAGTTTTTGAGACCCGAATTCATAAACCGGGTCGATGAGATAGTCTGCTTCAACAAGCTGACGGAAGAAAACTTCAAGTCGATAGCGCGGCTTATGCTTGATGAACTCCGCGAAGTCCTCGCGGAAAAAAGCATCGAGATCACTTTCGACGACTCTGTGATAGGCTACCTTACGGAAAAAAGCTATTCCCTGACTTACGGCGCCAGGAACCTGCGGCGGCTTATACAAAAAGAGATCGAAGACCGCATAGCCACGGAAATGATCGACAACCGCAACACCGGTCTCAGTAAGATCGGCCTGACCGCCAATGACGGGAAAGTGCAAATAGTTGCCGTATAAACTGCCGCACAGTTTCCCGGTCGAAAATTTAATGTAGAATTGTTCATCAAACGGTGATATCATTATACAAATAACGTATTGGGAGGGTCTCTATATGGCAAGATTCTTGTTATGCAAACGCTGCGGAAACCTTGTAGGTATGATCGAAAGCTCCGGCGCCCCAATGACTTGCTGCGGCGATGAAATGAGCGAACTTGCGGCTAATTCGGCTGACGCCGCCAAAGAAAAACACGTGCCGGTCGTTTCTGTCTCCGGAGATACCGTAACGGTCAACGTGGGATCCGCCCCTCATCCTATGGACGAGGGCCATCTCATCAAATGGATCTATCTGCGCACGGACGCGGGCGGCCACCGCAAATCCCTCACTCACGAGAGCAAGCCTGCAGTTGAATTCGCTCTGAAAAAAGAGCAGCCGATTTCCGTTTACGCCTATTGCAATCTGCACGGGCTCTGGAAAACCGAATTGTTTTAAGACCTGAAATAAAACGCCCCCTTCTTCTTCTTCTGAGAAGGGGGCGTTTTATTTCAGGTCTCATTCGTCGAGTTTCAAAACCGCCATGAAAGCCTCCTGCGGCACGGCAACGCTTCCGAGTTTCCTCATGCGTTTTTTGCCTTCTTTCTGCTTTTCGAGCAGCTTTTTTTTGCGCGTTATGTCGCCTCCGTAGCATTTGGCCAAAACGTCTTTTCGCATTGCTCTTATCGTTTCCCTCGCTATCACCTTCCCGCCGATCGCCGCTTGTACCGGCACTTCGAAGAGCTGCCGCGGGATATTGTCCTTCAGTTTTTCGACTATCTTTCTGCCCCTCGCATAGGCTTTATCCTTATGGACGATAAAGCTCAAAGCGTCGACCTGCTCGCCGTTGAGCAGTATATCCAGCTTCACAAGCTCCGACGGCCTGTATCCGGAGAATTCATAGTCCAAGCTCGCGTAGCCCCGTGACCGGGCTTTCAGGGCGTCGAAAAAATCATATATTATTTCATTCAGCGGAAGATCGTATTTCAGTTCGACGCGGTTTTCGTCAAGATACTTCATGTTTTTATACTCGCCGCGCCGGTCATTGCACAGCTCCATGATATTGCCGACATATTCGCCGGGGCACATTATCGAAGCGTCGGTAAAAGGCTCCTCAGCCTGTGCCGCCGCTGAAGGCTGAGGGAAATTCAAAGGATTATCGATCATTTTGACTGCGCCGTCGGCCTGTATGATCTTATATATGACCGAGGGCGCCGTTGTGATCAGTTCCAGATTATACTCTCTCTCCAAACGCTCGCGGATGATCTCCATATGCAAAAGGCCCAGAAATCCGCAGCGGAAGCCGAAGCCCAAAGCCACGGAACTTTCCGGCTCGAATGACAAAGCGGCGTCGTTGAGCTTTAATTTCTCCAAAGCGTCGCGAAGATCCGGATATTTCGCCCCGTCCGTCGTGTATACTCCCGAAAACACCATAGGCTGCGCAGGACGGTATCCCGGCATGGGCTCAGCCGCGGGATCGGCGGCGCTTGTGACCGTATCGCCGACCTGAGTATCCGCCACATTTTTTATTGCGGCGGTCAAGTATCCCACCTCTCCGGCCGAAAGAGCGTCGCAGGGAGAAAACCCAATGGGCAAGAGACGCCCCACTTCAGTGACCTTGTATTTGGCCCCGGAAGCCATCATGAGTATTTCCGAATCCGATCGGATAACGCCGTCAAAAATCCGCATATACACGATAACGCCCCTGTAGCTGTCATATCTGCTGTCGAATATCAAAGCGCGCAGAGGGGCTTCGGGGTCTCCTTTCGGGGCGGGGATCTTATTTATTACTTCTTCGAGCACCGCGTTTATATTTATGCCGAGCTTGGCGCTTATCTCAGGAGCGTCGAGCGCCGGTATGCCGATAATGTCTTCGATCTCGGTTTTTGCCCGGGCCGGGTCGGCTCCGGGCAGATCGATTTTGTTTATTACGGGGACGACCTCAAGATCATGCTCCATGGCAAGATATGTGTTGGCAAGCGTCTGAGCCTCTATCCCCTGCGACGCGTCGACCACAAGCAAAGCGCCCTCGCAAGCGGCAAGCGACCTTGAAACCTCGTAGTTGAAATCGACATGTCCCGGCGTATCGATAAGGTTAAGACTGTAAGTAAGTCCGTTTTCGGCCCTGTAAGGCAGATTCACCGCACGGGCTTTTATTGTTATGCCTCTTTCGCGCTCAAGCTCCATATCGTCGAGCAGTTGGTTTTCCATATCTCTTTTATCCACGGCTCCGCACATTTCAAGCAAGCGGTCCGCCAATGTGGATTTTCCGTGGTCAATATGCGCTATTATCGAAAAATTGCGTATCCTTTGCATGTCTGTCAATAAAATCACTTCCGCTCCGGCGGCGGGCCGGCATTAATCATAAAAGAGACTCTTCCGCGCGTTTTGCCAGCTTTTTCAATTCGTCGACAAAAGAGACAAGAGCGGCGTCTTTTTCGTTTCTTCCGAGCAAATGATCGGCTGTAACCCCGTAGTAATCGCAAGCGCGGCACACAAACGCCAAGCCGGGTTCGCGCATGCCGTTTTCATAGTGTGACAGCAACGCTTGGCTCACCTGCAGATCCGCGGCCGCCTTTCGTTGGCTGACGCCTTGTTTTTTCCTTAATTCGGACATTATGCCGGAAAAATTCCGTTCCATCAGCAACACTCCCGACTCTGTGATTACCGATTGTATATTATATCCGCATGTAAAAAGATTGTAAAGAGATAAATACGGACATTTGCAAAGAGATTAAATGCGGCATTCCACTTGACTTTTCCCGCCAAACCGGTTAAAGTTGTTTTCAATAACGCCGCTTCACTCGTGAACCGGCCTGAACATTTTATTATTTAAAATCGGAGGTATGCGGAGTGTTTGACAAGCTTATCGAAAACTTAAGGGCCAATCCAAGAAAAATAGTATTCACCGAAGGAACGGACCGCAGGATACTTGAAGCAGCGTCGCGACTGAACGCCGGCAATTTCCTCGGGGTAATACTTTTGGGTAATCCCAAGGACGTAAAGGCCGCCGCCGCGGACGGAGGCTTTAATATTGACGGCTCGGAAATAATCGACCCTGACAGCTATTCCGGCATTGAAGCCATGATCGAAAAAATGACACAGCTGCGAAAAGGAAAAATGTCCGCCGACGAATGCCGCGACGCGCTCAAAAAAAGCAATTATTTCGGGACCATGCTGGTCAGCATGGGCGTCGCCGACGCTCTGCTCGGGGGCGCCACATACTCAACGGCCGACACCGTCCGCCCCGCTCTTCAGCTTGTTAAGACAAAACCGGGCAATAAGATAGTATCATCCTGTTTTATCATGGTGCGCTCGGGTCCTGAAGGCGAAGAGCGTTTGGCCATGGGTGACTGCGCGATAAACCCCGCGCCTTCGGAAGACGAATTGGTCGAAATAGCGCTCGAAACCGCAAACTGCGCGAAAATATTCGGAATCGACCCAAAAATCGCTTTTCTCTCATACTCGACAAAAGGCTCGGGAAAAGGCGAAAGCGTGGATCTTGTCAAGAACGCCTGCGAAAAGGCAAAAGCCGCGGCTCCCAATCTCGCGATAGACGGCGAGATGCAGTTCGACGCGGCCGTATCGCCCGTTGTCGGGCAGCTGAAATTTCCCGGTTCGCCCGTCGCCGGTTTCGCGAACACTTTTATTTTCCCGAATATCGACTCAGGCAATATAGGTTACAAAATAGCTCAGCGACTCGGCGGATTTGAGGCTTACGGCCCCATACTCTTGGGTCTTAACGCCCCGATAAACGACCTTTCACGCGGTTGCAACGCCGACGAAGTATATAAAATGGCGATAATAACCGCGGCGCTCGTCTGAAATCGGAGACGGCTTATGTTTACCGGGAAAAAGAAAATACTAACTTGTGTATTGCTTATTATAATCTTGGCCGCTTTGGTGACCTCTCACGCTTTTGCCGCCGGCGGAGCCGAGCATGTGAGCGGTATGTACGGGACTTTTTGGTCGCTCATCCCCCCCGTTATCGCCATTACGCTTGCGCTGATTACCAAAGAAGTATACAGTTCACTTTTTATCGGAATAGTCGCGGGCGCATTGTTTTATTCCGACTTCAACCTTGAGATGACCCTTAACACCATACTGGTCGACGGCTTCACAGCTTCTTTGTCGGACCCTTGGAATGTCGGAATACTCATATTCCTCGTTGTACTCGGAATAACAGTGGTCCTGATGAACCGCGCCGGGGGCTCGTCCGCATACGGGAGCTGGGCAAGGAAAAGAATAAAATCCAAACGCGGCGCAGCTTTTGCGACATTCGCGCTCGGGATAATTATTTTTGTCGACGACTATTTCAACTGCTTAACGGTAGGAAGCGTTATGCGTCCCGTCACGGATAAGTTCGGCATTTCCCGGGCAAAACTCGCGTATCTGATAGACGCGACGGCAGCCCCAATATGCATGATCGCGCCTGTTTCCTCTTGGGCCGCCGCCGTCTCAGGCGTCGTGGAGGGCTATAACGGAATAGACCTTTTCATAAGAGCCATTCCGTATAACTTCTACTCGCTTTTAACGATAGTGATGATAGTATTCATCTCGGCAAAAAGGTTTGACTACGGACCGATGGCTATACATGAGCGCAACGCCGAAAAAGGAGACCTCTATACGACGTCCGCGCGCCCCTACGCCGGTATTTCGGAGACCGGCGCTTCGGCAAAAGGCAAGGTCATTGACTTGGTGTTCCCCATAATAGTCCTCGTCGTATGCTGCATAGGCGGCATGGTCTATACGGGCGGTCTTTTTTCCGGAACCGGTTTTATCGACTCCTTTGCCGATTGCGACCCCTCCGTCGGTCTTTCGATGGGGTCTGTCATAGCCCTTATAATAATAGTCATATACATGGTCGCGGGAGGCGCGCTCAAATTCAAAGAATGCGCGGAAGCGATACCCGACGGTTTTAAGGCTATGGTCCCTGCCATTTTGATACTGACCTTTGCCTGGACGCTCTCGGGAATGACAGGACTGCTCGGCGGCGCCGACTATGTTGCGGGACTTGTTGAAGCCGGGGCTGAGAACCTTAAAAACTTCCTTCCGGCGATAGTCTTCATTATCGCGTGTTTTCTGGCTTTCGCAACAGGCACTTCGTGGGGCACTTTCGGCATACTCATCCCCATAGTCGTGAAGGTATTTGCGAACATAGACCCGACGCTGCTTATCATCGGCATTTCCGCCTGTCTGGCGGGAGCCGTCTGCGGCGACCACTGTTCGCCGATTTCCGACACCACCATAATGTCGTCCTCCGGCGCGCAATGCGACCATATGAATCATGTTTTGACACAGCTTCCGTACACCTTGACCGTCGCTTTTGTCTCTTTTGCGGCTTATATCATCACGGCGTTTGTAAACACTATATGGATAGTTTTGCCTGTCGCCGTCGTGCTTATGATCTTGGTGCTTTTCGGGATAAGCATTGTCCGAAAGAAAAAACCCGCGTAAGCGTCACGGCTCATACTTTACCGGTAACAAACGCGGCCGCCGTAACCCGGCAGCCGCGTTTGTTTGTTTTTTTATCCGTAACCGCTATCTGCCGCCTTTGTCATAGGGTATCCCCTCCGCTTTGGGAGCGCGGGATTTTTTGGATGTGAAAGCGAGGATTATCATCGAAGCCACGAAGGGCATCATATTGTAGATTTCCTTAGGCCAATTCAAAACGGCGAGAAAATCGATCGAATCCGCTATGTTGGCGAGCGTCTTGAACAAGGCAAAAAACAACGCCGCCAAGAATATCCTCCCCGGTTTCCATTGGCCGAATATCATGACCGCCAGAGCCAAAAATCCCATGCCGGCGACGCCCACCTCAAAATTCCAGCTTTGAACGGACGGGACGATATAGGCGAAGCCGCCCAAACCTCCGAGGGCGCCGGAGATCACAACTCCGGCCCAACGCATCTTATATACGTTTATACCCACTGAATCCGCCGCCTGCGGATGCTCTCCGCAAGAGCGAAGACGCAGGCCGAATCTCGTTTTGTACAAAACAACAGCGGATACCGCCAGCACAAAAAGCCCGATGAAAAGAAACACATTTACGGAGAGTTTTCCTATATTGAAAATATATGCCGTATTGTCAAACGCGACCTTGGAGCTCTGGTTCCCGTTGAAGCGTTTTACGATGACCATGGCAACCGCTGTCGCCAAGAGGTTCAGCGCCGTGCCGCCTATGGTCTGATCCGCTTTCAGGTTGACCGAAGCGAAAGCAAGCAGCGAGGAGTACAATGCGCCCGCCGCCGCGGCTCCGAGTACCGAAGCTGTAATAAGCGCAAAGCCGGATGCTCCGTCGGGCATGATGTTTATCATCATAACGCCGATAAGACCGCCTATGACCATAATGCCCTCAAGCGCGATGTTTATTATGCCGCTGCGCTCCGAGAACATCCCTCCCAACGCGACGAGCATGAGCACCGTCGCGTACAGCAGCGTGTATTTGATAAGGAGCAGCATTATGCGTCCACCCCCTCTCCGCCGCCGGCCGAGTCATCTTTGCCGGATCCTGCGTCTTTTTTCCTCTCCGGCTTTTTGCCTCTGAATAACCCCGGCATTTTATCTTTAATCAAAAGCTTGAACAACAGTGAAAACGCGCTCAGGTAAATGATTATGCCTGAAATGACATTGGCTATCTCCGGCGGATACAGATTGGCGTTCATGAAACCTCCGCCCGTTGTTATATGCGAAATAAACAGAGCGGAGAATATTATGCCGATGGGATTTGACAGCGCAAGCAGCGCCACGGATATCCCGCTGAAGCCGATACTCGGAAGCGCCGTTGAATCCATTGGGCTCCATTCGCCGATACCGGACAAATAATACAGCCCCGCGCCGAACCCTGCCAGTCCGCCGGCTATGATCATAGACATGATTATGCTTTTCTTATCGTTTATCCCGGCGTATTTGGCGGCGTTTTTGTTGAGCCCGCAGGCCTTGAGTTCATAGCCGAAAGTGGTTTTATCGAGGACGATATACATTGCGACTGCGACGATCGCGGCAAAAAACACGGCTATCGTGGTCGACCTGTTACCGAAGAAAGAGCCGATCCCGAGGTCCGGGATCACAGCGTCCGGAAACACGGTGCGAAGGCTCCATGTCTTGGTCTTGTTCGCGTCGTACATCACGCTCCTGCCGCCGCCGTACATAATCGTATTCACCGCGAAAAGAGCTATCCAGTTGAACATTATCGAAGTGATCACCTCATTGATATTCAAAAGAGCTTTGAAGATTCCGGGAACGGCGCCCCAAATCGCTCCGAAAACCGCGGCGGCGATCAGGCACGCCCACCATGGCATTTGAAACACTATTGCAAATACAAGCGCTCCGAAAGCCCCGAAAGTATACTGGCCGGCAACCCCG